>NZ_FRAU01000004.1:0-272500 GCF_900142415.1 Rhodothermus profundi
AGTCGAGGATTTTCGTGACGACGCCGGCACCGACCGTCCGCCCCCCCTCGCGAATCGCAAAACGCAACCCCTCCTCCATCGCCACCGGATAAATCAACTTCACCCGAAACCGCGCATTGTCCCCCGGCATCACCATCTCCACCCCCTCCGGCAAACTAATATCCCCCGTCACATCCGTCGTCCGAAAATAAAACTGCGGCCGATACCCGTTGAAAAACGGCGTGTGACGACCCCCCTCCTCCTTCGACAACACGTACACCTCACACTCAAACTCCCGATGCGGCGTCACACTACCCGGCGCACACACCACCATCCCTCGCTCCACATCATCCTTCCCAATACCCCGCAACAACAACCCCACATTGTCACCCGCCTCCCCCTGATCCAACTGCTTCCGAAACATCTCCACCCCCGTCACCACCGACGTCAACTTGTCCTCCCGCAACCCAATAATCTCCACCGAATCCCCCACCTTCACCACACCCCGCTCAATCCGACCCGTCACCACCGTCCCACGACCCGTAATCGAAAACACATCCTCTATCGGCATCAAAAACGGCTTGTCCTTCTCCCGTACCGGCGTCGGAATGTACTCATCCACCGCCTCCATCAACTCCATAATCCGATCCTCCCACTCCGGCTCCCCCTGCAACGCCAACAACGCACTCCCCCGAATCACCGGCACCTCATCCCCAGGAAACTCATACTGACTCAACAACTCCCGTACCTCCATCTCCACCAACTCCAACAACTCCTCATCATCCACCAAATCCACCTTGTTCAAAAACACCACAATGTACGGAACCCCAACCTGACGCGCCAACAAAATGTGCTCCCGCGTCTGAGGCATCGGACCATCCGTCGCCGCCACCACCAAAATCGCCCCGTCCATCTGGGCCGCTCCCGTAATCATGTTCTTCACATAATCCGCATGACCCGGACAATCCACATGCGCATAGTGCCGCTTCTCCGTCGCATACTCCACATGCGCCGTCGCTATCGTAATCCCTCGCTCCCGCTCCTCCGGCGCATTGTCTATCGAATCAAACGTCCGCGGCTGATTCACCGGATCCGACACCCGCTTCGACAACACCTGCGTAATGGCCGCCGTCAACGTCGTCTTCCCATGATCCACATGACCTATCGTCCCTATGTTCACATGCGGCTTCGTCCGCTGAAATACCTCCTTCGCCATGGCTCTATAGGGTCTTGCGTGATGGTTCGTTTCCAATCATTCAGGCAGTCGTGGCACCCGTTGCCGTTGCGATAATCTCATCGGCAATGCTCTTGGGCACCTCCTCATAGGTTTCAAACTGCATCGTATAAATAGCGCGGCCCTGCGTTAGCGAGCGCAGGTCGGTCGAGTACCCAAACATTTCAGCCAGCGGAACCAGCGCCCGCACCACCTGGGCCTCCTGTCGCTGCTCCATGCTCAGAATGCGACCGCGCCGGCTGTTCAGGTCACCGATCACATCGCCCAGATATTCCTCCGGGGTGATCACTTCTACGCGCATAATGGGCTCCATAAGCACCGGATTTGCCCGGCGCGCCGCATTGCGGAAGGCCATGCGTCCCGCAATTTCAAAGGAAATGGAATCGGAGTCAACCGGGTGTGTCTTTCCATCGTAGAGCCGCGCCCGAACGCCTTCAACCGGATAGCCCGCCAGCGGCCCGCGGTTCATGGCATCCCGGATCCCTTTCTCTACCGCCGGGATAAACTCGCGTGGAATAACGCCGCCGTGGATATCGTTGATAAACTCCAGGCCTGTACCCGACTCATTCGGGCCGAATTCAATGTACACTTCTGCAAATTGACCGCGACCACCGGTCTGCTTCTTGTGCACGTAGTGCTCATCAACCGTTGCCCGAATGGCTTCGCGGTAGGCCACCTGCGGCCGCCCTACGTTCGCCTCCACCTTAAACTCACGGCGCAGCCGGTCCACGATGATCTCCAGGTGCAGCTCCCCCATCCCGGCAATGATCGTCTGACCGGTCTCCGGATCAATGGACACCTGAAACGTGGGGTCCTCTTCGGCCAGCTTTTGCAACCCGGTGGCCAGCTTGTCGCTGTCCGCTTTTGTCTTCGGCTCAATAGCAATCCGGATCACCGGCTCCGGAAAGTCCATTTTTTCGAGCTGAATAGGATGTGCCGGATCGCAGAGCGTGTCGCCTGTGCGCACCTCTTTGAGCCCCACGGCCGCCGCAATATCACCCGCCATCACCTCGTCCACATCCTCCCGATGATTGGCATGCATAAAGAGCAGACGGCCAATGCGCTCCTTCTTGCCGGTCGTCGTATTGAGCACCTGCTGGCCCTTCTTCAACCGCCCACTGTAGACCCGGAAGAAGGTCAGCTTCCCGACATAGGGATCAGTCATGATCTTGAAGGCCAGCGCACTAAACGGCTCATCTGGACTTGGATGACGCTCCAGCTCTTCGTGCGTGTCCGGATGATGGCCTTTAATCGCCGGAATATCGACCGGAGACGGAAGATAGTCGAGAATTCCGTCCAGCAAGCGCTGAATGCCCTTGTTCTTAAACGCACTGCCGCAGAAGACCGGCGTAATGTCGAGACTCAGCGTTGCCTTACGGATTGTCGCCCGAATTTCTTCAGGCGTGATGGGCTCCCCTTCCAGATATTTCATGAGGAGCTCATCGTTATGCTCGGCAATGGATTCAAGCATCAGAATGCGCCAGTGGCGCGCCTCTTTTTTCAGATCATCTGGAATGTCAATTTCATCCCAGGTAGCCCCCTGCGTTTCGTCGTGCCAGATAATGGCTTTGTTAAGCACCAGGTCGATGACCCCCCGAAACATCTCTCCGGTGCCAATCGGGATCTGTACGGGGACCGGATGAGCCTTCAGACGCTGCTTCATTTGTTCAATGGTCCCCTCAAAATTGGCCCCGGTGCGGTCCATTTTATTAATAAAGGCAATGCGGGGCACCCGGTATTTGTTGGCCTGACGCCACACCGTTTCGGACTGTGGCTCTACGCCCCCCACTGCGCAGAAAAGAGCCACCGCCCCGTCAAGCACGCGCAGCGAACGCTCTACCTCTACGGTGAAGTCTACGTGACCCGGCGTGTCAATAATGTTGATCCGATGCACCGGACGGTCTTTCTTAGAACCGGACCAGAAGCAGGTGGTCGCTGCTGCGGTAATCGTAATCCCCCGCTCCTTTTCCTGCTCCATCCAGTCCATCGTGGCCGCTCCTTCGTGCACCTCGCCCATCCGGTGCACCCGGCCTGTGTAAAACAGGATCCGCTCCGTGGTCGTCGTCTTACCGGCATCAATGTGGGCCATGATGCCGATGTTGCGGATCCGCTCTAGCGGTATGTCGTGATACTTGACTTCCATTGTACGCCTATTCGTTTAGCTCAACCCCACACCACATCTCCATTAGAAGCGGAAGTGGGCAAATGCCCGGTTCGCCTCCGCCATGCGATGCATGTCATCTTTCTTTTTGATGGCACCCCCTTCACCCTGCGCGGCCGCCATTAGCTCGTTGGCCAGCCGGATGGCCATGCTTTTGTCCTTCCGCGCACGGGCACTCTGGATAATCCAGCGAAAGGCAAGCGACATGCGGCGCTCCGGCCGCACTTCCATAGGAACCTGGTAGGTAGCACCGCCCACGCGGCGGCTACGCACCTCCAACAGCGGCGCGGCATTGTTTACCGCCCGCTTGAACACATCAATCCCTGGCTCGCCCGTGCGCTCCTCAATAATCCGGAAGGCCTCGTACACAATTTTTTGCGCGATGCTCTTCTTCCCATCGCGCATCACGTAGTTGATAAAGCGCGCCACCAGTTCGTCGTTGTAAACCGGATCAGGCGCTACGGGTCGTCTTTCTGCTCGTTTTCTACGCATGGTTGTCAGCCAACAGCTTCACACTGCGGTGCCCCGTGGCAACGCTTCCGTTACTGTTTCGGTCGCTTGGTACCGTACTTGGAGCGCGACTTGCGCCGGTCCGCCACACCCGCTGCGTCCAACGCCCCGCGCACAATATGATACTTCACTCCGGGCAGGTCCTTCACGCGGCCACCACGCACCAGCACAATGGAGTGCTCCTGCAGGTTATGTCCCTCGCCCGGAATGTATGCAATCACCTCCTCTCCATTTGTCAGACGCACCTTGGCCACCTTACGCAACGCCGAATTTGGCTTCTTCGGCGTCGTGGTATACACGCGCGTGCACACCCCACGGCGCTGCGGACAACCATGCAGCGCCACCGACTTGCTCTTTTTCACTTTGGGCTTCCGCCCAAACCGAATCAACTGCTGAATCGTAGGCACGGCTTCTCTATCTCGTCTGGTTGGGCACTTTCACAATCATTTACAACAATCACAGTCTTTTAATTTAAAACACTACAATCCCTACTCCCAAACTATTCCCCTCATTCCCTCGATTCTTTGCTGTTTTTACACCGATGTTCCCCCTTTGAAGAGGTCTACACTGGTATAGTGATCTATATCAGATGATCGATTATACAATTACCCTCCTATTCCCTCTCCGAACATCTCCCCGCCCTTTATGTCGCAGAGGGGTGTTCTGGCCGCTCTGCCGGCGGAGCGGACCCTTCAACGGCAGATGGCAAGGTGGGGTCGCCTTTTTGCAAATCTTTCAACTCCGCCGACTCTTTACCATTGGGCGAGGGATAATCTCCATAAGGACGAGGTCCTAAAATTTCTACTAAATCACGGGGCCCCAGCACTTCTTTCTCAAGCAGCCGGCGAGCCAGCGCCTCCAGTTTATCTCGCTTCTCCTCCAGGATCTGCCGGGCTCGCTTTCGCACGTCGTTAATGATCCGACGCACCTCTTCATCAATCAGCCGCGCCGTCTCTTCCGAATACGGCTTGTCAAAGAAGGCCTGCTGCTCGCCGTACTGCCCAGATAGGTTGAAGCTGACGTACCCCACGCGCTCGCTCATGCCATAATCCACCACCATGGCATAGGCCATGCGGGTGATGCGCTCCAGATCGTTCTGCGCGCCCGTTGAGATGCGCCCAAAAACCAGCTCTTCGGCCACCCGCCCGCCAATCGCCATGGTCATCTGATCAAGCAACGCTTCCTTGGTATAGAGATAGCGCTCTTCGGGCAGGTACTGCGCATACCCCAGCGCAGCCAGTCCACGCGGCACAATGGAGACCTTAACCACTGGATCCGTATAGCGCAGGAACCATCCCACAATCGCGTGGCCAGCCTCATGATAGGCAACAATCTCCCGCTCTTCCGGCGAAATGATTTTGTTTTTCTTTTCCAGACCGGCAATTACGCGATCAATCGCCTGCTCGAAATCTTCCATCTCAACGGCTTCCTTGCCCTTTCGGGCCGCCAGCAAAGCAGCCTCATTGCAGACGTTGGCAATTTCGGCGCCGGCAAAGCCAGGCGTCTGCCCTGCCAGCACCTCCAGATCCACATCGTCAGCCAGAATCAGGTCGCGTGTATGCACCTTGAAGATTTCTAACCGCTCACGGCGATCCGGCTTGTCAATGAGAATCTGCCGGTCAAAACGGCCAGGCCGTAGCAACGCTGGATCCAGCACGTCCGGACGGTTCGTGGCCGCCATGATGATGACGCCCTTATCGGTGTTAAAGCCGTCCATCTCGACGAGCAACTGGTTCAATGTGTTTTCCCGCTCGTCGTTGGCGCCCATCATAATGCCGCGGCCCCGCGAGCGTCCAATGGCGTCAATCTCATCAATAAAAATGATACAGGGTGCTTTCTCTTTGGCCTGCCGGAACAGGTCACGCACGCGCGCAGCGCCTACTCCCACAAACATCTCGACAAAGTCACTACCTGAAATCGAGAAGAACGGAACGCCCGCCTCGCCAGCTACCGCTTTTGCCAGCAAGGTCTTTCCTGTCCCCGGCGGGCCTACCAGCAAAACGCCCTTCGGCAGCTTGCCACCCAGCCGCGTGAATTTCTTCGGGTTTTTCAGAAACTCTACAATTTCAGCCACCTCCTCCTTGGCCTCATCCAACCCGGCCACGTCCTTAAACGTGACCCGCTGATTCCCCATCGCATCGTACAGAATGGCGCGATTCTTCCCTATGTTGAGCACCTGAGAGCTGGGACTCATGCGACGCAGCAAAAACACCCAGAGCGCGATGATAAGAAGGAGCGGGAAAATCCAGGTGAGCAGCCCCCCAAACCAGTTTTCTTCAATGCGCGCTGTAAATTGTACCGTCGGCCGCCCTTCAGCCCGCGCTCGGTCGTTGTACGCCAGAAGAAAGCTCGTCAGGTCATGATCGGCCGGCTTGGTCGTGGTAAAACGACGCAATAGCTCAGGGGTCTGCGGCCCCCGCAGCAAATCGGTGCGGCGCATCGGCACTGGCACAACCCCTTCCCGCACCGCCGCCTCGGTAAAGCGCCCCTGCACCCGCGTGTCATTGACAATCTCAACCCGCTCTACGTAGCCCTTTTCTACATATTCCAGAAACTGGCTGTATTCAATCGTTCGCGTATCGGTGCTGCTCCAGAACAAGAAAAAGTGCACCAGCAAGGCCATAAAAATGGCCAGGTAAATCCAGACAGAGAAACGCGGCCGTCGTTCGGGCAAACGCGGGCCCCCTGACGGCATCTCTTTCCGCTCCAGCTCCAAGCTGTCGCGCTCGTTTTGCGACATAGTTTTCCGCTACACGATCGTCTACGGAATCATACCTTTCAGACGGGGAATCCCCCCGCTGGGTTCAAAGGCCAAACCGTCAAGAAATTGCTTTAGTTCCTGTTTTCCTGGCCTGTGGGCTCTAGCAGCAAAGGGCGCGCCCCGCCCTGCAACACGGGATGCAGTTGTTCAATGGCAGCCCGCGTTTCTTCCTCACTTCGGTAACGTCCCAGAATTAATCGGTAATGCAGCCGCTCTCCCACGCGAACAGGTCGCACATCAATCACGCGTCCCTGCGCAAGCGCGCGGTATTGCGGCAACACCTGTCCGATTTCCTCTTCCTTATCTGTCTCTAGCAGGAGAATGGTCCATACCGCGCGCATCGGCTCTGGCTCGCGCAACGGCCCCGGACCATCTGGCCGACGCTGGGGCAAGGCGCGTGCCGCACCTCTCGTTGCTTCCTTATCTCCCGTGTCGCTGACAGCGGCTTGCAGCGCCGTCAGCAACTGCCGAGCGCGCCGGGCTTCAGGCGCCTGAGGATAACGATTGACCAGATAGGTATAAAGAACCTCCAGCGTTAGCAGCGTATCAAGCAAAGATTTTTCTGCACGCAACGTGTCAGGTCCCATTGCTTGCCCGGCGCGAGCCGCTACCGCGTTGGCCTCTCCGCTGGTATCGATCTCAGCGGACGTTTGTGAAAGCAGGGCCCGGCGTAGTGATTCTGGCATGATCACGGGAGGTAGGCGGGCACTGTCGGCCAGCAAACCGCGATCCAGCATATCACGCCACAGATAGCCAACGGCCAGCAACGCGCGCGGAGCTACGGGCGTTTCGGGATAACGGGCTGCGATCTCCAGCAGTTGCTGAAGTCCTTTCTGATAGGCTCCCTGTTGCCAGGCTTTAACGGCGGCGGCATAAGCGGCTTCCGCCCGGGCCAGGGTATCCGAAGCGGTTGGTTGCGGCTGCGATGGCATTCCCAGCAATCCCCGGATTCGACTGGCCAGGGGGGTATCGGGATAGCGCGACAGCAACGCTTCAAGCAGGGCCTGCGCGGCCAGCGTATCTCCCAGGGCACGCTGCACCTCAGCCAACGCATAGTAGGCCCTCGGCGCCACCGGCTGGTCGGCATCCTCCAGAATTACCAGGCGGTACCAATAGGCAGCCGAGTCGGGCTGCTGCATGGACAGAAACAGCACGTTGCCCAGCTCATAGCGCAGGCGTGCCCGTTCCGCCCGCATCTGGGCCTGCCGCAGGGAATCCCGCGGCACCTCCGAGACATCGACGGGTGGCAACGTTTCTTCGTCGTCTCTGTCCGGCAACCCTTCGAACGGGGCTCCGGTTTGCGTGCGGGCGGTTACGGCAGTCCCCTGAATGGCTGCCCGTCGGCGCCAGTTCGGAACCAGAGGCCGCCGTCCCCAGCGTTCAAAGAAGCGCGCCCGGTTTTCCTGAACGCGGACTGGATCGCGGTGAAACAGAAATCCGGCCTCGCCTCCTTCAAAGGCCGCTTCGGCTGCACCCGCACGCGCAGACTGGCTCAAACGATTTTGCAGAAATTGTCGCTCTGCTGCTCGCTGCCCGGCGCGTCGGCGCTGCGCTTGCAGCTCGCGCGCCCGCTGACGCCGCAGCTCCAGGACAAAGGCAGCAAATGCCTTGTCGTCCAGCGATCCCAGGTAGAGCAATGAGTCCAGCCGCTGAATTTCCTGGCGAATTTGAGCAAATTGCTTGAACACACGGGCCTGCTCCTGCACATCGATCAGCGCCAGCGGGGTTGCCGGAGCTTCGGTGCCTGCGCGGGCCTGACGGCTCCGCAGCACAGCAGCGGCTGTATCGAAGTGGGCGGCCGCCGACAGGTAATCCTGAAAGGCATCGCGGTAAAGCTGTCCCAGCGCATAGTGGGCGCGCGCGCGGATCCGGCCCGGGTTGGCCTCGCTTTCGTAAAGCAGTTGGTAGTAGAGAGCGCGGGCTTCTCGGACCGCTCCCATCGCCTGATAAATGCGCGCGCGCAGATAGGCCAGCTCGGCGCGCCGAGCAAAGTGCTTGTCATCGCGCTCCATGCGGCGCAGTTGCACCAGCGCCGCCTCAGGATCAAGATAAAGTCCCTGAATCCGAATGGCCTGCCAGGCAGCAGCATACGCCAGCTCATAATCGGGCCGGTAACGTTGCACGCGCGCAAAGGCTGCATAGGCGCACGCGTAGTCTTGAAGCGTCTCGCACACCTGCCCAAGCAGAAAGTATCCCCGCGCCCCCAGGGAGCGGTCGGGCACGCGACGCAACCCGGCCTCCAACGCTTCACGCGCCAACTCCCAGCGCGCCTGTTGCACGTAGAGGTCCGCCTGCAAAAGCCAGAAACGCGACCGCCAATCATCAGGCACCTGGTCGCTGGCCAGCGTTTCCTGCAATACGCGGTGCGCTTCGTCATAGGAGCGGGCCGCTACCAGCGCGCGAGCCAGCCAGAAACGAGCTGCTAACGCCTGCGTCCCTCCCAGCGCGATTACTTCGCGAAATTTCTGGGCAGCTCCTGCATAATTGCCCAGATAATAATAGGACTTCCCAATCAACATCAGCGCGTCGTCGGCCCACTTCGACTGAGGATGCCGCCGCACAACTTCAGCGCTTTTTTCAATCGCCTTGTTAAAGGAGGCTGCGTTCGCCGTGCGCTGCGGAGGGCCAAACAGGGTCAAGTAGGTAGTCAAATCAACTGGTTGGGCCTGCTGAGCCTTCAGGCTGCGAACGCCTTCGTTAAATGCTTTTTGTGCATTGTAAAAGGTGTTATAGTAAGCCCGAAAGTTCTCGAATTGCCGTCCCAGAAATGAGCTGGAGCTGCAGCCAGCCAGAAGGCCTCCTCCCATCAGAAGGGCAAGCAAAAGGTGCGGGGCAGGTATGCCCGGGCTTTGCCCTGCGCGGTGCATGGCGGGTACAGGCTGGTCGCGCTCTTGAAATCTGGCCGGCAGCAGAAAGCGAACGCCTGCCTGCGGCAATGGTTCAGCTACGGAACGTGCGCAGCTCAGGAAACGTTCAGCGGCCCACCTACCCTGCAGGCACCAATGGCAACGCCGACTAAATTATCTGACCCGCTTTTTCGGGACCTCAGTGCGTTTGGGCTGGGCATAATGCATCGGGTGGCGCGTCGCCTGGCGCCCACCCGAATACGTCCGGTCCATATCACCTGGCTTTTTCTGCTGAACGGACTCCTGGCAGCCTGGCTGATTCGCCGCAAACGGCGCCGCACCGATTGCCTGGCCGCCGCGCTATTAGTGGGCAAGCATTTGCTCGACGGACTCGACGGCGCGCTGGCCCGCCTGCAGCGCCCCTCTCGACTGGGCCGGTATCTCGATTCTATTTCGGATTTTGCTGTGAATGCCGCGCTATTTGCGGCGGTAGCCTGCCGGCGAGGGGGACGCGTGCGCGACTGGGGCCTAGCAGCCGCCGGTCTTCTTGCGCAATTGCTTCAGGGATCGCTTTACAACTTCTACTACGTGCAGTATCGCCATCACCACGCCGGCGAGCGCACCAGTCTTCTGGACGAACGCCAGGCGCATCCGTATCCCTGGGATCCGCCCCGCTTAACGCGCGTGCTGCAACAGCTCTACCTGGGTCTGTACGGATGGCAAGATCGGCTCGTTGCCTGGCTGGACCGTTGGCTAACCGGCACCGCAACGCCCCCCTTACCTGCTCCGGCCTTTATGACGGCCCTGTCCACGCTGGGATTAGGCGTGCAACTGGCCGTTGCCGCTCTGTTCCTGCTGCTGGGTCAGGCTACTCGGCTCCCTCATGTATTTCTCGGTCCCTATCTGGTGTGGAGCAGCTTTTTACTCGGCTGGCGCGCTCGCCAGGCCCGACAGCTCACCCGATCCGGCTAACATGCACCATGTTCGTATGCCCTTTGGCGGGCAGAGGCATTCCGGCCGTTATAACTACCAGATCGCCGGGTTGGACCAGATGCTGCTCCTTGAGCACCTGGTGAACTAACTGGACGCCTCGGTCCGTATCTCGTTGAAAGGGAATGGCAAAGGCCCGCGTTCCCCAGAGCAAACTGAGCTGAGGGACAACCCGGGGATTGTCGGTAAAGGCGTACACCGGAACCGGTGGGCGATGCCGGGCAATCATACGGGCTGTACTGCCGGTGGCCGTCAGACAGGCAATGGCCACCGCGCCTACCTGCTCTGCAAGTTGGCAGGCGGTGTATCCAATTGCTTCTGTTACTGCCTCGGTTTCATCGCCCACGTGCGCCTGACGCAGCCAATGCCCTCCGCTTTCATGAATCTCTCGGCGAAAGCGCTCAGCCTCTCGGATAATTTCGTCCATGACCTGCACGACCCGTACGGGATACTTACCGGTGGCTGTCTCTCCAGAAAGCATCAGAGCATCGCTGCCGTCCAGCACTGCATTGGCTACGTCGCTGGCTTCCGCGCGCGTAGGCCGTGGGTTTTCGATCATGCTTTCAAGCATCTGGGTGGCGGTAATGACGGGTTTGGCCGCCGCCAGACACTTGCGAATGATCCGCTTTTGCACGGCCGGCACCTCGGCCATGGGCATTTCGATGCCCAAGTCGCCTCGGGCCACCATGATGCCATCCGCCTGCGCCAGAATCTGATCGATCTTGGCAACTGCTTCCGGCTTCTCAATTTTAGCAATCACCCGTACCTCTTTGCCGGAGTCTCGCACCCGGCGCATCAGGTCCGCAACGTCTGTTTCGCTGCGCACAAAGGAAAGGGCGATCAGATCCACTTCCATATGCAACCCGAACTCCAGATCACGCAAATCCTTGTCGGTAAGGGAAGGCGTAGAATTGCGCAGATGGGGCAGGTTAACGCCTTTGCGAGAGCGCAGCGGGCCTCCCACCACCACCTCTGTGATCACATCTTCCCCGGCGACATCCACAATTTTCAGCTCCAGCAGCCCATCATCGAGCAGAATGCGTCCGCCGGGTTCTACATCTTGCCCCAGCGTTGGATAGTTAATGAAAATGCGCGTTCGGCCATCGGCGCGTGCTGGATTCACGGTTAAAATGAGCTGCTGGCCTTCATGGATCAGAATACCCCCTTCGGCTACCTCGCCAATGCGGATTTTCGGTCCCTGTAAATCCTGCAAAATGGCCACGTCGCGCCCCAGCCGGCGCGCTTCCTCCCGTACGATCTCGATACGACGCCGATGATCCTCATGGCTACCATGGGAGAAATTTAAGCGGGCTACGTCCATGCCCGCTTTAATGAGCTGTCGAATGGTTTCCCGATCCGACGAAGCTGGTCCAAGCGTACAGACGATTTTGGTTCGACGTCTCATAGGTTCATTTCCGGCGCAGCTTTGCCTGGTAATCTATGAATCCGGGAAGCTACTACGCAGCGCGCCCTGGCTTCAAACGAAGCCGCGTCAACGGCAGCTTTTCGGTTACTTCCATTCCCTGAGATTCAGGGCTGCGGCACGTGCATTCGAGCCGCCTCGGCCTGCCGAAGCGCTGAAGCGATCATCATCAGCTCGCCCACGTTTTCCAGGGTCAATAACCCGACGAGCTGCCCGTTATGCACCACGGGCAGGGCTTCACACCCAGACTCTTGCATGCGCAAAAAGGCCTCTTCAAGCATGACCGTATCTTCAATCGGCTGACAACTCGGACGCATGGCATCCCGCACCTTGCCCGCCTGTCCTTCTCGCGCCAGTGCGTGCAGCAGTGCCTTACGCGTCAGCACACCCACCACCTGACCGTTCGCAACTACGGGGAAGTCGTGCTCGGCACCGGCCAGCAGGGCTTCAACAGCCCGCCCCAGACTGTCGTCCGGATGCAATACCTGAAAGCGTGTCATCATGGCCTGCCGCACGGGGATGCCCTGCGTAAGGGACCGGAACATAGCCTGCTGCGCTTCCTGCTGCGCCCCCACGTACACAAACAGCGCAATGAACAGCAGAATCGGATTGAAACTAATCAGTCCAAAAAGGCCAAACAGCACCGCCATCCCCTGCCCAATGCTGGCCGCGATCTGGGTGGCGCGCACGTAGTTCATCCGCAAGGCCAACAGGGCCCGAAGCACGCGGCCCCCATCCATGGGGAAGGCGGGCAGCATGTTAAAGCCGACCAGCAACAGATTAATCCACATCAGCGAAGTCAGAAAGTGCAGCCGCGGCTGCACCAGCGCATTCGGATCAAAGGTGCCTCCAATGCCCCAGAGAACCAATGCCAGAGCCGTGGCAATAAACAGATTGACAGCCGGACCGGCAACAGCAATCCAGAACTCCTGGATGGGCTCTTCAGGAATGCGCTGCAGGCGAGCTACACCGCCAATTGGATAAAGCGTAATATCGCGTGTGGGGACGCCAAAACGCCGCGCCATAAGCGCGTGCCCCAGTTCATGCAGCACCACACATCCGAACACCACCAGCACCAGCAGCACACCGCCAAGCGCCGCTTGCACGTCCACACCATGCAGCAGGTGAAAGGCAAAAATGCCTGCGATGAGCAACCCGAAGGTCCAGTGCAGATAGATGTCAATGCCGGCTACCCGGCCAATCCGTAACGCCCCTTTCATTGAGCTTTGTGCTTTAGTCCTTATTCAGACGTAGGAGGGCTTAACCCCTTACGCCTGGTATTCCAGTAATGGATCAGCTCGTCTCAGGAAAAATAGGGGCACAACCTGCTCAATGCAAAACAGCCACCGCTGGTGCGTTCGATTTGCGAAGCTCTCCGGGCTGCCCTCTCCAACAGTCTCCTGACCTTCTGAGAGTCCTTTCAGCACTCTCTACTCCACAGAGCTGCGCCGTCCATTTGAAGGGCTACTTTTTCTCTGTCCTTTGTGCATGCGTAGAAAAGCATTCAGGGCCGCTTCAATCCATCGGCGCGTCTGCTGCTCGGTCAGCTCAATTTGGAGAGAAGCGATTTCAATGTAAAAGCGATCTTCGCCCCGTCGTTCATAGTAGTCAATAAGTCCAAGTTCCAGAGCGCGTCGCAGCAACTGCTCAGTGGAGCCGGAGTAAGCGTTCGGCATACGACGTCCGTGTTCTCGCTGGGATGACCATGCCGAACCCCTCCTTCGTTCAGTTCTGAACGATTCGCGCGCACGCGCCCAATTAATAGCGGCCCCCCTTCGGTCGGTATCGCTTTTGGCGCATCCAGGCGTACGTCTTTAGCGCACCAGGGCGCCATAGAGATGGTTTTCGAGAATGTATTGCCGGACAGCCTCCGGCACGAGATAGCGGATCGAACGCCCCTGGCGACAGCGCTGCCGCACCTCGGTAGCCGAGATCTCCAACAGCGGGGCCTCTACAAAGGTTGTGCGCGCCAGAAAGCGTGGGGCCACAGGATAAGCAGACACGCCAGGCCGACGATAGACAAGGAGAGGCACGCGCTGCACAATTTCTTCCGGGGCCCGCCACGTGTGGAAAGTGCGCAGACTATCCTCTCCTAGGATGAGCAGAAACTCCCAGTCGGGATGTTGCGCTTGCAGCTCGCGGATTGTATCAATGGTGTACGAACGCCCTCCTCGACGAATCTCTACGTCAGAGACCGCAAAGAATGGGTTCCCTTCGATTGCCAACCGGACCATGGCCAACCGATGATGCGGCGCGGCCAGTTCTCGTTCATCTTTGTGCGGTGGACTGTAGCAAGGGATCCAGAGGACCTGGTCCAGGTGGGCCTGTTCGCATACCAGTTCTGCGATGATTAAATGAGCCAGGTGGGGCGGATTGAAGGAGCCACCGAAAAGGCCAACGCGTCGGCGTGCCATGTTTCAGTTCTGGAGCTGCCCGCGAGCAAGTGAGGTGTTGGCTTCCAGCTTTTCTAGCTGCTGCCGCGCCTGTGCGTAAAGTGCTTCTGCCGTTCGGAGCAACGGACTATCCGGGAAGATCTGCAGCATTCGTTCATAAAGTTCGATTACCTTCCGGTAGCGTTCAGGTTGGCGCGCGCGGATGCTCTGCCGGGCGTAGGCTGCGTAAGCGCGCATGGCCCCGAGCAGCGCATCATCCGCCCACGGCGTGTCGGGATACGTGTCGAAAACCGCTTCATAGGTAACGGCTGCAGCCTCGTACAGCTCGCGCCGCTCATAGAGCCGGCCCGCTTCATACTGCTTTCGGGCTAGCTTCGCGCGCAGTTCGCGAATCTTCTGGGTTGCGTCGTCAACCAGTTCGTGGTTGGGGTAGCGATCAATGAAAAGCTGAAAGGCCTCAATGGCTTTGCGCGTATCGGTCTGATCGAGCTCGTAAGGAGGCGATAGCTTGTAATAGCACATGGCCCGTTCGTATTCGGCCTCCGGCACCCGCGGATCGATTTGATAGATCTGGATGAAGCGTTCATACTCGCTGGCGGCCAGCAGATACTCTTTGTTGTGGTAGTAGGCGCGCGCCAGGTAGAACTGGGCATCGGCTGCCCATTCGTGCATACTGCCGTAGGTAAATACAGCTTTGAAGTAGGCAATGGCCCGGTCATACTTACCCTGATTATAGAAGGCCATGGCCCGTTCAAAGGCCTCCTGAGGAGAGCTGTGCTGCAGTCGTCCACTGCCGGCACAGCCGGCCACCAGCAACCCGACAACCAGCAGTCCCCTACCTACAATCTGTTGCGTGCGCTGCCGCATATCTGCTTATTTTAGAAGGCCGCGACTGGTACGAAGCGTCTGGGGCCCTGTTCCAGAGTTATCGCAGCAGTTCGAGACGCCCGTCGCGATAGCGGTGCACATAAAGCGCGCGGTTGACCTGGCCGCCGTCGAAGTGCAGCCGTATGCTCAGCCCCTGATACAGAGGAGCCGATCGAATGCGGTCGGCCAATTTGTTCAGCGCCGACCGATCCGGCAGTTGCTTCAGCAGAAAGCGGGTCACATCATAGCCTGTATAGACCAGTCGATCCGGTGTTTCGGAACGGCCCAGGGAGTGATAGCGGTGCATGAAGACTTTTACGTCGGCTCGACTGGTATCGACGTAGAAATCGTTACTGAACGTTACCCGGTATCGGCTTGCCTGCAGCGCGGCCTGCACGTCGCGCCATACCGCATTGCCCAGAACGCGCGGCGTCAGGCCGGCGCGGTCCAGGCTGCTTAGCGCCGCCCGGGCCAGCATCGGGGCATTGCTGCCGGAGAGAGGCAGATAGAGCGCTTGCACCTGTGCCAGCGTATCGCGTCCAATGTAGCGCGTTAGCTGCGCCCAGGCCTGCGGACTGGGAAGCCGCTTATAGAACAGGACAGCCGCCTTCAGTCGAAGCACTTCCATCTGGAACGCCTCGGCCATGCGCTGTGCGGTTAGATCGTCGGCCTGCGCCACAATGCCGATACTGTCCAGGCGCAGTCCGTAGACGGCCATGCGCGCCATGAGCTGCCCTCGCACCGCCAGCGTCGGATTGGCCTGAAATACGAAGGAGCGTCCGGCCGAAACCGCTTCGTCCGTTGCCAGGGGAGCGACCAGTACAATGCCCTGCTGCTCCGCTACCTCCGCGGCTGCGCGCGCTTGCTCGCTGTAAAGGGGGCCAATGACCAGATCGGCCTGTTGTTCATTAATCAGTTGCTGCAGGGCTTCCTGCACCTGGTCTGGTGTGGTGCCGGCGTCTCGAAACACCATACGCACCGGTGCAGCCAGGCTATCGGCATTGCGCGCCTCAACGGCCAGCCGAATACCGTCGAACAGCGCCTGCGTCAGCGGCGCGTTGTCTGGATCCATGGGCAGCAAAATGCCCAGTGTGATCATACGGGCTTGCTGCTGCCGTCGGTGCAACGCTGCCTCAGCCAGTTGGCGCAACCGACGTGCTTCGCGCTGGTACCGGCTGGTCGGATACCGAACAGCAAACGTTTCAGTCCACGCAATCACATGGTCGTACTCGCCCAGGCGATAGAGCGTCTTGGCGGCCATAATCCAGGCGGCCGTCGTCCGGCGATGGGGCGGGTAGGCATCAATGACGCGTCGAAACTGTCGATAAGCCAGTCCATAATCTCCCCGCTCAAACGCCTGTAATGCCTGAGCAAACTCAGTCTCTGCTGCCTCAATGCGGGGTATGGAGACGGGCTGTGCCAGTCCTTTGCAGGCCCACAGGCCCAGCACCACCAGCAGCATCTGTAGGGCGCGCCGGCTCATTCCCATTCGATGGTTGCCGGAGGTTTCGAGCTGATATCGTAGACCGCCCGGTTGATTCCGCGCACTTCATTGACAATCCGGTTGGACACGTGCGCCAGAAAATCATGGGGAAGCCGGGCCCAGTCGGCCGTCATGCCATCAACGCTTGTAACCGCCCGCAATGCACACACATATTCGTAGGTGCGTTCATCTCCCATGACGCCCACCGTTTGCACAGGCAGTAGCACTGCAAAAGCCTGCCACACCTGGTCGTAGAGGCCGTGCCGTTGCAGCTCTTCGATAAAGATGGCATCAGCTTCTCGCAGCAGATCCAGACGTTCTCTGGTTACAGGCCCAATTACTCGAACGGCCAGCCCTGGCCCCGGGAACGGATGGCGGTGCAGAATAACCTCGGGAACCTGAAGGAGTCGGCCAATGGCCCGCACCTCGTCTTTGAACAGCTCACGGAACGGCTCAATGATTTCAAATTGCAGTTTTTCCGGTAAGCCGCCGACATTGTGGTGGGTTTTAATAGTGGCCGAAGGTCCGCGGAAGGAGACGCTTTCGATCACGTCCGGATAGAGCGTACCCTGCGCCAGAAAGCGCGGTCGACGTCCGAGTTCACGGGTCAGCTCTTCGGTAGCCTGCTCGAACACCTCAATAAAAGTGGCCCCGATAATTTTGCGTTTTTGTTCGGGGTCAACTACATCTCTGAGGCGCGTTAGAAACAACTGGCTGGCATCGATGGCTTTCAGGCGAATGTGAAAATGATCCCGGAAGGTCGTGATCACCTGGGCCGCCTCTCCCTTACGCAGCAGGCCATTATCGACAAAAATGCACGTAAGTTGACCGCCTAACGCCCGGTGCAGCAGTACAGCCGCTACCGATGAATCAACGCCGCCGGAGAGGCCCAGGATCACATGCTCATTTCCCACGCGCGCCCGCACTTCCGCAATTTTCTCTTCAATAAACGAAGCCGGCGTCCAGTCTCCCTTACAGCCGCAGATTTTCAGGGCAAAGTTTTGCAGAATCTGGCGACCGTAGTCGGTATGAACCACCTCCGGATGGAATTGTACGCCATAGAGGGGGCGATCGACTGCTCGTACGGCGGCTATGGGAGCATTTTCAGTATGGGCGATCACTTCAAATCCTTCCGGCAGACGCGTCAGGTGGTCGCCATGACTCATCCAGACGGTGGTGCCAGAAGGCACGCCGGCAAACAGGTCGGAATCGTCGTCTATCTGAAGATGCGCGCGGCCAAATTCTCGACGCTCGGCTCGTTCAACCGCCCCTCCCAGCGTTTGCGCCATAGCCTGCAATCCATAGCAAATGCCCAGAACCGGCAGGGGCGAACCATCATCTCGGCGCAGCGCCAGCATCTCACGGGGCAGTTGCGGAGCGCCCGGATCATAGACCGAACAGGGGCCTCCCGAGAGAATCAACCCTTTTGGACGCAGGGCAGCCACTTCTGCCGGCGACAGGGTGCACGGATAAATCTCCGAGAAGACCCCTGCCTCCCGCACGCGCCGGGCAATTAACTGGGTGTACTGAGAGCCAAAGTCCAGGATAACGATCTTTTCGTGCATGGTTGCCTGCCTACCTTCCTGCTACCCCACCATGGCCGCGTAGTCGTCGGCCGTTAGCAGCGCCTCCACTTCGGAAGGATCCTTCAGCGCGATGCGAATCATCCAGCCGTCTCCATAAGGCGACTGGTTGACCAGCTCTGGCCGATCTTGAAGCGCTTCGTTAACAGCGATGATTGTACCAGAGACCGGCATGTACAGCTCGGAAACAGTCTTGACCGCTTCCACGGTTCCGAACACTTCGTCTTTTGTTAGCTCTGTCCCGACGGGCTGCAGCTCCACGTAGACAATATCGCCCAGTTCTCGTTGGGCGAAGTCGGTAATGCCAACCGTCGCTTCCTTACCATTGGCGTCGAGCCGCAGCCATTCATGCTCTTTCGTGTAGCGCAGGTCGCCGGGGAATTCCATGGTACTTTCCGGTTTGGCTTTTATGCTTTAGGGGCTGTGCTTCATCAGGATGCTGTCGGTTCAGGCTCCAGGCGAAACGATTCCAGAAACCGGGTATCGAACCGTCCTTCCTGAAAATCCGGGTGTTCCAGAAGCTGGCGGTGGAACGGGATCGTTGTGCGCACGCCTTCAATAATGAACTCATCCAGCGCGCGCTGCATGCGACGAATAGCCAACTGGCGCGAGGGAGCCCGCACGATCAGCTTGGCAATCATCGAATCGTAGTGCGGTGGAATCATATAACCAGCATACACATGCGTATCAAGGCGCACGCCAGGTCCACCGGGGGGATGAAATACCGTGATCTTGCCCGGAGACGGACTGAAGTTCCTGAACGGGTCCTCCGCGTTAATTCGGCATTCAATGGCGTGCCCTTCTATCCGGACGGCCTCCTGAGGCGGCAGCGGCTCTCCCATCGCAATGCGCAGTTGCTGCTCTATCAGATCAAACCCTGTCACCTCTTCGGTTACGGGATGCTCGACCTGAATGCGCGTATTCATTTCCATGAAGTAGAAATTGCGGTCGGCATCCACCAGAAACTCAATGGTGCCTGCCCCTTCATAGTTAACCGCCTGCGCACCTCGCACGGCGGCTTCTCCCATGCGCCGCCGCAGCTCTTCATCTACGATGGGAGAGGGGGCCTCTTCCAATAGCTTTTGATGGCGCCGCTGAATCGAACACTCGCGCTCGCCGAGATGAATAACGTTCCCTTTACCGTCGCCCAGCACCTGGATTTCGATGTGACGTGGCTGAACAATAAACTTTTCCAGGTAAACATCAGGCCGACCAAACGCTGCTTCAGCCTCGGTGCGGGCGGCATTAAACTGACGCTCAAAGTCCTCTTCTCGCAACACCACCCGCATGCCGCGCCCGCCCCCACCGGCTGCTGCTTTGATCATAACCGGATAGCCGATTTCAGCGGCGACCCGGAGGCCTTCCCGGACATCTTCAATGACGCCGTCCGATCCGGGCACCACCGGCACTCCGGCCTTGCGCATGGTTTCCTTGGCCAGGCTTTTGTCGCCCATGAGCCGGATGGCTTCGGGCGAGGGGCCAATAAACTTCAGGCCGTTATCGGCGCAAATAGCACTGAAATCGGCGTTTTCAGACAGAAAGCCATAGCCCGGATGAATGGCGTCAGCGCCGGTAACTTCGGCCGCCGCAATGATGCGGTCAATGCGCAGATAGCTTTCCGCAGAAGGCGGCGGTCCAATGCAGACCGCTTCATCTGCAAAGCGCACGGGGAGCGAGTCGCGGTCGGCCGTCGAATAGACCACGACCGTCTTGATACCCAGTTCGCGGCAGGTGCGAATCACCCGCAGCGCAATTTCTCCTCGGTTGGCAATCAGAACCTTGCGGATCACGGCTGGCTCAGTCGAGGGCAATGACAAAGAGGGGCTGGTCGTACTCAACCGGCTGTGCGTTTTCGACCAGGATCTCTTTAACGACGCCGGCTACTTCGCTTTCGATCTCATTCATCAACTTCATGGCCTCGATAATGCAAAGCACATCTCCCGGTTTTACCCGATCCCCGACTTCGACAAAGGGATCCGCATCAGGAGCCGGCGCGCGGTAGAAGGTGCCCACAATGGGCGCCCGCACGACATGTGTTTTTTCTTTTTCCTGCACGGCGGCCGGTGCTCCATCGGCGCGTTGATCCGCTGCGGCCGTCGGCACCTCAGACGTTGCGCCCGGACTGGATCCTGCACCGGCCGGTGCGGCCGCGGGCTGAGCGGCTGGCACCGGCGTTGGGGCCGGCATCATTTGCGGTGCCCCGTAGGGCAGGGCGTAGGCCGGCATCGACGCCGGCTGCATAAAAATCGTGGGAGTACTTTTGCGAACGACCAGCTTGAAATCCTCTTCCTCAATCTCTACCTCGGCCACGTCACTTTCTGCAACAATCTTCAGCAGCTCGCGAATGCGTTCCAGATCCATGGTAGGGCTGGGATAGTTCTCGGGGGGAAGCGTTATCCGGTCTCGGCGGTGGCCACGCGCGTGATGTACTCACCGGTTTCGGTATTCACGCGCACAACGTCGCCTTCGTTGATGAAGAGCGGCACTTGAATGACGGCACCGCTTTCCAGCTTAGCCGGCTTGGATCCGCCGGTAGCCGTGTCGCCTCGAAGACCGGGATCGGTCTCGGCCACGCGCAGTTCTACATGCTTGGGGACTTCGACCGTAACGGGCGTTTCTGTTTCCGCGTGCACCAGCACATCGGCCTCAGCCCCTTCTTTCAGAAACTCCCGGCGCGGGACCAACTCAGGGGAGACCGTAATCTGTTCGTAGGTTTCCAGATTCATGAAGTGAAGGCCCAGTTCATCCTCATAGAGGAACTGGTGCGGGCGCCGTTCGATGCGAGCCGTTTCAACGCGCTCACCTGCCCGGAACGTATTGTCCACCACCTGACCGGTACGCACGTTCTTCAGCTTCGTGCGCACAAACGCTCCACCCTTGCCGGGTTTGACATGCAAAAATTCTACAATTTGCCACAGATCGCCCTTCCAGACGATCACCAGTCCATTTCGGAAATCGCTCGTATCGGCCATCGGTGTAGCAGGTTTCAGTTACCCATCTGCAAGACGTCACCTGGCGAAATCAATATAGGCAGCCGGTTACACTGGTGTCAATCAAGCTACCAGCCACCGCGGAGCAAACCGTTAAGGCAGGACTTCGTCTCCCGAATCATGGATATTTCACGCAAACTATCGCCTTTTCCTGCTCACCGGTATGGTTTCTCATGGCGGAGCACTGCCATCAAATCTTTGACCCCTACCGGACCATGTCGATACAGGAACGGCTCACCGTACGTAGCACCGACCTGGTAGCCATAAGTACGGGCGCGCGCTTCAATCCACTGGAAGAAAGCAGGATTGGACACGAACGTTTCTGGCTCGTCTTCCGCAGGTTCATATTCGGGATGATAAAACTGGGAGCGAAACGCGCGGAGCGCCTCGATGCGTTGGGACCACACCTCGGTTACGTCTACTACAAACGTAGGTTCAAAAGGCACCGCTTGCATGTAGTGGAGCACGTGGTGCGGGCGCCAGGGTTCTTGAGGCGTTCCGTCGGGCTCAAAGGTTTCGATGCGGCGCAGCCCTGCCAGAAATAAGGCAGACGCAGCCAGCCGGGCCGCCGCCCCATGATCGGGATGGCGACATTCCGGCGCGTTGAGCAACACGAGGTGGGGCCGGTAGCGTCGAATCACCTGTACAACGGCCAGTCGCTGCATCCAGGTATCTTCCAGACGTCCATCAGGCAGGCCTAAGTTTTCGCGCACGGACAGGCCGATAATGCGCCCCGCCTCTGCAGCTTCCTTCAGCCGGCCTTCTGGCGTGCCGCGCGACCCCAACTCACCGCGCGTGAAATCCACAATACCTACCCGGTAGCCCTGACGGGCCAGCAAACACATAGTGCCGCCTGCGCACAGCTCTACGTCGTCGGGATGAGCGGCCAGTGCCAGCACATCGAGCGGCCGACCGGGCTCCGCGTCCTCGATAAGCACTACTCGTCGCTCTTCCATGGGCGTCTCAGGCCGGTTAGCCCACAACAAAGTTGATAATACGCCCCGGCACGTAGATGGCCCGCCGAATGGTCTTTCCGTCAAGGTGGCGGGCAACGTTTGCATGCTGGCGAGCGATGGCCAGAGCGGTCTCCTTATCAGCTTCCGCGGGAATTCGAACCGTTGCCCGCACCTTGCCATTCACCTGCACGGCAATCTCTATCTCCTCCACTTTCAGATACGCCTCGTTTACTTCTGGCCATGGCTCATAGGCCAGCGACTGCGTATGGCCCAGCCGCTCCCAGAGCTCTTCTGCAATGTGCGGAGCAAACGGGCTGAGCATTAGCACGAAGGGTTCAGCCACAGCGCGCGGAAACGTATCCCAGCGGTTGGCTTCGTTGACAAATTCCATCATGGCCGCGATGGCCGTGTTGAAGCGCATCGCCTCAATATCGTCAGTCACCTTGCGAAGGGTCTGATGAAGTGCGCGAAGCTGCTCGCGCGTGGGTTCGGCTTCAACCACGCGCAGCGAACCATCCGTCTCGTTCACATACAGGCGCCAGACCCGGTTCAGGAACCGGTGAACCCCTTCTACCCCCCGCGTACTCCACGGTTTGACCTGTTCTAACGGCCCCATGAACATCTCATAGAGTCGAAGGGAATCCGCGCCGTACCGTTCAATCACCTCGTCGGGGTTGACCACATTGCCCCGACTCTTGCTCATCTTGTAGGCCCGAGCCTCCAGGCGAACTTCAGGATGCGTCTTGAGCACGAAAAATTCACCCTGCTTTTCAACTTCATCCTCTTTTAGCCGGACAGCTTCCAGCTTCGCACCGGTGCGTACGTCTACGCCATCCTCCACATGCTCGGCTGATACCCAGCGCCCCTGGGCGTCCCGGAAGGCCGTGTATTCCATCTCGCCCAGGATGAGCCCCTGATTGACCAGCTTCATAAAGGGCTCGGGGGTGGAAACCAATCCCAGGTCGTACAGCACTTTGTGCCAGAAACGCGCATAGAGCAGATGCAACACGGCATGCTCGGCCCCGCCCACATAAAGATCGACGGGCATCCAGTAGCGTTCTTTTTCCGGATCCACAAAGCGCTCGTCGTTGTGCGGATCAATATAGCGCAGGTAGTACCAGCAGGAGCCTGCCCACTGGGGCATGGTATTCGTCTCTCGATGGAACCGCTTGATTTCCACACCGGGCGGAGGCTCCACCCCGGGCTTAAGGAGCCGCACGGTTCCTTCAGGCGTTACCCAGCCCTGGACGCGCACCCAGTCGACAGCGCGGGCCAGGGGCGGCTGGGGTTCTGCTTCCGGATCTGGTGCTGGCTGTGGCCGGAAGTCCTCCAGATCCGGCAGTTCAACGGGCAACTCGGACTCGTCCAGGGGATAGGTACGACCCGTTCGACGGCCTTCTTCATCTACTTCGTGCACGATCGGGAAGGGTTCACCCCAGTAGCGTTGGCGGCTGAAGAGCCAGTCGCGCAGCCGGTACTGCACGGAGCGCTTCCCCCACCCTTTACGTTCTAACCATTCAACGATGACGCGCTTGGCTGCTTCATTGTCAAGTCCGTTGAGCGATACCTCCTCATTAGCGGAGTTGACGTGGGGACCATCACCTTCAAATGCCCCTTCTTCCAGGTTGCCCCCCTGCACAACCTCCACGATAGGCAACTTGTACTTGCGGGCGAACTCCCAGTCGCGCTGGTCATGGCCAGGCACGGCCATAATAGCGCCGGTGCCATAATGCCCCAGTACGTAATCGGCAATCCAGATCGGAATTCGCTGCCCTGTGGCGGGATTGATGGCATACCCTCCGGTGAACACCCCAGTTTTTTCGCGGGCCAGCTCTGTGCGTTCCAGATCCGACTTCTGCTGCGCTTGCTGCCGGTAAGCTTCCACTTCGGCCCGATGCGCCTCCGTTGTTATCTGATCCACCAGCGGATGCTCAGGGGCCAGCACCATGTAGGTAGCCCCAAAGAGCGTATCGGGCCGCGTGGTAAAGACGCGAATGCGGGCCTCCAGCCCTACCACCGGAAACTCAATCTCCGCTCCTTCCGACCGCCCGATCCAGTTGCGCTGCATTTCTTTAATGCTCTCGGGCCAGTCGAGCAGCTTCAGATCTTCCAGGAGCCGATCTGCATAGGCGGTGATGCGCAGCATCCACTGGCGCATGGGCCGGCGATATACAGGATGCCCCCCTCGCTCCGATCTGCCATCGATCACCTCTTCATTGGCCAGCACCGTGCCAAGCGCCGGGCACCAGTTGACCGGTACCTCTGCCTCGTAGGCCAGCCCCTTTTTGTAAAGCTGCAGAAAAATCCACTGGGTCCACTTGTAATAGCGAGGATCGGTCGTATTGATTTCGCGATCCCAATCGTACGAAAAACCCAGGCTTTTAAGCTGGGCGCGAAAGCGCGCGATGTTGCGTTCGGTCGTTATGCGCGGATGCGTATTGGTTTCAATCGCGTACTGCTCGGCCGGCAACCCGAAGGCATCCCATCCCATCGGGTGAAGCACGTTGTAGCCTTTCATGCGCCGGTAGCGGGCCATGATATCGGTGGCCGTGTAGCCTTCGGGATGCCCTACGTGCAATCCTGCCCCACTGGGGTAGGGAAACATGTCGAGCACGTAGTACTTAGGCTTGCTCGGATCAAAGCCAGGTTCACCCGGTCCCGGCGTCCGAAATGTCTTGTGCTCGTCCCAGTAGCGCTGCCACTTCTTTTCTATGGCGCGAAAAGGGTATCCGGCCATGGCCTATGCTCACTTGCGCTTTTTGAAGTAGGGGCAATAATACGCCATGAATCGAGAGATTGTTTGTAAGGAAAACGCACAAAAAAGGCCCCGTCCGGGGCCTTCTGCGTGATTGTCTGCGCTATGATGCACCGCGCTGTCTTTTACCGGAAGGCTACGCCCAGCGTCAGGGAAAAGCTCCGGTTCTTTACATCATCAGCCCGTGGACCGCTGTGGTCAATCTTTGTAAGTCCCAGATAGTAACGTCCGGCGATAAACACTTCCTGCATGAGCCCGCGCTGCACCGGAAGCCCTACCTCCAGACCACCTACGCCACCCACATCAAACGCCTGAAAGAACATGTCGGCATCTTCCCCTTCCACTTCGGTGTTGAGGCGCACCGAAAACTGCGGTCCCAGAAGCAGGCGAACCCGACCGGTTCCAGGAGCCACCTGCAGCAGGAGGGGCAGGCTGGTATAGGTAATGCGGACGCTGGCTCCATCGGGAGCGAACGGGGCACCGGCTAATTGCTTACCACCTTTCATTTCATACCAGAACTCAGGCCGAATCGCCAGCCAGTTCGCCAGCGGGTAGCTCAGAAACACACCGGCCGAAAAACCTGCTCGATAAGCAGCACGGCCCAGGTCTTTCCCGGAAAAGGTGGCCTGCACCCACCCGGCTGCGAATCCAACGGTCGGCGCAGGCTGCGCGTAAAGGGAGGGGATCCCAACGAAGGCCATCCACAGGCTCAGCATCCATAGACGGTTCCGCATGGCTGCACCAGGGTTGGTGAAGCACTGAATAATCGCCGGATTGATCGACCAAGCGATTGGAAGCGTTTCCGAGAGGTTTTAACGGAATTGTTAAAATGCAGCGCGTGCCGCCATCCACTGCGCAAAGCGGGCAATTTCTTGCGCCAAACGTTGCTTCAGCGGAACCAGGCGCGGTTCGTCATGCTGCTGAGCCAGCTCAAGCAGGGCCTGGTGGAAGCGCAGTTGGGCTTCCGGTCCGGCGCTGAGTGCACGCCGGCCGGGTCCTTCGGTGAACACGTCCATGCCGGCCTGCAGGCTCTGGTTGATAGTCCACAGGTTATGTAGTTTATCGGCCAGACTGATAGCGACAGCGGCCGGCGTTGCCGTTCGCAGGTGGGCCAGATAGTCAGCCTTGCGGGCTTCCCAGCTTCGCAAGCGGCCCTGGGCATCAAACTTTTGCTCGGTCACATCACGCACCAGGCGCGCTACGGCCTCCCCCATACGCTCCCGCAGCACGTCATAGCGGAGTTGCTGGCCATATCGGTTTGCGTCTTCCAGGGCATCGTGCAGGAAGGCAGCAGCTACCGTTACATCGTCCCATCCTGCCCGGTCCACCAGCAGCGCAACGGCAGTCAGATGCGCCATAACCGGCACGGGTACCAGATCCTCTGGGTCAGGTGCAGGCATAAG
Organism: Rhodothermus profundi; assembly: GCF_900142415.1. Taxonomy (NCBI): domain Bacteria; kingdom Pseudomonadati; phylum Rhodothermota; class Rhodothermia; order Rhodothermales; family Rhodothermaceae; genus Rhodothermus; species Rhodothermus profundi. Next base: position 26,335 of record NZ_FRAU01000004.1, read on the forward strand.
CGGTGGCCGCCACTGGCTTTTTCGGTAGGTGCCATCATGCCAGCGTGCGGCCAATTCAATAGCCTGCTCTACCAGGGGGCTGAACAATACGCGGTCGACGCTTTTGTCTGCCATGCCTACAGATAGACCACCTGCAAGGCCGAAGTATCCAGCGAAAGTACCTGGAGCAAACGCGGTACCAGTGCGGGTCCGTATTTGTTTAAAAAGTACACAGGGGCAAGCACGCGCTCCTGGAGCATTCCATTAGGAAAGAGGCTGTTTCGCGCGCGTTCCAGTTGATTCCGAAGCGTCGCTTCTCGGCGTTTTTCTGCCTTTAGCACGCGCGCCCAGAATCGATCCAATTCATGCTCCAGGCCTGTTGTCCAGGCTTCCGTGGCCGGTCCAAGTGATGGATCTACCCGCTCAACAAGTGGCCGAAGGCGCGCGCCCATTGCTCGAAGCTGTTGCCGGGCTTCCTTAAAGGCTGCTTCCAGCTCCCCATCAAGCTGAGCCCGCACCAACTGGTGAAAGAGCCGGTCCGGATCCTCCTGCAGAGCTTCCGGGCGCATGTGGTAGCGCTGGAGCCATCGGGCAATGCGGGGTTCTACTAGCAACAGCAGGGCGCGTGGATACACAAGCGGCATTGGCAATCCAGCCCACTCGTACAGCGGTTTGAGCTGGGCCCAGTACGCGATTTCGGCCGGACCTGCCACGTAAGCGAGCGTGGGTAACAGCCAGTCCTGGTAAAGCGGACGCAACAATACCCCCGGACTGAAACGCTCCGGCGCTCTGGCAAGCAGTTGCAGGGCCTCGGTGCGGGAAAGGCCCCGTCCTTCTCCGCGCAGCCGGAACCCGTCGGGTGTAGCGTCAAGTGGGATGCGGCGATGATCGTCTAGAAGAAACAACTGAACAGGTCGCGCCTGCACCTGCACGTGATAGGAAGCGGCCAGCTTCTGGCTTACCGATTCAAGCTGCGCATAGGCGCTTTCCCAGTCGGTCAGCTCCTTTTCGAAGAGTGGTTGTGCCAATGCCTTCAGGCGGGGATCGTCCGGGTCAATAAACACCAGCCCGAGGTCTTGCGGTACCCATTGTTTCAACAGGCGCGCAAAAGCATCGAGCAAAGAAACGCCTGGCCGGTAGGTTTCGCGAAGCAGTTGCAGAAGGGGCGCCTGATAGGTAGTAGGCGGCAATAGCTCAGCCAGTGTGTCCAGCAGCGTTTGGATTGTCTCAGGTAGTAAAAGACGGCCTACAGGTCCTGCATAGGATGCATCCGGCCGCTCCAGCCGAAGCGTGACGGGCTCGCTCCCCTTGAGCACCGTGAGAGCTGCCACTTCTTCATAGTCATGATCTTCTCCGGCCAACCAGAAGACAGGTACCACAGGACGCCCCAGCTCACTGGTCAGCCTGCGGGCCAGCTTTCCCAGCGTCAATGCTTTGTACAGCGTAAAGAGCGGTCCTCCCAGCAGACCTACTTGCTGCCCGGCAACGACCGCTACACTGTTCGGCTCACGTAATGCGTCAATGTGCTGCTGCGTGGCCTCGTCCAGTCCCCACCGGGCATTCTGCTCCTGTAATACCTGTACCAGGGTGCTTCTATCCCGCGGATGGTTTGCAACGCGCTCTGCTAGCTGGCGGTGCCTTGCAGGATCGCGGTAGTCGCCGCTATAAAACGTCGCCAGCGATTCGTATTCTGTAGCATACGTGATGAACAGTGACGTAAGGCTTCGGAGAGCCTTTAGAGGGACCCGCTCGCTTTGCAAAGCTTGAAGATTGGTCTCCATAGGTAGTGGTTCTCTGTCAAAGAAAAAAGCGAAGCTTTACGGCAGCCGACCGGAAAGCTTCGCTCCTGTGCACCCCCTAAACACGTGCGGGCGTATCAGTTCTGCCCCTGTTCTTTTTTCAGGCGGGCGATCTCGTCGCGCAACTGGGCAGCGCGTTCGTAATCCTCCTCCTCAATAGCCTTTTCCAGCATGCGTTGCAGGCGTTCCAGGCGTGACATCGAGGCTTCCTGCGGTTCTTCTTCCACCGACTCACTGCTTAACGGGAAGCCCGTTCCTTCTTCGGTAGGAATGCCCGCTTCCTCCATGACAGCCGGTGCCACGAAGATGGGCGCATCTACCCGCACGGCCAGTGCCACCGCATCGCTCGGGCGCGCATCCAGTTGCCGCTCCCGACCGTTATGCACGAAGCGAATCTTGGCGTAGAACGTCCCATCACGCAGCTCATCAATCACCACACTGAGCACTTCGGCGCCAACGGCCTCAAACAGGTCGCGCAACAGGTCGTGCGTCATGGGACGCGGTGGCTGAATCTTTTCAAGTTCCAGCGCGATGGCCTGGGCCTCGAAGGCACCGATGATGATGGGCAGCCGGCGATTGCCTTCGATTTCGCCTAAGACCAGCGCATACGCGCCTCCACTCGTAGGACTGGTTGAGAGCCCGACAATATCAACCTGGATCAATTCCATCGCGCACGCGCAAACGGTTAGGTGTCGAACAACCTGCTTCCCAAGGGCCTCCGGCTGCGCGACCTGCACCTACGGGGTCTCGTCACCGGCAAGCGCCTTCTTCAACGCGACCACAAAAGCCCGGTTCTCCTCTGCCCGTCCTGCGTTTACCCGCACATACCCGCGCAGCTCGGGGTAGCCGCTCATGTTACGAATCAAGATTCCTTTTTTCGCCAGACGAGCAAGGAGCACATCGGGTTCCAACGGCGTCCGAAAGATTACAAAGTTCGCCTGTGATGGTCTGGGCTCGACGTCTGGCAGCGCGGCCAGTTCCCGATAGAGCCATTGCACGCCTGCTTTAATTTCAGCAATGCGCGCTTGCACCAGTTCAGGATGGCGGAGCAGGGTCAATGCTACCGTTTCAGCGAGTCTATCTACCATGAAAGGAATACGGGCTTTATAGAGCTCCTGCACAACAGCCGGATGGCCGACCAGATAGCCCAACCGTAGTCCAGCCAGCCCAAATGCTTTAGAAAAAGTGCGCAGCAGCAGAACCCTCGGGTAGCGATCCAGCAAAGGGCGGGCGCCTACGCCGTCGGCAAATTCCACATAAGCTTCATCGATCAGCACCAGTCCCGGCGCGGCCGCTACCACCGCCTCTATGTCCCGGGGATCCATAGCAAGTCCGGTTGGATTATTGGGCGAGGTCAGGATGACCAGAGCCGGTCGGTGTTGCGCAATAGCCTGCAGCAGTCCGGCAACGTCAAACTGCAGGTCCGGGCCCGGCGCCACTGCGTGAATGCGTCCGCCGTGCAGCCGCACTATCATTTCATAGAGTGAAAACATAGGCCGGGGCATTACCACCGGCGTTCCGTCGTCAATGACGGCAAGCCCCACCGTAAAGGCCAGCTCGTTTGAGCCATTGCCTACGATAATGCCTTCCGGAGGCCAATCTATGTACTCGGCAAGCGCTCGGCGGAGGCGTTCTGGGTGCTCCGCGGGGTACCGGTTGAACGGCAACGCAAAGAACGCTTCCAGTAGCTCCCGTTTGAGCGGCTCCGGCAAATCCCAGGGGCTTTCGTTCTGATTCAGTTTGATGGGGGCCTCAGGCGGCGTACCGACCACGTACGGTTTACCCTGGCGCACAGCCGGTCGGATAGCGGCCAGGGCCTGTTCCAGAGCGTCAGCTACCGAAATCATCCACAGCCTTTCGGTTTTACTCAGAGGAACGCACCATGGAACCTAGTTCTTGTTCCACCAGACGCGCCAGTCGAACGGCTACAGCCTGGGCATGAGCGGGCAGTTCTTCGGCCTCGGCAAAGCGCATGATGCGTGGGCCGGTCTGCTGCAGCCGCTCTGCCGTATAGGCAATGATCGACTGGCTGCGCACGAAGTCGTCAACGCTCAGCGCTGAAGCGTAGCGGGCCGTGCCTCCAGTAGGCAACACGTGATTGGGGCCCGCAAAGTAGTCGCCTACCGGTTCGGTGGAGAAAGGCCCCAGGAAAATAGCGCCAGCATGGCGAATGTGCGGCAGCGCTGCCCAGGGATCACGCACCATCAGTTCCAGATGCTCCGGGGCCAGCTCGTTCACCACGGCATATGCTTCGCGCATTGAGGGCGTTACGATGCAGGCGCCATAGCGCGCCAGCGAGGCCTCCAGGATGGCTCGGCGAGGGGCCGTGGCCACCATGCGCTGCACCTGTGCGCGAACCGCTTCGGCCAGGAGCGTATGAGGCGTAACCAGTACAGCCGAGGCCCGCTCATCATGCTCGGCCTGCGAAAGCAGATCAGCGGCGACAAACTCCGGATCAGCCGTATCATCTGCCAGCACAACAATCTCACTGGGACCGGCCACGGCATCAATGTCTACGCGGCCGAAAACCATTTTTTTGGCCAATGCGACGTATACATTTCCCGGTCCAACGATTTTATCGACCGACGGGATTGTCTCAGTCCCGAAAGCCAGGGCTGCAATCGCCTGGGCTCCTCCCACGGCATATACGTGACGAATGCCCAGGAAATAGGCCGTAGCGAGCACAAGGGGATGGGGGCGTCCGGAAGGGCCTGGCGGCGACACCAGGTGGAGCTCAGGCACGCCGGCTACCTGCGCCGGAATGGCATTCATCAACAAGCTGGACGGGTAGCAGGCGCGCCCACCGGGCACATAGAGTCCTACCCGCTCCAGCGGCACGATGCGCTGCCCCAGCACCACCCCGTCCTCCTCTTCGACAAACCACGAGGTGCGGCGTTGCCGTTCATGGAAACGGCGAATGTTATCGGCGGCCTCGGCCATGATAGCTTTGAGGTCCGCATCCATGGCTGCAAAGGCGGCTGCCAGCTCCTCCTCCGACACTCGCAGTGCCGCAGGCCGCACGCCATCAAACTGCTCTGTCAGCTCCAGCAGCGCAGCATCGCCCCGTTGCTGCACCTGGTGCAGGATTTCCTGCACTGCTGACTCAATTTCCGGATCGAACAGACTACCACGTCTCCAGAGCGCAGCAAGACGCTCCTCCCGCTTTTCATAAGAAACAATGGGAAGCAGCTCCATAGCCTCCAGCAACTTGCTACAAAACAAAAAGCCGGCAATGCCGGCTTTTTGTCTATGATGCACGCAGGTTTTCTACCTTAACCGGCTTTCTCGTTATCCTGGGAGCGCCGCGGTGCCAGCGGCAGTTCAGGTAAATCTTTGAAGTCGTAATCTGGCAGATATTCCTCGCGAATATGCTGCACCACCTCGTGAATGGCAGCGATGAACTTGCCGAAATCCTCCTTGTACAGGAAGATTTTGTGCTTCTCGTAACGGTGATCGTCGATGCGCTTGCTCTCGGTAATGGTGATAAAGTAATCGTCACCGGAGCGCGTGGGCTTCACGTCAAAAAAGTAGGTACGCTTACCGGCCGGCACCCGCTTGGAATACACCTCTTCACGATAATGCCGGCCCTCCTGCGGCGCACGTTGATCCCGCATGGCGTTGTATTCGTCCGAAGCCGCTCCCTGGTAAGTGTGTTGTTCGTAGCTCATGAACGTCCCTTCGCTGCTTCACAGACATACATACTTCCTCCATTTCGGCCCTTCCCCCTGAGGGAAGAACCGATCGGCCCTAAATATGCAAAGAAATCCTCAAAAACTCAATGCCCTACCTGATTTTTTGTTTAAGCACAGGGCAATTCTAAAATTTCTTTGCAGATTGTTGATACAAGATGCCTCGAATCAATCGTTCCAGTTGATTGCGCACTTGCAGTCCTACCTGCAGTACTTCTTCATGCGTAAGCGGACCTGAATGCAGGCCGGCTGCCATGTTGGTGATTGTAGAGATGCCCAGCACCTTCATGCCAAGCTTGCGGGCCTGAAGCACTTCGGGCACCGTACTCATCCCTACTGCATCGGCTCCCATCCGCCGATACATGCGGATCTCTGCTTTTGTCTCATAGCTCGGACCTAAGGTCCACAGATAAACACCGCGCCGGATGGGTATGCCCAGGCGTAAGGCGACCGCTTCGGCGATTGCAAGCCAGGATAGATCATAGGGTTGGGCCATGTCGGGCGCACCACGCATGTGCAAACACGAGTCATCAAGCTGGCCTACCAGCGGATTGCGAAAAGCAGCATTGATATGATCAGCAATCAGCATGAGCATGCCGGGCCGAAAATGTGGATTTAACCCGCCGGCGGCGTTGGTCACAATGAGAGATCGAGCGCCGAGCGCGTGCACCAGACGAACCGGCAGCGTAACTGTCTGAGGAGGATAGCCCTCATAGCAATGCAACCGGCCCTGTAGCACGACGACCCGGCATCCTTCCAGTCGCCCAAACACCAGTCGACCCGCATGTCCGGATACGGTTGGCGTCGGATATCCCGGAATCTCCTGCACCGGCACCTCAATCGCCGCGCTTACCGATTCAGCCAACGCGCCCAGACCGGATCCCAGAATCAGCGCGACCTCAGGGGTTTCCCGCAGCCGCGGTTTCAGCCAGTCCAGCGCCGCCTGCAGCGATACTTCGGAATGCGCCATCATGGGTTTGCGTTTATCTCCAGCAGGATAGCTGTCAGGTCGTCTGCCAGTTCCCTGGTCTGGGCGAACTGTTGGAGCTGGCTGTGTAAGGAAGCCAGAGCCTGCTCTGGCGTCTGTTGCTGACGGCTGCTCTGAATCAGCCATTGTTGCAGGCGTTCGGTGCCCCAACGCTCTGCAGGAGCGCCGGCTATTTCTGGAAGCCCATCTGTGTATAGCAATATCCGGTCTCCTGGCTCCAGGTGCAGCGTGCAGCCTTCTATGGTTGCCTGAAACCATGAGGTGCTGGCCAGCCCGATCCCCATACCAGGAGGCCGATGGCACTGCACCCGATCTTTCAGGGCCTGATAGTGCAACACCGGTGGATGTCCGGCCCGCGCCATGGTAAACGTGCGAGCCCGGGGATCCAGCACCCCATAAATCATCGTCACGAATACTCCTCGAGGCGCCTGTTCGCGAAAAAGTTGATTCAGGTGGGCAAGAATACGAACTGGATCCCGTACAGAAAGACTGAGCGCCCGCACATGTCCCTTGATAAGGGTCATAAAGAAAGCGGCCTGAATGCCTTTGCCGCTGACATCTCCCACCACAACAGCCAGGCGTCCGTCCGGCAATGCGAACACGTCGTAGTAGTCCCCTCCCACTTCATAGGCTGGCTGGCAGAGCGCTGCCATCGTAACGCCCGGCACCTCTGGCAATGCCCGAGGCAGCAACGACGCCTGCGCCTGCCGTGCGATCTCTAGCTCCCGCTCCAGCCGTTCCTGACGGGCCAGCTCTTTCAAATAGGCAGGAATGTAGCGCGGCAGCTCTTTCTCAGAGCGCTGGCTGCGGAGTCCAACCAACCCGAGGGCAGCGCCGAATCCCAGCACGCCCCAGACCAGCCAGGCATCTCCCATAAACGGTCCTCCCCATCCCATCCACCCGGACGCACTCTGCCACAACAGCCAGGCGGTGACCACTCCTACGCCACAGCAGACAGGTTCGTAGCGCCAGAACGCCCACCCCAGCACTACGCCCCACAACGCATGCAGCCCTAGCTCTAGCGCCATTTGCTCCAACTCGACCGTGCTGACGCTCACCAGCAGGAGCAAAAGCGTCAGCATGCCCACGCTTCGGACAAAATCACGCCAGGGCAGCCACGACCCAACGGCTAATATTACATAGGTCAAGAGCATCCCCAGCCACACAGAAGACCCCAGCCATACGACCGCCTGCCCTCCGGGCCATGGCATGGTCCACGCATTCGCTTCCAGGCGCAACGCAGCCCGAGGCCAGAGCCAGAGCAACACAGCCGTTATCCCCAGCAGCATGCCGCCCAGTGCAATACCGCGCAGCAGGGCTGCTCCAACCACCATGTTTCGGATTTGCCCTCGCCGCAGCAGCGTCAACGCAGCCAGTTTTTCCGGCCAGCGATCCCGGGCCAACGCATCGGACGTGCTGCCTGCCAGAAACACGGTAACCGCACTGAACACGCCCACAATCAAGGCTGAAAACAGCAGAATCATCCCCCGCACCCAGGGGTTGGGGATCTGCATCAGTCCAGGTAACGCAGCCGCCAGCGTAGCCATGGCAAAAGCCAGTCCTCCCACGACTGCATCGCGCAACGGTCCCTGCGTGTCCAGCAGGCGGCGGTGCAATCGCCGTAAAAACACGACGAGCAACCAGATGCCAAGCAGCACATAGGTCAGCACCGTCAGCAGCTCCTGAATCTCATGCACGGTAAACCCCGCGTCGCTTCGCGGCGAGGTGCCTTCGCCAAACGGCACAGCCTCAGGCATCCGTAGTCCCGCCCACTGCACCTCCAGCGACCGCAACTGACCGGTTACCGACACAACAACTTCCACGGTCACGGTATCGCCTGTAGGCGCCTGCCCCCGGAATCGTACCAGGGCCTGGCGGGATGGTCCTGCTGTTGCTAGCAATCCAACCGAGTCAGGCTGCAGCGCCAGCGCAGCCCCTATCGTATGGTGCAGGTGATAGCGGGCCAGCGCGACAGCCGCTGCCGGTCCGGGCTGCGCTGGCATCTCAGACGAGGATGTATCAGACCAACCTGCCTCCTTGAAAGCCGACGGATCAAACGCCGTGGCTTCAATACCGGCTGCGGAGAGGGCATCCGGGTCTGCTCCTGAAGCTTCCTCGGGCCCTCGGAATGCCCAGATCGTTCCATCTCCGGCCAGCACGACCTGCCAGGACTGGCCGTCTGCTTCATGAGCTGGACGATATACCACCCACCGGTAAGCGGGCAGCCAGGGCATGGCATTGAGCTGCTGCACCAGTGCTGGCCGTCCCCATCGCTCCTGCCAGCGGTGCAACAGATCGGTTGCGCGTCGAAGCGTTGCCACCGCTTGTGTTGTGTCGGCCCGATATCCTCGGCGTTGCAGAAATTGAATCGCCTGGTGCCGGGCGTCCTCGGCCGACAGTACGCGCCCGAGGACGCTGTCGGGATGCTGGCGCGGCAGCAGCCACACCCCCAGCACCAGCCCGATCAGCCCGGCCAGCGCCAGCCTCCAATCTGCTTTCTCCAGGCCCTGCTGCGTCATCGGGCTGATGCGTTTAGAATGCGATAGTTACGTACGCTCCACCGGATTTGCTCTGCCGTCACGCGCAGGATGGTCAGAAGCGGAATAGCCAGGAGCATACCAATAATGCCAGCGAGTTGCGCCCCTACCAGCACCGCAAACAGGATAATCAGAGGGTGGGCCCGCGCAGCCCGCGAGAAAATCAGTGGCTGAAACAACACGTTGTCTGCAATCTGCGTCAGCCCCATGGCCACAAGTATTTCGGGTACCAGAGAAAAATCGCCGGTCTGGGCAATGCCTACCAGGGTGCCGGCTAAAAAGCCCATGAGGGGTCCAAAATAGGGAATGGTGTTGGCAATGCCCGTGAAAAGCCCAACCGCTACTGCAAACCGCAGTCCGACTAGCGAAAGCAACACACTGGCCAGTGTCGCTACAGAAAGACTCTGCAAGAGCAACGCCCGAAAGTAACGGCCTACATTGGCACCCAGCTTATCCAGCACGGCCAGGGTCAACTCAAAGTAGCGGTTCGGGACAAGCCTGAGCAGAGAGCGCCGCAGCCGCGTGCCATCCTTAAGCGCAAAGAACGTCACAAAAGGAATGACAAGCACGGCATAGAACAGATTGGTAAACAGATCAAGCACAGAACCGATGGTGCTGGCTAATTGGCGCTCGCGAATCAGGGTTTCAAAGCCCTGCTGCAATGCATTCATCAACGTGCCCGGCTGTATGGGGAAAAAGCGCGCCAACCACTGCTCAAACTGCGTAATCGCTCCCTGCAGCGAGGCCAGCGAGATGAGCTGCGAAAGCTCAGCAAGCTGACGAGCCAGAAAAGGTACCAGCGACGTGAACGCCAGACTGAGAAGGCCCGTCACCAGCAGGAGCGTCAACAAAATGGCAGGTACCCGCCCCAGCCCCACCCGCTGCAATAGGTCCACAATGGGACGCAATAAATAAGCCAGTACCAATCCGACCGTTAGATAGACAATCAGATTGGTAAAGTAACTGACCATCCAGACCGCTACCCCCAGCAATACCAGCCCCATTACCAGCCGTCCCAGCCAGTGACGCGTCAGATATTGCCAGGCCGAGACAGGAGCTGCCTGCTCAATCGGAGCATCTGATTCTCCCTGGTGCATGGCTCAGTTCAGCTCGCGTAGCAGCATATAAGCAATTTCGGACGAAAATCCTCTTCGAAGCAAAAAAGCAACGAGCTTTTGCTGACGCTTCTTTCGGTCGGGCTCTTGCCGGCGCAGCAGTTGCCATCGGCGTTGCGCCAGCGGACGAGCCACTTCCAGGGGACTGGTCCTGGCCAGCACGGACGCCAGCGCGGTTTCCACCACGGCGGACGGCACGCCGCGGCGATACAGCTCGTGCCGGAGCCAGCGGGGGCCGTACCCCTTCCCGGCCAGCCGTTCTTCTACATAAGCCTGGGCATAGCGCAGATCGTCCAGATAGCGCTGCGCTTTCAGTTCGGCTATTACCTGCTCGACGATCTCCTCTGAAAAGCCTGCTCGTTCCAACCGTCGGCGCACTTCCTGAACGGTTCGCTGCCGACGTTCCAGGTAGCGGAGCGCTATACTCCGGGCCTGCCGCGCCAGCTCGGACTGGTAAATCGCCCGCTGCACCGTAACCGGTAGTACCTGCCCTTCGCACACAGCATGATGGTGCAGCACGTCGCGATGCACCCCCATCCAGAACATTCCGTCAAGAAAGATAGATATGCGCTCCGGATTGTGCGCTTGCGCTTGCAGGCGGGTCACAACGCCCTCTCGAAAAACCGGGGGGTCTGCTGGTTGTAAGGCATGCGTGCTCATGGGGCCACCGTCAATCGAAGCGAGTCCAGTGCAATTCCTGCTACAATCCCCAGCCCTCCTACTACGTTGGAAACGGGCTCTCTACGTTCCGGAGATTCGCGGGTGGCTGCAAATCGGGCGTAGGCCTGCCCGCTCCGCAGCAGCGCTACCCGCAACGTGTGCGCTGGCAAAGGCGCCTGCGCCGAATCGACCGGCACAGCATAGACACCAGTCCAGCGCCGGCGTCCATCGGGCTCCCGAGCACTCTGCTGCTCCAACAGCACCTGTTCAGTTCGCAGAAATAAATCCACCACGACGGACGAAAAAGGTACGGCCGGCTGCAGGTGAGGCCGAACCCAGTAGCTGCTGTCTGGCGCGTCAGGCGCGTGCCACCAGAGCGTTACCTCGACGGGATACAGATAGCCCTTACGGGCACCGATAGCCAGCGAGTCGTTTAAGACCAGCGAATCAAGTAATACAGCAGGCACCGGTACGTCAGGAAAGGATACCTGCACGCTGTCGATCTGGATTGGCGGAGGAAGGGCATCGCGCGCATAGATCCGCAGGCCGCGCCACTGGATCTCCAGAACAAAGGACATCTGCGGCGGCAAAATTAAATCCAGGCGTTCGGGCCGGTAATAGCCAGGCGCTGCAGGATCAGGACGGTACGAGATATACAACGTATCGAGCGCCAGGGTTACCCGGGCATCTGTTACGGCCTGAGCTCCGTCGGGATCGTAGGGGCCTGTCAACGGACCGGTCTGGCGCAGCCGAATGGCCGGGGGAGGGGCTCCTGTCTCCAGAAAAGCTTCTACGACCAGCACCGGCTCGGCGCCTGGCACTACCGTATCACAGCCTACTGCCCATCCTATTAGGAGAAGCAACCCGATTCGTCCCTTCATAACTCCATCTGAAGTTCCAGCAGTGGAAGCAGCGGGAGGCCCCGTCGGTCGATAACGCGCACGCCTGTGGGCGTTGGTTCATAGCGTCGGTCAATTACATTGCGGTGGTTAAACAGATTGTACACGTACAACTCCACCTCCCAACGCGCGCCCAGCCATCCAAAGCGGTACGCTACCCGCGCATCGACGCGCCAGTAGGGGGGCAACCGCCCATTGTTAATGTCCGGGCGATAGAGATAGCTGATGGGGTCTGGCTCGAGCGGGTCGCTCAGCTCATAGCGGGCTACCGGTACGGTGGTCGGATAGCCGCTGCGCAGCTCGCCAGCCAGCATTACTTCCCAGCGAGAGCGCGTGTAGCGTATGAAGGCGTTCAGGGCTTTGGGCACGTCGAAACGGGCGGGTCGATCGCGCTGCTCACCCAGCGCTGGCGCGCGGTTCAGCGAGCGCCCGCCGCGATAGCTTACCCAGAGCTGCCAGGGATCACGATCGATCCGTACCAACGCTTCAATGCCAAAGGCACGAGCTTGCGCGGGCGTGTACTGCCCGAGCAATACGCCAGTCTCAATCCCGGGGCCTTCCAGGCCATCTTTGGTCTGATACACATCCTGAGGCAAGAGCGTATAGCGCTGTCGTCGGTAGTAAAGCTGCGTGCGCAGCGTCAGCCAGGGATGCGGTCGGGCTTCCAGTTCGGTTGCTCCCTGCCAGGCAACAGCCGGTCGCACGCCAGCTCCGGCCGGTATCCAGCGCGTTGAGACCACATCATACACGTAGGAAAACCGATCCCGCAACTGGTGTAGATACTGCACGTAGCGTCCAATGCTTATGCGCAGCACCACCTGATCGGGACTCAGACTGTACCGCATCGACAGCCGGGGCTCCCATTCTACCGCTAACGCCTCAAATCGGCTGAGCCGCAAGCCCACCTGTCCTTCCCAGCGCGTTGTAGGACGCCACACGTGCTGCGCGTACAGCGTTGCCTCCAGGGCCTGCTGCCGACTCCGCTGCACCAGGGTATCGACGGCGCGGGGCGCTCGTTGCACCCGCGCGTTCAGGGTGCTGCGAAATGTGCGGCGCACCAGTTGCACGCCCAGTTGGGTCTCATGGGTTAGCGTCGCATAATGGTTGGCTTCTACTCGAACGCCTACATCTTCCAGATGCACGGTGTAACGCGAGGCTACAGCTGCACTTCCGGTAGGCTTTACGAAAAAGGCTTCGCGTGCGCGATAACCGGACAGATAAGCCACTGTGCTTACAAAAAAACGCCGTGTGGGTAGATACTGGTAGCGAAAGCTGATCAGTCGATTCCCCCAGCGTTGATCCACCTCAAAAAACAGATCGGCCGGTCGCAGCCACGACGAAAAATCCAGGGAGAAATCAAAGGGCAGGCGCAGGTCCAGGTCGTCTCCTCCCTCATAGTAGCTGAGCGAAAGCCGGTGGCGCACGCCAGGACGATAGGCCAGCTTGGCGCTGACATCATAGAAATAGTAGCCGGTGCGCAGCGTATCGCGCCGGCCATTTTCATCCTCAACGGGATGCTCGCGTCCGATGAGTTGATCCAGATAAGAGCGTCGCCCGGCCATCATAAACGAGCTGCCCTGCGTGATCGGGCTTTCGATGATAAAGCGGGCGCTGAGCGGACTAAGTCCCAGCAACGTCCGAGGCTGTTCCCGGTTACCATCCCGCATTTCGGCTTCCAGCACAGCACTTAGCCGTCCCCCATGGCTGGCCGGGAAAGCCCCCTGGTACAAACGGATGCCCTTGAAGGTCTCGGTCTGGAAGGTCGAGATCAGACTGAACGCATGCCAGGGATGGTAGATCGGTGCCCCATCCAACAGGTAGAGATTCTGATCCGGCGTCCCTCCCTGAACCAGCAGCCCCCCGCTGACTTCACCCGAACGCTGCACGCCTGGCAGCCACTGCAACACCTGAAAAAGATCCTGTTCTCCGGGAAATGACGGTAAGCGTTCCAGGTAGGGAACGGGCAACGTGAACGTTCCGGTTGTCGCGGCTTGCTCTTCCAACGGCAACCGGCTGGCATCAATGCGCACCACCCCGATGCCCAGCGTAACCGGCTGAAGCCACAGCGTCTGCGGCTCTCCTCCAGCCCAGAGTATGGTGTCGAGAGCGGCATATCCCAGGTAAGAGACGCGCACGCGATAAAACGCGCGGGCAAGGGTTGGCAGCGCAAAATAGCCCGCCGCATTGGTGATAGCGCCTCGCCGCAGATCCGGCAGATATACATGCGCACCGGGCAGCACCTCCCCTGTCTGGGCATCCAGCACAAAGCCTGAGAGCAACCCTGTTGCCGGTCCCCAGCTTCGCCGAGATGCCCGTGTTGCCACCAGCACATACTGTCCTGCGCGGATGCGTCGCGCCCGAAGACTTGTGCCCTGCAGCAGGCAGGCCAGCGCTTCCTCTATTCGGTCACCCTGATACCGGCAAGAGCTGCGTTGATGCGCAATCAGCCGCTGGGCATAAACCAGCCGGATGCCTGTTTGCGCCTCCAGTTGCCGAAGCGCTTCAGCCAACGGGACGTTCTGCACGTCAATTGTTACCAGAGCGCTCTGGGCACGGGCGGGCAGTCCAATGCCTACCGTGAGCAGCAACCCCAGCAGGCCGCACTTCTGCCACCGTGAAAGGCGCTGTTTCCAAGCCCGTAGGGACATGCGCAGAACCTTGACGGCGTCGTGGGGGAACGCGCCTATCTTACGCCCGGAGCGCCCGAGAGTTGTCTTTGTGCCTCACCTGAGCGGAAGCAGACGATATCCTTCTGGCATCTGTTCCAGACGAGCCCCCAGCGTAGCCGCCAACGCCTGCAGGATCTCTGGCAGCGGTTGATCTTGCGTAAACGTTCCGACAATCGGTTCAGCCGCCAGGGAGGGGTCTACATGGATCGTAACTCCGTAGAGCCCTGAGAGATAAGAGGCGATTTCTCGCATCGACATGCCATCGAAGATGTGCAGGCCGGTCCATAGCAATGCTTTGGAGACCTGAACCGTCGTCGGTGGTTCTGGAGCCTGCCCGGCTATCACGCGACTACGCTGTCCCGGCGTCAGGATCACGGGCGCTTCGGTGCGCCCCCGTCCCCTTAGCGCTACCCGCCCCTCTACCAGCACTACTTCCGTTTGCCCGGCTGCACTGCGCACGCCAAACCGCGTGCCCAGCACTGTTACGACAGCCTCTGGCGTCTCCACTACAAAGGGTTGATTCCCAGGTTGCACCTCTAGAAACGCCTGCCCCTCAAGCTGCAATCGTCGATCAAAGCGTTCAGCATAGCGCAATACTGCCGGCCCTACCAGCCGAACCGAAGAGCCATCGGCGAGCGTGCGCACCGCAACAGCCCCTTCTGCTACTGTCCACACGACCCGTTTCGCTGTCTGGTGCCACCAGAGCACCCCGATCAGGGCCAACACGACACTACTCAACGCCACCCGCACCACCCAGCGATAGGCTAGCCGGCGCTGTGCCAGCCGCGGCCGCCGTTCAGAAGCTGGACGTAATGGCTGCTTGCCTGCGAAGTGTCCGGCCCAGGCCTCTTCAAAGTCTGCGCAGGCAGATGCAATGTCTTCTACGATGATCTCCAGGCCGGAGAGCAGCTTCAGCGCCTGCTCCAGGGCAGGCCGCGCTGCTTCAAGCTCTGCCCGTTCTTCTGGCGTCAGCAGCGCCTCCCGTCCACTACGTGCCAGTGCGTAGAGCACCAGTAACCGCCGATCCGGCACAGCCTTCTCCAGCCGCTCCCGCAGGTGTACCTGCAACGCCTCCCAGCACCCCAGCGCCCGCGCCAGCGTTGGCTCCTGCGCCAGCAGCGCCTGGAGCGCTTCTCGCTCCGATGGCGTTAGCGCTTCCCAGAAAGGCAGCGATGCAAAATCGGCGGTCATGTCCGTTGCCACTAACCGTCTAAAAACCTCGGGTATCCTTCTATACAGCCGCTCCGCGCGTTTTGCAGGTAACAACGATTAGCCTTTCTTTTTTTTAAAACATCCACCACCCGCCCGTCAATAGCAGTCGGCGCATTTTTTCAAAGGCGCGCTTGACCTGCATCTTGACCGCTGCCTCGGTGGTGCCCAGCAGACGGGCAATTTCTTGATAGCGATAGCCGTAGGCCCGCAGCTCTAAGATGCGGCGTGCGTGGGGCGTAAGCACTTGCAGCGCCTGCTCCAGATCCAATCGTGGATCGTCGCCTCCTGCTTCGTGCCCAACGGAGGGAGGCTGCTCTGGATCGTATAACTGCTCTCGCCCGTGATACCGCCCTCGGTAGAAGTCTTGCAACTCAAAGAGGGCAGCCTTCATGGCAAACGCCTTGAGTCGGGCATTGTCTTTTAGATCGGTCAATCCGGTATGCACCCGGAGTAACGTGTTCTGAACCAGATCATCAATCTCCGGAACATCCCCCAGTCGTTTCAGAAAGAAAGCCCGCAGCACCGGCTCTAGTCGGCGCAACAGCAGGTTCTGGGCCTCGGCTTCGCCCTGCCGGGCCCGGGCTACCAGTTGCGTAGAAATGTCCGGCGCACGGGCCATTGCACTGCCTCCTGAGCGTTGCCGTCTGAGGGCCCGCGCCCGTCAGATCGGCTCAAAGCGGTTTGCCTCTCGATTCTTCCGGACCCGATCTGGATGAAAGATACGGCCGTTCATCGCAATGTACACGCCCGGGGGTAGCGTCTGCACCGCCGCCAGCGCAAATCCTATGTTAAACGCTGCATCGCTACTCTTAAAGCGAGCCGGACTGAGCGACCCGACCAGCACAATCGTTTTTCCTGGAATGCCCTGTAGCGCCTTTGCCGTCTCGATCATGGTGTCGGTGCCATGCGTAATGAGAATGCGTGGACATGACGCTTGCTGCACCTTTTCTGCAATAACCGCTCGGTCCGCTTCGGTCAGCTCCAGACTATCCTTGCGGAAGAGCGTCTCCAGTTCCCAGTTGATGGTAACATTTGCCTCCCGAAGTATATCCACAATCTGCGGATCCCCTACCTCGTAGGTACTCTTTGCATCAAAGTATACCTTGTCGATGGTACCGCCGGTGGTAAAAATCTTTACGTCCATAGGTCCCGTGCGCTGCTGTCTGCGCCGAAATTTGCAGGCATCTCTCAGGTTCCTCTAAAGATCGAAGATGATGCGGGCATACCACTGCCCGTCCTGGCGCCTGAGCGTCAGGCCGTGGTACGTGATCGCTTTGACCTCGGTGTAGATGGTATGGCGCGCCGGATCAATTGGCTCACCCCAGGCCTGTGCGTGCAGACGCTGCTCATCGAACCGCTGAACCTCAAACCGCGAAAAAACCCATCGTCGGGTGATGTGGTAGTAGTTTAGCTCCGACAGCCAGCGTACCAACAGAGCCTGTACATCAGACGCTTCCAGGTTGAAGGATACTTCTTGTTGGGGGGTTACCGTCTCCGGATCCGTAAGAATAGCAAAAAGCCCCCAGGCAGCCCGCTCGAAAAGCTCAGGCAGCGACTGTGCCCAGACTTCAATGCCGGTATCGGCTGTGTGATCAAGCTCGCGGAACCACGATGGCCTGCTTTGTTCCATAGTCAGATCGTTGTACATTGCCTGCTGAAGCTGCCGCTTTCATACGCCGGTTATGACGGCATTTGTTCGCTTTCGCGACCGGCGCGACGCCGGCCGCCAACTGGCCCACCTGCTGAAGCCTTACCGGGTCGAACGCCCGCTGGTGCTGGGCTTGCCCCGCGGTGGCGTCGTGGTTGCCTACGAGATCGCTCGCGCGCTAGAGGCGCCCCTTGACGTAATCGTAGCCCGCAAAATCGGCGCCCCTCAGCAACCCGAACTGGCCATTGGGGCTGTAGCCCCCGGAGGCGTGGTGTTCTTTTACCCGTACGCCCTGCGCGCCCTGGGCATCTCGCCCGAACTTGCCCGGCAGCTAGCCAAACGCGAGCAGCAAGAGCTGGAACGACGCATTCGCCGCTACCGCGGCGACCAACCGATGCCCGACGTGCAAGGACGCACGGTCATCGTTGTGGACGATGGCCTGGCCACAGGCGCCACAGCCCTGGCAGCCGTCCGAGCGCTTCGCCAGCAGCAACCCCGACGCATTGTACTGGCAGCCGGCGTATGTGCCCCTGAGACGGCCGAAACCCTGGAACCCGAAGTAGATGATCTGGTGTGCGTCGCGATGCCAGACGACTTTGTGGCCGTCGGCCAGTGGTACGACGATTTCCGTCCCGTCAGCGACGAAGAAGTGATCGCCCTGCTTGAAGCCGCACGTCGCCAGCCCCCCAGATAGCGCAGCCTCCTTCATTACGAAAAAGCCCGCCTCTTGGGAAAGAGGCGGGCTCGCTGGTGTGCCCGGGAGGATTCGAACCCCCGACCTTCTGATCCGTAGTCAGACGCTCTATCCAGCTGAGCTACGGGCACACATTGTCTGGGTCGGTCAAATTACAGGAAAATGATCAGGTGATCAAGCACCGACCCATGAAAAGTCGCCTCCTTATACGCGATCGGATGCGGCCGGTTCTGCTTCTCCTACAGGGAAGCCGTTGAAGTCTTTCAGAAAATAAAAATGATGGGTGGGGCCATGACCGTGGCCAATCGGCAATGCGTATCGGATGGCTTCGGTTACGTAGCGTTTGGCGCGGCGCACGGATTCCGAGAGGGAAAAGCCTCGGGCCAGATTGGCCGCAATGGCCGAAGCATAGGTGCAGCCGGTTCCATGTGTATGCGGGGTATCGATCCGGGGTGCGCGGAATTCTTCAAAGCGCTTTCCGTCGTAGAGCACATCGACTGCTTCTGCCTCACGGCTCAGGTGCCCTCCTTTCACCAGCACCGCCTGGGGTCCCATGGCTTTTATTCGACGAGCCGCCTCATACAGATCTTCGACCGTCTCTATGGGGAGCCCGGTCAGGTGCGCGGCTTCATGGGCATTGGGGGTCACCAGGGTAGCGAGCGGTAGCAGTTGCTCCCGCAGGGTAGCGATAGCATCAGGTTTTAGGAGGGGATACCCGCTTTTGGAAATCATCACCGGATCCACTACGAGCGGCTGCATCCGCCACTGCCTGACTTTGCGGGCCACCAGTTCAATAATGGTCGCAGACGACAGCATGCCTGTTTTGGTAGCCGCCACAGGGAGATCTTCCCAGACGGCATCAATCTGCGCTTCAATCAGCTCCAGCGGTAACTCGAAAGCAGCGGTAACGGCCTGCGTGTTTTGCGCGGTTACGGCCGTAATCACTGAAGCGGCAAAGACGCCGTTGGCCTGCATGGCTTTGATGTCGGCCTGAATGCCGGCTCCTCCGCCCGAATCGCTTCCGGCGATGGTCAAGGCTACGGGCGGTATGCGATGTTCACGCTGCGTCATGGCTGTTGCGTTGTGGTTGCTCCTGAAGAGACAGGCTGTGTAAGAACTGCTGAACCGTCCGTTCCGGATCCGAGGCCTCCAGGATAGCCGACACGACAGCTACGCCATAGGCCCCCTGGTTCAAGCAGGCTGGTACGCGCCCGGGCGTTATGCCGCCCAGCGCCAGGACAGGAATCGTAACCGTCTGGCAGACAGCCGCCAGTGCCGCCAGACCGGCAGCCGGCACTGCTGGTTTGCTGATGGGCGCAAAGACCGGGCTAAAGAGCACATAGTCGGCGCCCTGCATAGCCGCCTGTTGGGCTGCTGCGGGATTGTGCGCCGAATAGCCCAGCAGCGCGTCCGGTCCGAGCTGTTGCCGCGCCTCGGCTACGCCTGGTCCACGCCAGCCCACATGCAACCCGAGGCCCAGCCGCCGGGCTACCTCCAGGTGCGTATTAATTGAAAGCAGCAGGGCAGGATTTTCCGCCTGCAGGACGGGGACCAGCGCTTCAGCGGCGCGAGCAAATGTGCCGGCATCGACCTCGTGATCTCGAAGCTGTACCCAGGGAACGCCGGCGGCTACAGCACGACGCGCGACATCAGCCCGGCGCGGATCGGTAAAGCGATCCGCAATTAGCAACAGACGAGGAAGTGGCGGTTTCATTACCTGCTTCAGTGCCCCACCCGTCCTTCCATTGGCGAAGACGGCCGCGCATAGAAACGACGCGGCATGCGGCCTGCCTTGAACGCCAGCCGACCTGCCTCTACGGCGTGGCGCACTGCACGCGCCATTAAAACCGGGTGCTCTGCCTGCGAAATGGCCGAGTTGACCAGAACGCCGTCGTAGCCCAGTTCCATGGCCATGGCCGCATCGCTGGCCGTTCCAATGCCCGCATCCACAATGAGCGGCACTTCGTCGATCATCTCCCGAATCAAGTGGAGGTTGTAGGGATTGACCAGGCCCATGCCGCTACCAATCGGCGAAGCCAGCGGCATAACTGCTGCGCATCCCAGATCGGCCAATTTGCGACAGGTGATGGGGTCGTCATTCGCGTAGGCCAAAACCACAAAGCCGTCGTTAATCAGCTCTCGAGCAGCTTTGAGCAGTTGCTCTACGTCGGGCAGCAGCGTCTCATCGTCCCCAATGACCTCCAGCTTGATCAGGTTGGTCTCCAGCGCCTCACGGGCCAGTTGGGCTACCAGAACCGCTTCGCGGGCGGTGTAGCAGCCTGCCGTGTTCGGCAAGATCTGATAGCCATGCCGCTCCAGCAGGGCCAGCAGGCTTTCTTCGGAACGGTCTCGCAGATTGATGCGCCGGATCGCTACCGTCACCAGCTCCGCACCGGCTGCTTCCAGCGCATCCAGCATGGTCTGCACGTTTGGATAGCCACTCGACCCCATGAGCAGGCGCGTGTGCAGTTCTAAGGGACCGATGCGCAGGGGCGCATCTTCCACCTCAACCTGCCACTGGCTGGTATCAATTCCGTGCCCTTTCATGGCCGTTTGTTTACCACGGTTATCCTCCCTGTCGGGCCGTTACCACCTCCACCCGATCGCCCGGTTGCAGGCGCACCTCAGCCCACTGCGTGCGACGCACAACTTCCTCGTTTACGGCAACGGCTATCCCCCGCGCCGCCTCGGGATCGATGTCCAACTGGCGTAGCAATTCGGCGACCGTGGTGCCTACCGGTACTTCGTAGGGTTCCCCGTTCAGCACAATGGCCAGCGTCTGGGTTGTTTCGGCCATAGCGTCAGGAAGGAGTCGAAGTGGTCAGGAACCGCTCGGGTGAAAACGGGACCAGCCACCTGGAAGTTTCTCCCGTAAGAATCAACCGCGCGACTTCCTGGGCCGTAATGGGCGTCAGTAGAATGCCATGGCGATAGTGTCCGGTGGCCAGCACAACCCCGGGGGCGCCATATCCCAGGATAGGGCGGTTGTCGCGGGTGCCCGGGCGCAGCCCTGCCCCAATTTCCTGGACCGGTAGCTCGTCTATACCGGGCACGATTTCTCGGGCCCCTTCCAGCAGTCGGTAGAGTCCGCCGGCCGTTACCCGCGTGTCGAATCCCATTTCCTCCATGGTCGCCCCGACAATCAGGCGTCCGTCGCTCTTGGGAACCAGATAAGCGTCGGGACCACGCACCACGTAGCGCAAGCCAAACGGCGGCTCCATGGTCAGCAGAATAACCTGTCCCTTGATAGGGCGCATGGGCGGCTTCCAGCCCAACCCTTCAATCTGTCCGGACCAGGCGCCGGCTGCAATGATCACAACCTCGGCCTCAATGCGTTCGCCTTCAGCCGTGCGCGCAGCCGGATGCGCGGCATCGGGCTCAACAGCCACAACAGCCACCTGCTCCCGAATTGTCCCCCCCGCTTTTTCGAACGCTACCCGTAACGCCTCAATCAGTCGCCGATTGTCCACCTGGTAGGTCTCGGGGGCGTGAATGGCTCCCACCAGCCGCGGCGCTAAAAAGGGCTCCAGTTCCAGCGCTTCGTCCCCGGTCAGCCATGCGAGGTTCAGGCCCTGGGCTTTTGCAAAGCGGTAAATGCGCCGGTAGGCTTCCGCACTGTCGCGATCCGGCGCCACCATGAGTGCCCCTTCAGTACGCAGGTCTACCGAAAGGCCGCTTGCAGCCTCAAGCGCCCGGGCATAGGCAGGCCAACGGCGCAGGCTTTCTTTACTGAACTGGTAAAGCTCGGGCTCTTCGAACTGAATTTCAGCGTCTGGTGCCAGCATCCCGGCCGACACCCACGAAGCTGCGCGTCCGATCCGATTGCGTTCAAGCAACACCACCTGCTTGCCGGCACGCGCCAGCTCCCAGCCCAGTGCCAGTCCGATCACGCCCCCCCCGACAATGCAAACCGGCCGTGTGCTCATAGCGTTAGGGGAAGGTTTTACGGATTGAGGACGTTTTAAAGCTAAAACGTCCCCCTGGAGAAGGGTTCGGCAACCTTAAGAAAATCATGCAACCTTCACCCAGTATTGGTATCGTAGGGGCTGGTCTGGCCGGTGCCTGCGCTGCTTTTGCGCTTCATCGCCAGGCCCACGTGGAAGTCTTCGAGGCAACCGATGCGACGAACCAGGCTTTTCGGGCGACAGGCGGGCTGTTTCATCCGCTGATGACCCGTCGGGCGCGCCCCAACTGGCAGCATGAAGCCGCCCTGACCGCTCTGGAACAGCTACTGGCCGAGGTAGGCGACCAGGTACCGGTGCGGCGAGGGCTATTGCGCGTGGCCTTCGATGAGCGGCAGGCCGCAGACTTTCGCGAAGCCGCCTGTGCTTACCCGCACTGGGTGCAGTGGCTTTCGCCGGAAGCTGTACGCGAACGCTTCCCTCAGGTTCGAGCGCCTTACGGCGCCCTCTGGATTTCGCAGGGCGGCGCCCTTTCGGCCAACCGGCTCATTGACGTTCTGCTGGCCCGAAGCGGCGTGCCCGTGCACCGGCCGGTTCGGGTCGTAGACTGGGAAGAAACATCCCGGCAGGTGTTGCTGCACACAGACCGGGGCGACACGCACGCGTTTGACTACGTCATTCTGGCCCCGGGATATGGCTACCGGCTCCATCCGGAGCTGGCTCGGCTGCCGTTCCAGGCCGTCAAAGGGCAAGTGATTAGCCTCGCGGGCCCGGCGTCTTTAGCGACGCTTCCGCTGGTACTGGCCACGGTGCACCTGGTACCTTCCGATGGCCTTCTTTTTGTGGGGAGTAGCTATGAGCCAGCGTTTACCGACCTGGCTCCTTCGGATGCCCAGACGCACCGGCTGTGGCAAGAAGCAACGCGCTGGGTACCTGAAGTGATGCAGGGGACCGTCGTAGCCGCCCTGACCGGCGTGCGGGTAATTCGTCCGCGTCGTCCATTGCCTGTGCTGAGTCCGTTACCGGGACGCCAGCGGCTCTGGCTTTTTTCCGGGCTGGGCTCTCGGGGGTTGCTCTATGCCCCGTTGCTGGCTTCCTGGCTTCCTGAAGCGCTTCGGGAGCCAGAACGGCTGCCTGCGGCGGTGCGTCTGTAAGGCTGCTTCCGGAAGCGTCCTTCATAACGGATTTGTAAAAAAGCGCTTCCGAGGAATCGTTTTTAGGTTATCTTACGTATTATGTTTATGCCCATCCTTGAAAACAGCGGAACTAAAAAAGAGGAGGCGACCATGGCAGAGGTTACCATTTCGCGCATCGCCGACCTGCTGGGCGAGGAAGCTGAATATTTGCTGGAACATAAGTGCACTACGATTCCCAAAGAGATGTTGCATCTGCCGGGGCCGGATTTTGTCGACCGCGTCTGGAAGGATTCTGATCGAAATCCCCGGGTGTTGCGGGCCATGCAGACCTTGTTCAATACCGGTCGGCTGGCAGGTACAGGCTACCTCTCAATCCTTCCTGTTGATCAGGGAATTGAGCACAGTGGAGGCGCAAGCTTCGCCCCGAATCCGATCTATTTTGATCCGGAAAACATTGTCAAGTTGGCCATCGAAGGCGGTTGCAATGCCGTTGCCACAACCTTTGGCGTCCTGGGAGCCGTAGCTCGTAAATATGCCCACAAAATTCCATTCATTCTCAAGCTCAACCATAACGAACTACTTTCTTATCCCAACACATACGACCAGGTCCTGTTCGCTCGCGTCAAAGACGCCTGGAACATGGGGTGCGTCGGGGTGGGCGCCACCATCTACTGGGGCTCGCCGGAGTCGCGGCGCCAGCTTCAGGAGATCAGCGAAGCGTTCTCCTATGCCCATGAGCTGGGCATGGTCACGATCCTGTGGTGCTACCTGCGCAACAAAGCGTTCAAGGTGGATGGCGTCAACCATGAAACCGCAGCCGATCTGACCGGCCAGGCCAATCATCTGGGCGTCACGCTCGAAGCGGATATCATCAAGCAGAAGCTGCCCACCCACAATGGCGGCTACAAAGCGCTCAATACCAACGGCAGCTACGGCAAATTCCACGAGCGCATGTACACCGAGCTGACCACCGACCACCCGATTGACCTAACGCGCTACCAGGTCGCCAACTGCTACATGGGACGGTGTGGTCTGATCAACTCGGGGGGCGCTTCCAAGGGCAAAGATGACCTGCGCGAAGCGGTGCGCACGGCGGTCATCAACAAACGAGCGGGTGGCATGGGCCTGATCTCAGGCCGCAAGGCGTTCCAGCGTCCCATGAAAGAAGGCGTTGAACTCCTGCATGCCATCCAGGATGTGTACCTGAATCCAGAAGTGACGGTTGCCTGAGACGCAGCATCAGCACGTTGCCAGCGGCCCGGCGCTGCAGCGCCGGGCCGCTTTTTTGCATCCTCTGCAAGAAAGCAGCGTACCAATCTCCAAAAAACGCAAGCCTGTCCACCGATGGCGTACGTGCCCCCGGCAACCGATGCGTCGACCATCTACCCGAACTGGGTACGCGAACTGGCCCGCCGTTATTTTACCAAAACCGTCAACCAGTTCATTCTGCATGGCAATGTGCGGGATCTGGTTCCGCTAGAGGACAGCGGACAGGTGCGCTACGTACCCCTCCGCGACTTTCTGCGGGACGACCTGTTTGCGCCTCGCGATCTGGTGCTCTTCTACGATCGTTCGGCCGGACTGCAATTTGCACGTCCGGAGATGCGCCAGGACTTCTACCGGGCCCTGGAAGGATTCGATCACGTGCAGGGCACCCGCTATGCCCACCAGCTGCCTCGCGATCCGGTGCGCGTTTTCGGCCTGCTCGAACGGTACTTTCGGCTCCGACTGGCCGAGGGACGACGCATTGCCTGCGTGATTGATTACGCCGAAACAATCGTCCCTATGGCCGAAGGCGCCTTGTACAGCAGCGAAGACCGCGACGCGCTGGTATTTCTGCTCAAATGGTCCCATGACCCGCTTTTTCTGAACAGTGACTTTACTATCTGTCTGATCACCGAAAACCTGACCGACCTGCACCGCCAACTGGTCCAGAATCCGTACACCGCCCCGATCCGGATTCCCCTGCCCGACGAAACCGAACGGCGCCGCTTCACCGAAACCTATCTGGGTAGCCAAGTAGATGCCTTTTGCGCCCGATCCGAGATGTCGCCGGCTGTCCTGGCGCACCATACGGCTGGCCTCAACTTGGTACAACTCCAGACGATTCTGGCCGACGTGCTGGAAAACCACACCCGCCTCACATTTGAACACCTGGTAGCCACCAAGAAAGCTTTTATTGAAGCCGAAGCCTACGGACTGTTGGAGTTCATTGAAACCAACTACAATCTGGACATGGTAGCGGGGCATCGGCAGGCCAAAGCTTTGCTTCGAGCGGCTGCCGAAGCGCTGCGGCAAGGACGCTACGACGTGTTACCCATGGGCTATCTGGTAACCGGCCCGGTTGGTACGGGCAAGACGTTTCTCATTACCTGCTTTGCCGGCGAAATTGGTATTCCTATGGTCCGCCTCAAAAACTTCCGCTCGCAGTGGCAGGGGGTCACCGAAGGCAACCTGGAGAAAATTCTGAACCTGCTGGAGGCGATGACACCCGTAGCGGTTATGATCGACGAAGCCGATGCCGCTTTAGGCCACCGAGAGGCAGAAGGCGACTCGGGCGTCTCCAAACGCGTGTTTGCCCAGATTGCCGCCTTCATGAGCAATCCAGCCCATCGCGGACGCATTCTGTTCTTTTTGCTGACCGCTCGCCCGGATCTGATGCCTGTCGATCTGAAGCGACAGGGACGTGCCGAAGAGCACATTGCCCTGTTTTACCCCAGCACCCAGGAGGAGCGAGACGAGTTGCTCCAGGTAATGCTGCGACGGACCGGCATTGAGCTGTCGTTGGACGAAGTGCCTGCTGCCCTGCGTACCGGCGAGCGTCCTTTCAGCGGCGCCGAGCTAGAAGCTTTGCTCACCCGGGCCAAGTTTCGCGCCGCCGCACGCGGCGAAACCCACGTCAGCCCGCACTTACTCCAGGAGGTGGTGGACGACTTTCTGCCGCCCACCTACCCCCTGGAAATTGAACTGCAGACGCTCGTTGCAGCGCTGGAATGTACCAGCCGCGCCCTTCTCCCCGAATCCCTCCGCCATATGGATCGGGAAGCCATGGTCGCGCGCGTAGAAACGCTCAAGCGGCTTTTGCAAACGCGTTGAACGCCTCCCCTTACTGCTGCCCTTCGCTGCCATTGGCCGCCTCCTTCTTCCGGCTCCGGCGGCGACGCGTCGTCTGCACAGGTGCTGCCTGCTCGCCTAACAGCTTCAGGTACAGATCGTAGCTAATGAGCACCGCATACGGCTCATTGTTCTTCTGAATTAAAATACCCCGTTCAATATTTTTAGCATGTTCAACCAATTCCGACGTCTTTGAACGCAATTCTGTGATTGTGGCAACTGCTTCAATTCCTTTTGTGCTATACATGGCATCCTCCTGGTTGTTTAAAAGCTTAAAGACGCAAGGCTAACGAGCTGAGCATTCAGAAGTTTCGTATCAAATTATAGGAGTTCATACACCAGAATAGCCTATCTATTTTTCACAACGAAAAAAATAGGCCACCATATTTTCTTCCCTAATCATACCACACGACTCCTTATAGACAAGCTCACTACTTCATGGTTATGGACAAAAAGAAAAAGGGATGCTATATTGGGACCAACCATGCCTACAGAAAAGCAAGCCCTATGCAACCAGGACGTCTCTTTTTGATCGGCCTACTTCTGGTAGCGCTTCCCAGGGGCGCTGAAGCGCAGCGGCGTGCGCAGCAACCCGCTGCCAACCTGCGCGATATTCCAACCGTTACCCGCACGTATGCCATCACCAATGCACGCATTGTCGTGGCTCCGGGCCGGGAAATCCCGCAGGGTACCGTCGTCCTTCGCAACGGCCTGATCGAAGCTGTTGGACAGGACGTTTCGGTACCGACCGACGCCTGGATTCTCCCGGGCGACTCACTGGTAGTCTATGCTGGTTTTATTGACGGTCTCTCCCACGTAGGCATCCCTGCGCCACGCCGTGAAGAAAATCGCACCGAGTCCCAGCGGCGCCGCGTAGAAAATCCGGGCAATCCCCCTCCTGAGCAGGCGGGTCTAACTCCCTATCGGGACGTGCGCACGCTCCTGAAAGCCAATGACCCTTCCATTGAGAAACTGCGGCGCGTTGGTTTTACCATGGCCCATGTGGTGCCCCGCGGACGCATGCTGCCTGGCCAGGGCGCTCTGATCTTGCTCCGCGGACAAACCCCGACAGACATGGTCTACCAGGGAGAGGTCTCACTCTTTGCGCAACTTGAACCTGCCCAGGGCGTCTACCCGGCCACTGATATGGCCGTGCTGGCCCGCTTTCGGCAACTCTACCGAGAGGCAGCCCGCCGCCGGCAACATGCCACCCTGTATGCCAGCAATCCCCGCGGGCTCGAACCTCCTCCCTACGACCCGGTTCACGCCGCCTTTTTCCCGGTGCTGGAAAAACGTCAACCCGTCTTCTTCTATACCCAGGATGCCCTCGACATTCATCGGGTGCTGGCATTGCACCAGCAGCTCAATTTTCCGCTAAAACTGGCCGGCCTTTCGGGGAGCTTTGACGTCCTGGAAAAACTAAAAGATGCAAATATCCCTCTGTTTCTAACCTTAGATTTACCCGAAGCTCCAAAGGATACAAGCAAGGCAACGCGCACGCTCTCCGATGATTCGCTGGCAGCTCGGCACAATACGTATTTACACGTATCCAGCTACCAGGATGTGTCAGCCGAAATTGAGAACTTAAAAGCACGCCAGGCAAAAGAACGTATTAAATACTACGCAACGGCTGCACGGCTGCATGCAGCCGGTCTGCGTTTTGGCTTCAGCACGCGCGATGTCAAACCCGACAAAATTCTGCGCAACCTGCGCACTATGATCAAGTACGGGCTGCCCGAAGAAGCAGCGCTGGCTGCGTTGACCATCGACGCAGCTCGCCTCCTTGGGATTGACCAGGCCACCGGTACCATAGAGACCGGCAAGCTTGCCAATCTGGTCGTAACGACCGGGCCGCTTTTTGAAGAAAAAACGCGCATTCGGTATGTCTTCGTAGCAGGCGAGCTGTTTGAAATAAAAGAGCCGGAGCGGCGGCCGCGTGCTCAGCCAGAGGCCGACACCCCGGTCCGTGCAGACGGCACCTGGTCCTGCACTGTAGATTCCCCCGAAGGCTCGGTCGACGCCACGCTGCGCGTTGCCGGGCAATCGGGCACGCTCTCCAGCAGCGCGGTCCCCCAGGAACACCCTCTGGAGAACCTGACGCTGGATGGCAACCAGCTCTCTTTCAGCGTAACGACCAATGCGTACGGACGCATTGAAGCACGCCTGACGCTAAGCGGTGATGCAGCGGAAGGCACGCTTGATGTGCCCGGTATCGGCGTGCTGCCCATCCGCTGCACGCGTACCTCTGGACCTGACCGTTAACCTGCCTGAGGCTATGTTTCGCACGTATCTATTTATCTGCTGTCTCCTGCTTGGCTGGCTGGGCACCATGCAGGCCCAGCCCCGAGGTGATCTGTTTATTCGCAATGGAACGGTACTGACCGTCACCAACGGCACCCTGGAAAACACGGATATTCTGATTCGCGATGGCAAAATTGTGGCCATCGGGCAAAACCTCAAAGTGCCTGATGGCATTGAGGTTATCGACGCCACCGGCCTGTATGTCATGCCCGGCATTATCGATGCACATGCGCACATTGCCATCTCCAACGTAAACGAGGCAACCAATCCCGTGACGGCCGAAGTAAGCGTCGGAGATGTGCTCAATCCGTATGACATCCGCATTTACCGTGCTCTGGCCGGGGGCGTGACCATCTCGCACGTGATGCATGGTTCGGCTAACGTGATCGGCGGCCAGAATGAAACCATCAAGCATCGCTACGGCGAAACCGATCCGGAAGCCCTCCGCATGGAAGGAGCTCCCCGCACCATCAAATTTGCGCTCGGCGAAAACCCTACCCGCGTGCACGGACGCGGTCGCAACATCCCGCCCCTCTCACGCATGGGCGTCGAGTTTGTCATTCGGGACGCGTTCCATAAAGCGCAGCGCTACATGGAAGCCTGGGAGCGCTACGAGCAGGAACGCAAACGAAACCCGCGGGCAGTCCCCCCTCCATACGATGAGCGCCTGGAAGTACTGGCCGATATCCTGCGGGGCGAAATTCTCATTCACTGCCACTCGTATCGCGCCGACGAGATTCTCATGCTGCTGCGCGTGCTGAAAGACTTTGGCATCCAGCGTGTGGTCTTCCAGCATGCCAACGAAGCCTTCAAGGTAGCGCCCGAACTGGCCGCCTTTGGAGCGATGGCTTCGGTCTTTGCTGATTGGTGGGCCTATAAGTTTGAAGTCTACTATTCTACCGCCTATAATGCGGCCATCCTGACCCGCAACGGGGTAATCACCTCTATCAATTCAGACTCGCCCGAACTCAACCGGCATCTGTACCACGAGGCCGCCAAAGCAATGAAATACGGGGGACTGACCGAAGACGAAGCCCTGGCGCTCATCACGATCAATCCAGCCCGCCAACTGGGCATTGAAGACCGCGTCGGCTCCATTGAAGTCGGCAAAGATGCTGACCTGGCAATCTTCAGCGCCCATCCGCTCTCCATCTACGCCGTCTGCAAAAAAACCATTGTCGACGGCATCGTGCGGTTCGACGCCGATCGCGACCCTGACGATATGCGACTCCGCGTTGACCCCGAACGCCCCGTAGAACTGGCCATCCGATGGGGCGACCATCAGCACCACCAGCGCTGCCTGGAAGGCATCGACCTGATTGAATTTCTCACCCAAACCCTGCAGTCAGCGTGGCAATGAAACGCTTGCTCTTGTTCTGGATCGTCGGCTGGCTTCTGCACCTGCCAGCCGCGCAGGCTACCGATGTACCGAAAGCACGCCGAGGCGTCTTTGCCCTCACCAACGCCCGCATCGTCACTGTTACGCAGGGCATCATCGAGCGCGGCACCCTGATTATCCGAGAGGACCGCATTGTCGCCATTGGCCAGAACGTCGAAATTCCGCCTGATGCCGAGGTCATTGACTGCACGGGACTGGAGATCTATCCCGGCTTTATTGACAGCGGTACCCACCTGGGACTGATCGAAATCGGTTCCCTTCCGGAAACGCGGGACTTCCGCGAACTGGGTGATCTTACCCCTCAGGTAGACGCGCTAACGGCCGTCAACCCGAACTCCGTGCTCATTCCTGTAACCCGTGTCAACGGGGTCACCACCGTGATTACCGAGCCAGAAGGCGGGTTGCTCCCCGGAAAAGCCGCTCTGATTAATCTGTTCGGGTACACCCCCGAGCAAATGCATGTCGGCGGCGTGCGCCTCATGGTGCTCGACTTTCCCTCCAAAGGACGACGGGGACGCTGGGATCGGCGCAAGCCAGAAGAGATCGAAAAGGCCTTCCGGCAGGCCATGGACAAACTCAATGAAGTATGGGACCGCGCCGAACTGTACGCCCGCATCGACTCGGCTTATCGGGCCAATCCAGAGCAAAACCCTAAACCCCTCTACGTACCGGAAATGCAAGCCCTGCTACCGGTTATCCGGGGCGAAATGCCGCTGATGATCAAGGTAGACCTGGCTCCGGACATTCTCGAAGCCATTCAATGGGTCAAAAAGCGGGGGCTCAAACGGGTTATCTTCAGTGGGGTAGCAGAAGGATGGCGCGTCGCCGACAAGATCGCTGAAGCCGGCATTCCCTGTCTGGTAGGCCCTGTGCTCTCACTGCCTACGCGAGAATCCGACCGCTACGACAAAGCCTATGCAAATGCAGGGCTGCTCCATGCAGCAGGCGTCAAAATCGCCATCCGTACCGGCGAATCCGAAAACGTACGCAACTTACCCTACCATGCGGGTTTTGCGGCTACGTATGGGCTGGGCCGCGAAGCTGCCCTCCGAGCAGTTACCATCAATCCAGCCGAAATCTTCGGTGTAGATGACCTGATCGGTTCACTGGAAGTGGGGAAAAAAGCCAACCTGTTTGTAACCGATGGCGATCCGTTTGAACCCAGAACGCAGGTGCGATACGTGTTTATCGATGGGTATCTGATTCCAATGGACAACCGGCAACTGCGCCTCTACCAGGAATTTCTGCACCGCCATCCGGGTCTCGAACTCCATCCGACGACCCACTGACCAACAATTAACCTCACCCCCAGCAGGTGACGTGCAACTGCACTCACAGCAGGTGAAAGACCGCATACACCAACAGGCCCACCAGCCCGGCACTGATCGTAAGAAACCGGATGGCCTGATCAATACGGTACCGCATAACTCCTTGTTTTTTCGTCACACATGGCAGAGCAACGCGGGGCAAGGAATATACCGGGATGCGCCATGAAAAATCATCGTTTCAACAGGGAACAAAGGCGCTTTTATTTTGCGCTTTTGACGCATTTGTTACGTTTTGACTCAGTCAGGGGTAACATTAGATCCCAAATTACCCGTGCTTTTTGTGCAAAGAAAACTTGGTTGCACTGGCTTTCTGGTCTGCTCCTGCTGATCCACGGGGCGTGGGCCCAGGTTGGCGAGGTGCCGCGCCCCTATCGGGCCTATCACGGATTGGTTGTCTCGGCCCGCCCCGAAGCCTCTGAAGCAGGCCTGGAGATGCTCCGGCGGGGAGGTAATGCGATAGACGCAGCCGTCGCCACCGGCTTCGCGCTGGCTGTCGTGCACCCCGTCGCAGGCAACCTGGGCGGAGGCGGCTTTATGGTCATCCGTTTTGCAGACGGCCGCACCACCACAATTGACTTCCGGGAAACGGCCCCGCAGGCAGCTACCCGCGACATGTTCCTTGACGAGCAGGGCCAGTTCGTACCGGAACGCAGCCAGCAAGGCTACCTGGCCGTGGGCGTACCGGGTTCTGTCGCCGGCCTGCTGCTGGCTCATGAAAAATACGGCCGGCTTTCACGCGCCGAAGTGCTGGCACCGGCCATCCGGCTTGCCGAAGAAGGCTTTCGCCTTACGCGCGCGCAGGCTGCGCGCTTCAATTCCTTTCGGGAGGCTTTCTCTCGCTACCCTTCTACGCGTAAATATTTCACAAAAGACACTCCTTTCCGAGAGGGTGAGCTGTTTGTGCAAAAAGACCTGGCCCGTACGCTCCGGCGCATTCAGCAGTACGGCGCCGAGGACTTCTACCGGGGCAAGACGGCCGATCTAATCGTAGCCGAAATGCAACGCGGCGGTGGCCTGATCACGCATGAAGACCTGGCCGCCTATCGGGCCATCGAACGGCCACCGGTTACAGGCACATACCGGGGGTATCGCATCATTTCGATGGGTCCCCCTTCCTCCGGGGGCATAGGCCTGATTCAGTTGCTTAATGCCGTCGAGCCCTTTGACATCGCTCAGATGGGATTCGGGAGCAGCGCCACCGTTCATCTGATGGCTGAAGCCATGCGCCGCGTCTATGCAGACCGCGCGCACTGGTTGGGGGATCCGGATTTTGTAGAAATCCCGGTGCAAGGCCTGCTTCGCAAGGAGTACATGCGCCAGCGCATGGCCGATTTCAATCCGTACCGCGCCGATACCAGCCAGCATGTTACGCACGGAGACCCCTGGGCTTTTGAATCACAGGAAACCACGCATTACTCCGTGGTAGACAATGAAGGCAACGCCGTCAGCGTAACCACCACGATTAACGGCCCCTACGGCTCGCTTGTGGTCGTCGATGGAGCTGGCTTCTTTTTGAACAACGAAATGGACGATTTCAGCGCCGCTCCTGGCGTGCCCAACATGTACGGACTGGTAGGCTCCGAGGCGAATGCAATCGCGCCGGGCAAACGTATGCTCTCGTCCATGACTCCTACCATTGTTGAAGACCCGGAGGGTCGGCTCTTCCTCATACTGGGCACGCCTGGTGGCTCGACCATTATTACAACCGTTTTTCAGCTTATTTTGAACGTCATCGACCACGGCATGAACATCCAGCAGGCCGTTCTGGCCCCCCGCGTTCATCACCAGTGGTTGCCTGATGTGCTCTACTATGAGCGACGCGGGCTGGCAGCCGACGTTATAGCGAATTTGCGGATGCGTGGCTGGAAGGTGGTCGAGCGACGTGGTACCAGCGGTCGGGCACACGCTATCCAGGTAGTCTATGGACCGGACGAGCTGGCTCCGCTACCCGGAATAACTCGGGTTTACCTGGCTGGTGTAGATCCCCGAGGTGAAGGAGGGGCCGCAGGTTATTGAACTTACCATTCGTTTTCTTCCTTGGTTACGCCCATCTCGACCGGCACCGGGTAGTCGGCCGTAAAACAGGCGTTGCAGTAGTCCAGCCCGTCGGGATGGGCTGCCCGGACCGCAGCCATTAATCCTTCCACCGATAAGTAAGCCAGCGAATCGACCCCCAACCACTGTCGCATTTCTTCAATGCTGGCAAATTTGTTGGCCAGCAATTCTTCGGCGCTGGGGAAATCCATTCCGTAGAAACAGGGACTAATGACCGGCGGTGAGGCAATGCGAAGGTGCACCTCCCGCGCTCCGGCCTGACGGATCATGTTGACCAAAAAGCGCGAGGTAGTGCCGCGCACGATTGAGTCGTCTACCACCACCACAATGCGGTCGCGCAATACCCCTTCGACCGTGTTAAACTTGCACCGCACGCGCATTTCCCGGCGATCCTGGCCCGGCGCAATGAAGGTGCGCCCTACATAGTGGTTACGGATCAGGCCAATTTCATAGCGGCAGCGGTACCCTAACTTCTGGCACTCGGTGGTGTATCCTAAAGCAATGGTGTTGGAAGAGTCCGGGACCGAAATCACGATCGGCGGTTTTTCATCTGCCTCAACCATCGGGACGGGTGCTTCGTGTGCCAGTTGCTTGCCCAGCTTGCGTCGCACTTTATCCACCATTTCGCCGAACACCTTGGAGTCGGGCCGGGCAAAATAGACGTACTCAAAAATGCACTGGCTCACCCGGTAGCGGCAGGGCAGGAAGTAGTGATCAAACTCGCCCGTTTCACATCCTTTTTGATCAATAACGAGAATTTCGCCGGGGGCAATGTCGCGCACATACTCGGCGCCGATCATGTCGAACGCGCACGTTTCACTGGCCACGCAGTAGGCCCACGAGCCCTCTTCATTGCGCAACCGTCCCAGCGCCAGTGGACGAAAGCCATTAGGATCCCGTACGGCGATCAAGCTGGTATCCGTCAGGATTAGCAGCGAAAAAGCCCCTTCGAGTTGCGTCAGGGCATCAATGATTTGATCGATCTGACGCTGGCGACGGCTCTGGGCAATCAGGTGCAGGATCAGCTCACTATCGCTGGTTGTCTGAAACAGGGTGCCGCGCTCGCTAAAAGCCTGGCGCAGCTCCCGGGCATTGGACAAGTTGCCATTGTGCGCCAGCGCAATGTTACCCCCTCGGTAATGCACCACAAACGGTTGGATGTTGGCCGGGTTGGTAGCCGAGCCGCTTGTTGAGTATCGGTTGTGTCCGATGCCCGCTCGCCCCAGCAGCTTGGTTTCAAAGAGGGAAGGGTCGTCAAACACGTCGAGTACCAGCCCGAAATCTTTGTGCACAGGCATCACAGGACGCTGGCGCACCTCATCGTAGGTAGACGTTACGATACCTGCTGATTCCTGACCCCGATGCTGGAGGGCATGCAATCCATAGTAGATCAGACGCGCGGCATTAGGGGCGTTATAGACACCAAAAATGCCACAATATTCTTTAATTTCGTCCATGGTTTAGGCGGCCTTTCTGCCTTGTTTACCAGCGGGTAGGGTTACCACATAATAAAGCCAATAGCCAGGACAATCCCCACCCCATCTGCCACCAGATCGCGATAGCTGAAGCGCCGTCTTGGACCCACTTTCCAGTCGTACAGTTCCTTGGCAAGTCCAATGGCTGCTGAGGTGCCGGCGGCCAGCGGCAATGCCCGTCCTGTTGCCCATCCCGCCTTCTGCTCCAGCGCATACTGGCTACTGAGCGTCCAGAGAAAGGAAAAGGTCAGGTGCTGCACCTTATCGTAGGCAAGCCATGCGTCAGCTTGCGGCTCTTTTTTTGCTTCCGGGCTCCGCAGAACCTGCCAGCGCACTTCCTTGCTCCCCTGCGCCGGAATCTCAGCAGCCCGCGTGCAGCACCCCAGTCCGACAACCACCAGAAGCCATGTCATTTTCCCTGTCCGTTTCCATTTTTTCGGACGGTCACCGGCGTAGGTTCAACCCGCACCAGCACCTGGCCGATCCGGTGGTTGTCCACCGTTTCCACGCGCAAATGCAACGGGCCGTATTGCACCGCATCGCCTGGCTCGGGGATCACCCCAAGCAGGTGGAAAATCAACCCGCCCAGCGTTTCAAAGTCAAACGCCTCCGTGTTCAGATCAACCCCTAACAGCTCCGCCAGGTCATCCAGATTCATGCGGGCATCCACCCGATAGGTGTGCGCATCGATCTGCTCATACAGAACAGGTTCGCTTTCGTCATGCTCGTCCCGGATATCGCCCACAATTTCTTCCAGCACGTCTTCCAGGGTTACCAGGCCCGCTGTGCCGCCATATTCATCCACCACAATAGCCATGTGCGTTTTACGACGCTGGAAATCTCGCAGCAGGTCGTCAAGTCGCTTACTGAGGGGCACAAACATCGCAGGACGAGCTATTTGTCGCCAGTTTAATGGCCGGTCCAGTTTAGCCCGTCCCAGGTACGGCAACAGATCTTTGGCATAGACGATTCCCTGAATATTGTCCAGATGCTCGGCATACAGGGGCAGGCGAGAATGGCCACTGGTACGAATGCATTCAAGCACTTCTCCGAAGGTGGCCGTCTCCGGGATCGCAACAATGTCGAGCCGGCTCACCATGATTTCGCGAACAGTCGTCTCCCCGAACTCCAGGATTGCTGCCAGCAGCTCCCGCTCGTCTTCGCCCAGCACACTACCATCGCGCACCACCTCCAGGGCTTTCAGCTCTTCTGCGGAAAGCGGACGCTCCGACACCCGCAACCGTCGCTGCAAGAAAGCCGTCAGCCGGACCAGTACTTCGGTCACCGGATACAACACGCGTTGCAGCACCCACACAGGCACAGCTATCCACCGCGCGAAGGATTCGGCAAACCGGCCGGCCAGCAAACGCGGCGTAATCTCACCTACCACCAGGAGCACAAGGGCCACCACCAGCAACTCCACCAGCAGCGCCAGTCCGGGAGACCATTGCGCTTTCCACGCCAGATGCGCTGCCAAAAGCACTGCCATCAGCGCTGCCCCTATGTTGGCGAGCGTGTTGAGCAGTTGGAGCGTAATCACCAGATGGCGCGGACGAGCCAGTAGCTCCTGCAGACGACGCGCAGTCGGATCTGCCGCTTCACCGGTCGGAAGCTGGCCCATTCGTAACGACATCAGGGCGGCCTCCGAACCTGACAGCAACGCAGAAACCAGCAGCAACAGCACAAAGAGCACACCCGCCGTGATAAGCGCTGCCGGCTCCGCGTCCAGCACAAAAGGTAACGCTAACCCGTAAAAAACAACGCGAGATGGCGGTGCGTCAGCTTCCAAGGCCGTAGGGGCATCGGGCCCCGGTTGGTTCAACACACAATTTCTTTACAATTTACCACAAAAAACCCCGATTGCAAGGGATTGACGACGGTCCGGCCTCCGGGTTCCTCTTCCCTGCTACCCCTCTGGCAACAAGCACCATGCCGCCTTATCCCAGGTAGCCCCGGAAGACATTCATCAGAATAATAAAGATGACCACCGGACAGATGTAACGCACAAAGAACTGCCACAGCCGCACCAGGCCAGGAGATACCCGACTTCCCAGCCGCAACTCTTCTGCTGCCCGCTCAACTCCCCAGACCCAGCCCACAAAAATGCTGATCAGCAGCGCTCCCAGGGCCAGGGCCAGATTTCCCCAGATCGCATCCATGATGCTCAGGAAATCGTGCTGCCCTAGCAGTCCGTCGGGACCGAACAGCCAGTCCATGTTGCTCAGTCCGGCTACCGTCCCCTGCGAAAGCGCTGAAGGCAACCCGATCACAAATGTCAGGGCGCCTACGGTCCATACGGACTTCTTTCGACTCCAGCGTCGCTCATCGACAAAATAGGCCACGACCACCTCCAGCAGCGACACCGTAGAGGTTAACGCGGCAATGGACAGTAGCAGGAAAAACAAGGCGCCAATCAGATTGCCCAGCGGCAATGCCTGAAAAATTTCTGGCAGCACAATAAAGACCAGCGCCGGACCGCTGGCCGGGTCGTGGCCGGCAGCAAAAACCGCAGGAAAAATCATAAAGCCCGCCATCAATGCGATAAGCGTATCGAAAAGGGCCACGTAAGAACCGGCCACGACCACATTCTCACGACGCGACAGGTAGGAGCCGTACGTAATCATGGCGCCCATTCCAAGGCTGAGCGAAAAGAAGGCCTGTCCCAGTGCGGCCACAATGACCTCGCCCGTTACCTTGGAGAAATCTGGTTTCAGATAAAAAGCCAGTCCCTTTTCAGCGCCTGGCAGCGTTACTGCCCGTACAATGAGCACCACCATCAACAGAATCAGTAACGGCATGAGCACCTTTGACCAGCGCTCAATGCCTTCTTCCACACCGCCAAATACCACCAGCATGGTCAGCCCCAGAAAAAGTGCAAAAAGTGGCATCACAATCCAGGGGCTGGCAATGAAGTGCCCGAAGTCTAAGTGGGCAAACAGCAAATTCTTGAAGATGTAGCCAAACGTCCACCCCGCAATCACTGCATAGTAACTCAAAATGAACACGCCGGTTATCACGCAGAGCCCTCCAACCCACACCCAGGGCGAACCTGGCCGAAGCGCACGTATTGCACCAACAGGATTTTTCTGCGTGTGCCGCCCCAGCACCAGCTCTGCAAACAGATAGGGCACGCAGATTAGCGCCACACAGATGAGGTAGATCACCACAAATGCCGCCCCTCCACTCTGCCCGGTAATGTAGGGAAAACGCCAGATGTTGCCAAGTCCAACAGCCGAACCGGCCGCTGCCAGAATAAACCCGATCCGAGAGCCCCACTGGCCCCGATCTGTACCCGGTGTCGCCATACGTGTCGAGCCGCGTTATGTCCTCTGCTGAGCAATCAAACCACGACGGCGCCAATAACCGGTTTTGCGGACAAAAAATCAAGCGCTCACAGGCGCATCA
Source organism: Rhodothermus profundi (assembly GCF_900142415.1). Classification (NCBI taxonomy): domain Bacteria; kingdom Pseudomonadati; phylum Rhodothermota; class Rhodothermia; order Rhodothermales; family Rhodothermaceae; genus Rhodothermus; species Rhodothermus profundi. The sequence continues at coordinate 64,339 of NZ_FRAU01000004.1, forward strand.
TATGTGCCCCGTAGCGCATAGCCAGTGCTTCCTGCGCTTCCTGAATCATAGCGAACACAATTTTGAGCACCTTGCGCTGCACGGCGTTGAGTTGCTCCGGTGCGATATGATTGTCGGGCATCTGTCCTTCCTCAATCTGGCGGATCTGATGATCCAGACGCAGTTCTGTCAAGAAACGATAGGCTTCCTGCAGGTTCTGGCAGGTCTGCCGCACTTCAGGTATTCGGTCGGCAGCCGCCTGCAGCCGATCAAGCGTCCCGGTTGTGCGCAGGAAGCCGGCCTCTAAAGCCAGAATGCGAGCCAGATCGGTGATCGGCATCAGCCCGCGCAGTTTGATGTCAAAACCCGGACGTTGCTCGCCGGAACGGTCCAGCACGAACCTTCGGAAAAAGGAAAGGGGAGGGCGATTCCGTAGCGCATTGCGCATCATGAACGCCAGAAACCCTCGCTCCACCTGCAGGGCTTGCTGGAGATCCTCTTTAAGCTGCTCGACCAGTTCACCGGCCCCATAGAGGGCGCGCAAATCGAAAAAGATGGAAGCGTGCAACAGCGCTTTCTCGTCCGGCTCAAAGATCCAGCGCCGAAACGTACGCTTCCATCCGCTCAGTGCCTGTCGCCAGCGAGGGTTGGCCGCCATCATATCGGCCGGACATCGCGGGAATCCTACCTGCTCCAACGCGCTATTGGCGCGCTGCGCCAGTTCTCCCAACCATTGCTCTGCCCGGCGGGCTCGCCTTTCCTCGCAGGGATCGGCATACATGAGGGCATTATCCTGATCGGTCTTGAAGCTCATCTCCCGACGCCCCTCGCTGCCCAGCGCCATCCAGACCCACGGAAGGTCCGGAATCTGATCAGGCTGCTCTTCCCGAAGTTTGGCCTCTACAAGCTCCAGCGCACGGATCACCACCCGGTCATTCAGCTCCGTGCTGATGCGCAGCAGACCAATGGCTGGCATGCCCTGCTGCCGCAGTTGACGCAGCAATACGAACGCTTCCCTGCGCAACGCAGCCAGCGCCTCCAATGTATCGGCCTGTTCGATGCGTTTAATCGTGGCCACGGGATCATGCCCGCGCGCATGGGCAATATCCTGGCCGGAAACGACCCCAACCACCGGGCTGGCTGCCGTGCCATCTTCGGTAAGTACAAGATGGTGCAGCCCATGACGCGCCATCAGTACCAGCCCTTCCAGGAGCGGCGCATCGGCGGCTATCGTGATCGGCGGTGCACTCATTAAAGCCTGCACTGGCATGTCGGGCAGCCGTCCTTCCGCCACCACCTTATCGCGCAGGTCGCTATTGGTCAGAATGCCTACGGGGCATCGATTGTTGTCCATTACGAGAATGGACCCCACCCGCTCATCCCGCATGATCTGGGCGCCAATCTGCACCGGCGTTTCAGGAGCACACCCGACCGGCGGTCGGCGCACCAGCATCCGGAGCGGTGTGTTGAGCAAAAGCTGCGCGCCTACTGCATCGACATGCGCTCGGTGCAGGCGCGACATGAACGCCGCCAGGTCGCTCTCAAAAAAAGCGGCAAACGCCTGATTGGATCGATACACCCGGAAAAAGGCAGACTCTGGAATCAGCACGCACTGCGTGGGTTCAATAGCCCGCGCCTCATAGGGAAACGGCCCTTCCCGGAGTAATGCGTAATGGCCGAATACGTCCCCTTCTTCGCAACGATCGATTAGTTGGCCCCTTTCGTCTGTTAGTTGCACCGCACCGGCTACCACCAGGTACAAATAGCGAGGATGGGCCGGCACGACCCCCTGCGCCAGAATTTCCATGCCCGGCTCGTAGAAAGCCAACAACGCCTCTTCAAAGAGCTGTCGTCGCTCCGCCCCGGAGAGCACATTAAACGGGGGCGTTTCGTCCAGCAGCGTCTCCAGATGCTCCAGACTAACTGTTTCGCCGGCCATGGAACCTTCTACATGAGGGAAAGCACCGGTTCGGGCACCTCCAGAGTGGCTGCCTGCCACCCGCGCACGGCATTACACACGTAGAGCGCCTCGGCGCGGCGCAGGTCAGCCAGCGTCAACACCCGCTCTGCTACATCCTTGCGGGTGCGCAGCACGTACTGCCGGTAAACGCCAGGCAGCAGACCACACGAAACCGGCGGCGTGTAGAGCCGTCCCCCTATCTGCACAAACAGGTTGGTACGCGAGCCTTCACAGACTTCACCGCGCGTGTTCAAAAACAGCACCTCATCGTAGCCCGCTGCGCGCGCCTGCAGATACGCTGCTTCGTAATGAGCCCGACGGGTTGTCTTATGATAGCGCAGCGGATCGGAAGGATCCAACCGCTCATGTGCTATGCAGAGTCGCCAGGGACGATCCGGCGCTGGCTCCAGCTCGGCGCTGGTCAACGTTATCCGTCCCGTTACGTCCAGCGTCAAACGCAAACGCCATATCTTTTCGGAAGGCAGGGCCTGCTGCACCTGGGCCAGTTGTGCCCGCAACTGCGCTTCATCCAGGGCAAAGCCAAAGTGCGCAGCAGACCGCCGCAGTCGCTCCAGATGCATTTCCAGCAGCGGAATGCGTCCCTGCTCGCAGCGCATGGTTTCAATGAGCGCAAACGGCTCAGCCGCTGCTCGCAGAAACTGCCCTTTCAACCAGCATTCTTCGTACTCTGCCTCTGGATCTGAATCCCATACAATGCCACTGCCCACGCCCATGCGTCCTTCTTCCCCCGTTAGCTCCAGCGTGCGAATGGCCACGTTAAAGACAGCCTCGCCGCCCGGTGCCGCATAACCGATGGCCCCACAATAGACGCCACGCGGTGCGGGCTCCAGGCGCGTAATGTGTTGCATCGCACGCGGCTTGGGCGCTCCCGTCACCGACCCTGACGGAAACAAGGCGCGGAACAGGTCGGCGTACGAAACCGTCGGCCGCAACTGGCCTTCCACCGTCGAGGTCATCTGCCAGACGGTCGGATAAGCCTCCACGCGAAACAGGTCGGACACTACCACCGACCCAGGCTCGCAGCAGACCGACAGGTCGTTGCGCAATAGATCAACGATCATCAAGTTTTCGGCCCGATTCTTTTCGTCGGTGCGCAATGCTTCAGCCAACCGTGCATCTTCTTCCGGAAGTGCGGATCGCCGCGCCGTCCCCTTCATAGGCCGCGTGTAGATCCGCAATCCTTCCCGCCGAAAAAATAGCTCAGGTGAGAGGCTCAGTACCAGGCGTTCGCCCGTGTTGATAAACGCAGCATACGCTACCGGCTGCTGCCGCCGCAACGCCAGATAAAAGGCCAGCGGATCGCCTTCCAGGCGAAAACGCAGCGGCATTGTAAAATTGATCTGGTAGACCTCGCCTTCGCGGATTAATCTCCGAATATGCTGCACCCGTTCGCGATATGCTTCCCGCGAAAGCGCCAGGTGCAGATCTTGCAGTGCATAGGATCCTACCTCTCCTGCTACCACCGCCGTGCTGGCCGGCGGAAGCACATGTGGCATTTCATAGACGCCAAACCAGGCAAGCGGTCCTGCCTCGTCTGGTACCTGCAGCGGCACCGGCGCGAGGGCATACCCTGCCTCGTAGCTTATGTAGCCAGCCACATAGTAGCCAGCCGCTACCGCTCCATCCAGCGCACGCAACAGCGGCAAAACCTGCTCCGGCGTATCTGCCTGCAATACCCGGACTGGCCGCACAAATAACAAGCTCCGCCGGTTTTCGTCGTCGGGCAGCGCCGTGTCCAGCCATACCGTACCTGGCAACGACAGGGGATGCATATGCATATTTTTTGCTTTGATGAATTTGTACGCAGCACCTTCTGTTTTGCCCCCGCTTAGCTTTCTTTCGCTGGAAGAAAAGCCGTAGCGTTTCTCGGCGCCCATCAACCCGACCATTCGGGACTGGCTGCGCCGCTCCTCTGCCCCCCCGAAAAATGCCTTTCTGAACGTGCCCGCAGCAAGCCTCTACAACGCCGAAGGTTGCGTTCGGCAATGCGCCTGGAAGCGCTCATAGATAAGCTGTAACAGCTCGGTGGCTGTAGCCTCGGGCAAATCACGAAGTTGTGGACCGCCTATAGCTGGCGCTCCAGCCATATCAATCTGTAAACTGGCCAATCCCCACCGACGCTGAAACAACGAGCGCGTCAGCGAAAAGACCTGCATTTTCTGGTAGGGCAGACACCAGATGCGGTGTCGGAAAACGCCCTGCCGCACGAACAAGTATGCGCCCTGCAGGGCATATCCATGGCGGCGATACTGCAACCAGGCCATCAGTGGAGCCCCCACGGGCAATCCGATCAGCAGCCAGCGCACTTCCGGCCAGATCCACCCTATCCCCAGCAGCAGCCCGGTCCCGACCAACAGATAGCGCACCGCGACGCGCTGGATCATGCGGGGCGAGACCCGATGCCACGCCGAGGGCAAATGCAGCGGCCACACATGCGCCGCGATTTGCTGAATGGTGTCCGCGCGTCCAAAAGGCACCAGCGTCTGCATTTTTTGGGCTTCACGGTCCAGCCCCATCAACTGAGCTTCCAGCACGTACCACCCGAAGCGCTGCATAAGCGGATTGGTTCGGATGACCAGCGCCTGAATCCGACGCTTGGGCACGACGCTCTCCGCTACCGTAAACAGGCCACTGCGTCGGTAAAACCGCTCACCTTCTTTCCATAGTTGAAAGCCATAAAAGCGAACCACGTGCACCACGATTCCCGCTCCCCATCCTAAAAGGGCTGCCAGCAGCAGGGTAGCGGCAGCGGCCAGTAGCGGCGTTTGCTCAAACGCTTCTTGCACCCAGTGAAGCTGCCCGCGTACGATCCAGTCGATCAGCTCTTCAGGCGTCAACTTCAGGTACTCCATGACGGAAAACATACCGGCCAGATATACCAGCGAAAAACGAAAGGCGCCGGAGTGAAGTAGCTGGCCGAGCGTCATGGAAAAAAGCAGCGCGCGCGTTGGCTCCAGTTCCTGTTCAGCTATCGCTCCCCTTCGGAAAGCATGCACCTGCTCCTTGAGGCGTTGCGCTTCCGGCAGGCTGACAAAGGCAATCTCTCCCTCGGTTTCCGTGCTACCGGCCGTTTCAATGCGCACCCGGGCCAGTCCCAGCATGCGGGCAAGCAGCGTGCGTTCGATTTGTACATTTTGAATTCGATCAATCGGAATGCTTCGCCGGCGGTGCGTCAGCACTCCACTTTCAATAATCAGCTCGCGCGGCGTAAGGGCATACCGAAAGCGAAGATAGTGCGCTAGAATCAGAGGAAGGGCCAGCAGACCATACAGCATCATCATAAAAAGCGTCCAGCGGTCCACCGTCTGCCCCTGAAGCGCTGGAAACAGCAATACAAGGAAGGCCGGCAGGCTCATTAACAAGCGCACCAGGAGCGTCAGCGGGTGAAGCCGGCGAAACTGCGGCGTTTCGATGGATGCCTCAGACGGGCGCTCCATTAGAGAGTCTCCTCCAGCAAATATCGCTTGATCTCATCCCGCAACGCCTCAGCCTGCTCCAGGCGCAGGCCGGGCAACACAACGGCACCATGCCGCGTGCCTGCCGTATGCAACACGACGCGCGCCAGCCCAAATTCTCGTTCGATCAGATCCTGGGCAATGTCTAGATGTTGCACGCGTCGCAGCGGCACAATTGTCCGCACCCGCACCAGCACCCCGCGTTCCAGCACAAGCTCCTCTGGCTTCAACGCATATCGCCAGTACCGGTAGCGCAGCGCTGGCAGCCACCAGCTCAGCCCGCCCCCAACCAGAAGAACCAGGAGTACCCAGAAGCCCGGGGGAGTTCCTCGCTCTGGCTCGAACAGATGCGTTAGCTCATAAAAAAGCGCAAGCAGCAGCCCGGCCAGGGTCCAGAGCATCCATTTAATACGCCAGACGGTACAAACGGCTGGATCCAGCGATTTCATTGGTTTGGAGCCGGGCTGTTGCACAGGGATGTGCGGTGGTATTCTTCAGAAAAGGAGGAGGTTTCCTTTAGGAGTCCGGTACCACATGCCGCACTCGATAGATGCCGTCTGGCACGTAGCGATCCACAGAAATCCAGTAAGCGCGTTCTGTTGCCAGAATAAGGTGCAGGGAAAGCGGTCGCTCTCCGGGACGCCAGCGCACCAGGCGCAAGCGATCGCCTATCGCAAATCCTTCTTTGTCCGGTGTCATGGGATCATCCGCCCAGAGCGTCAGCACCGCATTATGTCCTTCCCAGCGGACTTTTCCAGCGCAGCGCCCCTCCGGCGTGTAGGCGAGCAAAAAGTCGCCCGGCCGAATATCAAGTCCCTGAAACGCTTCGGCCGGAAGTAACAGGGTAGCATTCTGGCCTGTGCGCGAGGCGCAGGAGACTGGCTGCGCCCGTCCCATGCCCGCCCCCAGCACGCCCAGAGTACTCACCAGGGCCCATACATACCCCAGACTGCACCGCATGGCTACTTTAACCGGCTACATTCATCTGGTTTAACGACAAACGGATAAATCCGCCGGGTTGTCGCTTGGCGGTCATCTGGATCCAACGCCACGTACCGGACCCACTACGCACGCGCACCCGCCATCCTTCCGGCTTTTCCTGGCCGCGTTGCATGCTTCGCACACGCTGCACGACCTGTTGGCGGTCGTTGGGATGAATTAACTCCCACCAGGGATGCCCGAGTAGCCGATGGCGTCCAGCGCGCAGCCACCCCATATGGCCAGGACTTACCGAGCGAATAACGCCCTCACGGTCCACCACGAGTGAGACCGGCTCCGAGCACAGGGCAGAGAGTGGTCGCATAAAATTACGCTGGTTGATTTGAAGACTGCGGTGTCTTTAATTTATGCTGCGGTTTTGATGTTGTAGTACTTCCAAAGCACGCGAAGTAGTGTAGCGAAGAGCCCTTTCCGCCAGCCAACTTTTGGCGCAATCTGTTAGCAAAAAAAGGCGCAATCCTCGACCCGAGCTTAACTCGGCGCGGTTTCGGTCGATTCCCCCCGTAGGCCGACCACTGTCCGGATGTATTGCCATGAAAGAGGTGCCTGATCGTCCGATGTCATTTACGTTTGATCCCGAAGCCGTTGCCGAGCTGCCGCCGGTACTTCAGCGCTACATCCTGGCGTTGTATCATCGGGTATGGGCGGCTTATCGTAAGGTGGGCTGTCCTTTTGGCGAAACAGACGCAGCGATGCTGCTCTGGTTTGAATTTCGCCTGCATACCACCATTAACTGAGACGTTGCAAATCTTTTCCGGTTGTCCTGCAACCGAAGGTGCGTCCTTGCCGTAAGGATCGACGAACGCCGTTTCACTTCGTCGATCTCAGGGAGGAGCCATGACGGATCCCAGGCACCACTTTGAAACCTTCAAAGTTCGGGGCGGCCAACTGCTGGATCGCATTCGGGAAATTATTGAAGAAGGAAACGCTCGGCGGGTAATTCTGAAGAAAGATAATCGCGTCTTACTCGAGTTTCCGCTTTCTGTTGGCGTAGGCGGCGCTGCAGCGGCGGTGCTGTTTGCCCCAACGCTGGCTGCTGTTGGCGCGATTGCCGCCCTGGTGAGTGACGTAGACGTGATCATTGAGCGTCGCCCCGCGCCTCCGCAAGAGCTTCCGCCAGCCGAGCAACAGCCCCCGAACGGCGACGCAAACGCCTGAACCACAAAGGGGCGTCCCGGTAGTCATGCACCGGGACGCCCCTTGCACTTCCCCCCGCAGCACAACTCAGAGACTGAACCCAAACACCAGGTACGAGCGCTCCACGCGCGGATTAGGATTCAGAATGTAGTGCACAAACACAGGCAGGCTGAACGCTTCGGTAATCTGGATGGTGCGCGAAGCAGCAAGTCCTAGATTAACCAGCGTTACATCGCCCGTGTTGTAGAGCGCACTCTGCCCCGCTACTACCCCCACAGTCAACCGCATTTCCACGTCGCCTACCGTAAACGGATACTGTCCCTCCAGGTAAATCGTATTGTCTGGGTCGTTGTAGGCAAAAATGCTGGCGTGCAGGGTAAAAGGAGCTGTCTCGGGACCTCTGATCTGGATAAATGGCTCCAGATAATGCGCGCCCTGACCATCATCGTCAAAGTCGAAAAACTTCGCCCCATTCGGCGCTGGGAAGTAATAATCGGTTACCCCCACCGACAGGGCCCCCAGATCAAGACTGAGATACAGGTCGTGCTCGTTGGCCCCGGCTCCAGAGGCTGTAAGCGCATAGGAGGCCCACGTGCCTACGGTCAACGCGCCCACGGAGAGGCTCAAACCGGGCTGCACGCTCATGGATTCGCCAAAGTCCATTCCACGCCAGACATACCGGCTTACCACATCGGCTCCCAGATGAATCTCCTGAGCCTGGACCACAGAGACGAGCAAAAGGGTTTTAAACAGCAAGCAGAAATGTACCCTCCGCATAACACGACAAGTTTTATTAGTTGTTACACCTACCTTATACAACTTATTAAGGTAAACAAATACTATCAATATACTTTTTTATGAAAAAGCGCTTTCTATTATAAATATTTATGATTATCTCTCTTCCCACCTACACTGACGTCCAAGCCGCCGCCCGACGGCTGGAGGGCATCGCGCATCGCACGCCGGTGATGCGCAGCCGCACGCTGAACCGCCTGACGCAGGCCAGCTTGTTCTTCAAGTGTGAGAATTTTCAGCGAACAGGCTCCTTTAAATTCCGCGGAGCCTATAATGCAATGGCAACTCTGTCTGAAGCCGAACGCCGCCGGGGCGTGCTCACCTACTCCTCGGGCAATCATGCCCAGGCGTTAGCCCTGGCCGGACGCCTGCTGGGCGTACCGGTTACGGTGGTCATGCCGCAGAACGCGCCGGAGGTCAAACGCAGAGCTACCGCCAGCTATGGCGCCGAGCTGGTGTTTTACGATCCCGAGCAAACCACGCGCGAGGCGCTCGGCCAGCAACTGGCGGCTGAGCGAGGCCTGGCGATCATTCCTCCCTACGATCATCCGCACATCATAGCAGGCCAGGGCACAGCCGCTCGTGAACTACTGGAGGAGGTAGGACCGCTGGACGTGCTGCTGGTGCCCTGCGGGGGCGGTGGGTTGCTTTCCGGTTCAGCCCTCAGCGCTCGCGCACTGGCGCCCCGGTGCCGTGTCGTGGGGGTTGAGCCGGCGCAGGCCGACGATGCTACGCGTTCGTTCCGAACCGGCCGGCTGCACCGCGTGCACAATCCAGACACCATCGCCGACGGTGCCCGCACGCCTTCGCTGGGCCACCTCACGTTTCCGCTCGTGCGGCAGTATGTGGACGACATGGTAACCGTTTCGGAAAAGGCCATTCTGCAGGCCATGTACGTACTCTGGGAGCGGCTCAAGCTGGTGATCGAGCCAACCGGCGCCCTGCCCCTGGCCGCCCTCCTCGAAAATCGCGTCGCTGTTGCCGGACAGCGGGTCGGGCTCATTCTCAGCGGAGGAAACGTAGATTTACGTCGCGCGGCCGAGCTCTTTGCGCGTCTCGACCAACTCCCAGCGTTACCACCAAGCGTATGATGGAAATTGACCGCCAGATGCTGGATGCGCTGGTTAGCCGCTATGAACAACCGGATTTTATTGCCACCGATCCGATTGCCATTCCCCACGCCTTCGATGACCCGCGCGATCAGGAAGTAATCGGTTTGTATGCGGCGCTGCTGGCCTGGGGACGCCGCTCGCTCATTCTGCGCAAACTGGAGGAGCTGTGCGCGCGCATGGACTATCGCCCCTACCACTTTGTGCGCTTCTTTGCGCCGGAACGCGACGCAGACCGGCTGCGCACTTTTCGGCACCGGACCTTCCAACCGGAAGATGCTTTCTGGCTTACCCGCAACCTCCAGGTTCTGCTAACCCGGTATGAGACAATCGAACGCTTCGTGGCTGCCCATCTCTCCTCTGATGCCCCGGACATTGGTCCCGCTATCGAAGCCCTGAGCCGGGCGCTCTGCCTCCTACCGGAAACGCCTCAGCGCCTGCGCAAACATCTACCCCGCCCCTCTGCGGGTAGCGCCTGTAAACGACTGGCGCTTTACTTTCGCTGGATGGTACGTTCAGGCCCTGTCGATCTGGGACTGTGGCAAACGGTACGGCCCGCCCAACTGGTAATACCGCTGGACGTGCACGTGGGACGGCAGGCACGGGCCTGGGGGTTGCTGCGCCGCAACGCCAACGACTGGAAGGCTGTTCAAGAACTCACCGCGATCTGCCGACAGCTTTGCCCAGAGGATCCGGTGCGTTACGACTTTGCGCTTTTTGGCGCAGCGCTGCTTAACAGTAACGAGGGTACCAGCGTTTCACCGACCGCACGGTAGGTCCGATTGTAGTAAAGCAAAGGTGGCCCCTCCTCCCGCACCTCAATTTCCATCACCTCGCCCACAAAGATCGTGTGATCACCTGCCTCGAGCCTGCGATACGGTCGGCAGTGCAACACGGCCAGCACGCCTTCCAGCACAGGAGTGCCTTCGGCGTGCAGCTGATAAGCCAATCCCTCAAACTGCTCCTGCCCGCTCAAGCCGGGCTCAGCAAAGCGCTGGCTCAATGCCACTTGCTCGGCTCCCAGGATATGCACGGCAAAATAGCGAGCCTGCAGCAGCAGCGGATGCATGCGAGCCCGTCGAGCTACATTGAAAGAAATAAGCGGCGGCTCCAACGAGACGCTCGTAAAGGAGCCAATGGTGATGCCCCGCATTTCACCATCGGCAGCTGCTGTCACCACCGTAACCGGCGACGGCACCCGCCGCATTACCTGTCGCAGCACTTCTCCCAGGGCATGTGTGGTCATGCTATCCGGCAACGGCTCCTTAACGGAAAGCATCCTTGAAGCGACTGAAGAAAGACCGGCGACCCTCTTCCAGGCGTGGTTGGAACGAAGGGGAGGTGCGGAGGCGTTCCAGGATTTGCCGTTCTTCGTCCGTCAATTCTGTGGGCGTCCATACGTGGACCCGGATGAATTGATCGCCCCGTCCAGGCCCGTTCAGCTCGGGTAGTCCCCGTCCTCGCATGCGCAGTATTTTTCCAGACTGAATACCTGGATCAATCTGGAGCCGAGCGCGCCCACGTAGCGTAGGCACTTCGACTTCCGTGCCCAGCGCTGCCTCCGGAAAAGAGATGATCAAATCGTAGTAAATATCCAACCCCTCGCGCACGAAGTGTTCGTGCGGCAGCTCTTCGATTTCGACAATCAGGTCGCCAGGTGGTCCCCCCTTAACGCCTGCATGTCCGGCTCCCCGAATAGTCAGGTAATGGCCTTCAAGTGCTCCGGGCGGAATCGTTATGCGAATGATCTCCTCGGCCATGTGGCGTCCGCTTCCGCCACAATCCGGGCAACGGTTACGCAAAATTCGACCGGTACCTCCGCAGTGCGGACACGTCTGGATGTTGATAAACTGTCCAAAAATGGAGCGCGAAACCTGCCGCAGCTCGCCCGCTCCTCGGCAGGTAGGACAGGTGGTGTACCCTGCCGTGCCTCCTTCTGCACCGGTGCCCTTGCAACTCTTGCAGGGCACATATTTGCGAACGGTAACCTCTTTTTCGACGCCCTCCGCAATCTCCTCCAGGGTCAACTGGACTTTGACATGGATGTCGCCGCCGGCGCGACCGTGCGCTTCCCGACGCGCGCGCCGGCGTCCGCCCCCAAATACCTCTTCGAAGACGGAGCCCGAGGCCCCGAAAATGTCATGAAAGGCACTGAAGATATCATTTAAGTCCTCAAAAGGCCCTCCTTCGGGCATGCCATTGCCGCGCACGCCCGCATGCCCGTAGCGGTCATAGCGCCGCCGTTTTTCAGGGTCCGAAAGGACTTCGTACGCTTCAGCGATTTCCTTGAAACGGGCCTCTGCTTCCTTATCGTTGGGATTGCGGTCGGGGTGGTACTGCAGGGCGAGCTTACGATACGCGCGCTTGATCTCCTCCTGCGTGGCGTTCCGGTCCACCCCGAGCACTTCGTAATAGTCGCGCATAGACAACGGCCTCAGGCCTGGCTATCTCCGTTTGGCGGGGCAGCTACCACAACCCGGCTGTGCCGGAGGATGCGCTCACCCATACGGTACCCTTTCTGCATTTCCTGCAGCACCGTACCGGGCGTCACCCCTTCCGGCGCCGGTTGCTGCATCATGGCTTCGTGCACGGTTGGATCAAAGGGCTGCCCAACGGCCTCAATGGGTTGCACGCCCAGCCGGGCCAGTTCATCCAGAAACTTCTGATGCACCAGTTCAACGCCTTCACGCAATTTATGATAGGCAGCACCTGGATCTTGCTCTTCCGCCTGACGCGCAGCTTCCAGGGAGCGTTCCAGATCATCCAGCACTTCCAGGAGGGGACGGATTGCCAGCGCCTTACCCATTTCCAGCAGTTGCCGCTTTTCCTGCTCAACGCGCCGGCGATAGTTTTGCAATTCGGCCGCTGTGCGCAGGAACTTATCCTGCACCTGCGCCAACTCTGCCTCCAGTTGTTCAATGCGAGCCACCAGGTCATTCTCCTCCAGCGACATCTCCGAAGCGGCAGTTTCCGCTTCGGGCGTCGCCGGTGCATTTTCCGTTTCGTTTACCTGTTCCGCATCGGCTGCGGGTTTCATTTCCTCCGACATGTGCGTCATGGCTTCCCTGCGTTCCCCTTCAGTTTACCGTTTCATCGATAGGACGGCTCAGCAGCAAGGCCATCTCTTGCACCAGCGCCAGCACGCGCCGGTAATCCATACGGGTAGGCCCGATCACGCCGATGGTTCCCACGGCATCTCCCAGCCGATAACGGGCCGTAACAATCGAAAATCTTTCCACTTTTTCGTCGCAATTCTCGCGCCCAATCGAAACCTGGGCGCGGCCTACTTCAACGTCTTCAGGCCCTTCCGTTCCCTCCAATAGCCGCACCAGCTCCTCCTCATCTTCCAGGAGAAGAAACAGATTGCGCAATTCTTCCGGTTGCTGAAATTCGGGCTGGCCCATGATATACTGGGTGCCTCCAAAGCGCACGCGCCCTTCATTAGGCTCACTGAACAGCGTGGGCGCTTCATCCAGCACCAGTTGGACCAGGCCTGTACGGTCTTCTAGATCCCTCAGACGCCAGTGACAGCTCTGCCGGATTGCCGCCAGAGTCAATCCGGCCAGGCGCTCATTGAGCAACGCGACCACCAGCTCAAGATCTCGCCGGCTCAATCCCGAGGCCAGTTCCACAAGAATGGTGCGCACCAGACCGCCCCGCACGCTGAGCACGAACATAGCCCGCGTCGACGAAAGCGGCACCACTTCGAGTCGCTCAAGCACACCGGTCGAGAGCCGGGGCGTTAGCACTACGCCTAACAGGCGAGAAAGCTGTCCAAGCAACCGCGTACTTTCCCGCCACAGCTCTTCTGGATCGTTGCCGATCTCCCGCACCCTTTGCTGGAGCAACCGGCGCTCGTCCGGTGCCAGTTCGGGCACGTCCATCAATGCATCCACAAAGGTCCGGTAGCCCAGGTCCGTAGGTACCCGACCAGCCGACGTATAGGGATGGTCCAGGTAGCCCATCTCTTCCAGGTCACTCATCGTATTGCGAATGGAAGCCGGGCTCAGGCCGATCGAATACCGCCGGGCCAGAAAGTGCGAACCGACCGGACCTGCGGTGTCAATAAAGCTCTCAACTACCAACCGCAAAATTTGCCGCTCCCGCTCGTTCAGCGGCGCTGCCGGATCATCCTTCCGGGCCACCCGATAGGGTGGTTTCCGTCGCCGCACCTGTCCAGACCGCACCGGTACACGCATACGATGTTCCACGGAAGTTGATCGCTGATTCGACGTAAATGGCCGTATTTCCAACCGCCTTTTAGCAAAGGCGGTTTCCCACGTCTTCTTTCTGCGTGCTCTTCCAACTATTCCGTAACTTCTCGATCTTGTCTGTCGTAAGGATAGCCATCGTATCTTCAGGTTGCACTGCAACCAACAGTCCAAAATCTGCCATGCGTTTTCTTTCCACGCTGCTGGCCAGCATACTCGGTACCCTAATTGCCATTGGATTGCTCTTTCTGTTCACGTTCCTGTTTCTGGCAGGGCTTGCTTCGCTTGTAGAGCAACCGCCGACGGTCCGGTCAGGCTCGGTACTGGTAATCAGGTTAAGCGGGTCGATCCCGGAAGTGGTCTCGCACGACCCCCTCAACCGTCTGCTTCTGGAAGAACCTCCCTACGGACTCCGTGACCTGACCCACGCGCTGAAAAAAGCGGCTGCCGATCAACGCATCGAAGCGGTCTGGCTTCGACTCCAGAGCCCACAGCTCTCCTGGGCCACGCTGGAAGAGATTCGCGCTGCCCTGGTCGATTTCAAGTCCAGCGGCAAGCTGCTGATTGCCTCGTGCGAAGACTTTGGCATGGACGAGGCAACCTACTTCCTTGCCAGCGCCGCCGACAGCGTGTTCGCCGGACCTGAATCATTTTTCGAATTCAATGGCTTTTATCTTACCGCCACTTTCTATAAGCGTTTGCTTGACTGGCTGGACGTCGAAGCGCAGGTTGTGCGCGCTGGCGCGTTCAAAAGCGCTGGCGAGCCGTTCGTTCGAGAGCATCTCTCTGAAGAAAACCGGCTGCAGTTGCAGGCCTTACTCAACACCTACAACCGTCGCTTTCTGGAAACCGTGGCCCAGGCCCGGGGGCTTTCCATAGAGGCGCTGGACCGCCTGGCGACGGAGCAGGTGTTGCTTACTGCCGAGGAAGCGGTGCAGGCCGGGTTGCTCGACGGGCTGCGCGACGCCGGACAGATCCAGCAGATGTTGAAAGCGCACCTGGGCTATGAACCAGACGAAACGCTGCGCCGCATCTCTTTGCGCCAGTACGTGCGCGTGCCCGATCGCGCGGCCGGATTACCTGTCGGTAACGAGGGCGAGATCGCCGTTATCTATGCGGTAGGCACCATCATTCCGGGCAAAAGCCAGCAGCAACCGGTTCCGCTTCCCCTGTTTGGCAATCAGCTTCTGGGGAGTGAAACGCTGATCGCAGCGCTGGAGGAGGCGCGCCAGAGCGATCGCGTAAAAGCTGTCGTGCTCCGCATCAACTCGCCCGGAGGCTCGGCGGCGGCTTCGGAGGCCATGTGGCAGGCAATCCGGCGCACTGCCGACGAAAAACCAGTTATTGTCTCTATGGGCGATGTGGCGGCTTCCGGTGGGTACTGGATCAGCACAGCCGCCGATACCATTGTTGCCGATCCGCTAACCATCACCGGCTCCATCGGCGTGATCGGCATCTTCTTCAATGCCGGTGGTCTCCTGGAAAACAAACTCGGCATTACGTTCGACCTGCTACGCACCAGTCCCTACGCCGATATGTTTTCAGGTCTGGTGCCCCCGGAACCTTATGAAGTGGAACGCCTGCAACAGACCATTATGGCTACCTACCGCGCCTTCCTTGATCGGGTAGCCCAGGCGCGCGGACTACCAGTCGATTCGGTCGATGCGGTGGGAGGCGGGCGCGTCTGGATTGGTGAGACCGCTCATCGTATCGGGCTGGTAGACGTGCTGGGTGGACTGGACCGGGCTATTGCCATTGCGGCAGAAAAGGCCGGGTTAGCACCAGGTACGTATCGCATCCGCGTGCTGCCGCGCCCCAAAACCTTTGCGGAGCAATTGGCCGAACAGTTGGAAGCCAGGGTTCGGCAGGCCTGGCTACACCTGACTGGATCCCCAACGACCCGCTGGCTGGCAGCGCACCGGCCTACCCTCGAAATGCTTCGGCAACTCCATGGCACCCCGCTGGCCCGCATGTGGCCTGATGTGTCCATCCGTTAAAAAATAAGGGCCGGAGGTTCCTCCGGCCCTTATTTGCACGCGCCCATCCCGATTACGGAAAGATGCCCAGTTCCAGGTATGACCGGGCTACCTTGTCAATGGCGTCGATAAAGGCAGCCGTGCGCAGGTCTACGCTATGCTTACGACGAATCGCCAGAATCTCCTGGTAGGCATTAATCATGGTTTCTTCCAGACCGGAATTGACCAGATCCTCCTCATCGGCGCCATGCGCCACTTCCTGCACAAGCTCCACAGGGACCCTTTTGCCGGTCAGATCCTCAATAACTTCCAGAATACGGCTGAACGTGCGCTCCTCAAAGCGTTTGCTCAGGCGCCCAAACCGTACGTGGTACAGATTGCGCAGCCATTCGAAATAGGAGACCGTTACGCCCCCTGCGTTCAGGTAAATATCCGGAATGATCAGGACGCCTTTCTTTAGCAGAATCTCCTCCGCTTCAATCGTAACCGGCCCGTTGGCTGCTTCCGCTATGATTTTAGCCTGAATGCGCGGGGCATTCTCTACAGTAATCTGATTTTCCAGGGCAGCCGGAACCAGAATATCGCAGGGAAGCTCCAGGGCATCCTGTGAGCGCTCAAGGTTCTTTGCCCCGGGAAAATTCAGGATCGAGCCGGTGCGCCGCCGATGCTCCATCACCGCCTCCAGATCAAGGCCGTCCGGATTGTAGATAGCCCCTTCGATTTCAGCCAGGCCCACCAGGACAGCCCCCCCTTCGGCAAGAAACTTGGCCGCATGGTAGCCGACATTTCCCAGTCCCTGCACAACCACACGCTTTCCGGAAAGCCCGGGCTGTAACCCCAGCGCTTCCATATCCTCTACCACACTACAGGCCTCCCGCACGCCAAAAAACACTCCTCGTCCTGTAGCTTCTTTACGGCCGCGCACGCCCCCCTGTCCCACCGGCTTACCGGTCACGCAGGCCAGCGCTTCCAGCGGATTCGAAGAGAAGGAATTGTAGGTATCCAGCATCCAGGCCATCTCGCGAGGACCCGTCCCGTAATCCGGCGCCGGGACATCTATCCCGGGACCAATGAAATTCTTGCGCAGCAGCTCGAACGTATACCGACGCGTGATGCGCTCCAGCTCGGTTTCACTGTACTTCCGCCGATCAATCTTAACCCCTCCCTTGGCCCCTCCAAACGGCACGTCTACAATGGCGCATTTGTACGTCATCAGAGCGGCCAGCGCCATCACCTCATCTTCCGTAACATTTTCTGCGTACCGGATGCCGCCCTTGGTAGGCAGTTTATGATGGCTGTGCTCGGCCCGATAAGCACGAATGACTTCGATGGACCCATCGTCCCGCTTGATGGGAAATTCCATCCGGTAAACGCTGTTGCAGGCTTTAATCTGATCCAGCAAGCCTTTGGGATGATCGGTATACGCGGCTGCCCGGTCGAACACGCGATTGACCTGCTCCCAGAA
Organism: Rhodothermus profundi; assembly: GCF_900142415.1. NCBI lineage: Bacteria > Pseudomonadati > Rhodothermota > Rhodothermia > Rhodothermales > Rhodothermaceae > Rhodothermus > Rhodothermus profundi. Next base: position 81,446 of record NZ_FRAU01000004.1, read on the forward strand.
AGAATACGTCTGGGCTTCTGCCGTTGCGTCTGTCAGTTGCATGGCGGTTCTCATGCGTTTCATAAAGGGTTTCAGAATATAAAATGTGCTACCTCGGTTTAGAAAGCGCTTCCGAATAAAAATTCCACTGATTCACCAGAACCCCGGGCGGGGACTGGCTGTGGGTTTCCTCCGGCAGAGCCAGAGCGCTGCCCCTTAGTATCGATACCCTTGCACCTCTTCCGGCGCTGGTTGAACGCCCAGGCCCAGTGCAATGCGATTGACAAAGTTGAAGTATGCCACGATCAAGGTCAGGTCTAATAGATCTCGATCGGTCCATCCCAGAGCTCGCAGTCGCTGCAGATCGGCTTCTTCCACCCGATCAGGCGCGCGTGTTAGCTTGACCGCATGATCCAGCAGGGCACGGGTGCGTTCCGGCAATTCCAGCTTTCGATAATCCTCAACAGCCTGAGCGACACGCGCTGCATCCTTCCAGTAGGCCTTCAGCGCTTCGGCATGGTGCTGCACGCAATACGTGCATTGGTTGGCAGCCGATACCACAACAGCAATCAGTTCGCGCTCGGCCCTGGAAAGCCCTGAGCGGGCAAACATTACCTGCAGATACAGTTCAAGATGCGCCCGTAAGGCCCCCGGGTGAAGGCTATGCACGGCCAGAATATTTGAAATTTTACCCCGGCGCTGCCGGATTTCTTCGTAGTGTGCCTTCAGCTCGCCGGTAGCCGTTTCTTCAGGAATGATTTCAATCCAGGCCATTGACCTCCTATTCGACCGGCTGCATAGGATGATGCCTCTCCTGTGACGCCAGCTAGAGGTAGTCAGCAGTCCCTTCCTCTTCAGAAGCCGACCCGGCCTCTTCAGCGAACCTGGCGATCCTGGAGGCCGCGTCGCTGGAAGCGACGTTAGCTCTATTTACAACACGCCAACGCTTTCTGGCCACTGGCCGATTGTTAAAGCGTCAGCGCCTGCTGGATGATCATTTCCTGTTCTACCTGGTGTACCTTGGCGCTTCCCGTGGCGGGACTGGCGCTGGCAGGACGGCCGACGTAGCGTACGCGCCGGCGACAGTCGCCGTGCAGAGCTTCCAGCATGGCATCCAGCCGCGGTTGCATGTAGAACCAGGCGCCCATGTTAGCAGGTTCTTCCTGCACCCAGACCACATCCGTCACATTACGGTACCGCTCCAGTTCAGCCTGAATGGCAGCCCGGGGAAACGGGTAAAACTGCTCGACGCGCACCAGTCCGATCTGCCGGCGGCGGGTTTCATCCTTGAGTAGCACCGTCAGCAGATCGTAATAGATCTTACCACTGCAGAAGATGAGCCGGCGCGTCTCGGCCGGATCGGTTTCGGCCGGATAGACCTCGTAGAAGCGGCCGCTCCAGAGTTCTTCAGGAGTTGAAAGGGCTAGCGGATGCCGCAGCAGACTCTTTGGAGTCATAAGAATGAGCGGCTTTTTAACCGGCAGGCGCGCCTGTCGCCGCAGCACATGGAAGTAATTGGCCGGTGTGGTCAGGTTACCCACAATCATGTTTTGCTGCGCACAGAGCTGCAGGAAGCGTTCCAGGCGCGCCGATGAATGTTCGGGCCCCTGTCCTTCGTAGCCGTGCGGTAGCAGACAGACCAGGCCAGCCTGCTGCCCCCATTTTTCTTCGGCCGCTGAAATAAACTGGTCGAAGACGATCTGCGCCCCGTTTGCAAAGTCGCCGAACTGCGCCTCCCAGAGCACCAGCGTCTCAGGTGAAGCCACCGAGTAGCCATACTCAAAGCCGCATACGGCATATTCGGATAGCAGGCTGTCGTAGATCAGCAGCTCGGCCTGTCCGTCGCGGATATGGTTAAGCGGAATGTATTCTTCGCCCGTTTCCTGGTCATACAGCACGGCGTGTCGCTGACTGAACGTGCCGCGCCGGGAGTCCTGGCCACTCAAACGCACTGGCGTGCCTTCCAGGAGCAACGTTCCAAAGGCCAGTGCTTCTGCAAAGGCCCAGTCAATTTTCTTTTCTTTGAAGAAGAGGCTTTCGCGCCGCTTGAACTGCCGTTCCAGTTTGGGGTGCACATGAAAGTCCTGGGGCAAATTAACCAGCGCCTGCACCACAGCTTCCAGATCTTCCTGCCGCGCCGCGGTCTCTACAGCTGGAAGCGGGGTATCGTCCTCAGCTTTTTTGTGGAGCTGCTCGACGACTTCGCGTGGATCGCGTTCTTTCAGATGTTTGGTGCGCGCAAAAGCTTCTTGCAGCCGCGCCTGATAGTCGTCGAGCATTTGCTCTGCTTCTTCAGGCTTCATGTCGCCCCGGCGCAGCAGCATTTCGGTGTAGAGCTTTCGCACTGAGCGCTTTTGCGCGATTTTTTTGTAGAGCAGCGGCTGCGTATAGGTCGGTTCATCGGCCTCGTTGTGGCCGTGAACGCGGTAGCAGACCAGGTCGATCACCACGTCTTTGTTGAATACCTGCCGGTAGTCGAGCGCCAGCCGCGCCACGCGCACGCAGGCCTCTGGGTCGTCGCCGTTGACGTGGAAGATCGGCGCCTGAATCATACGGGCGATGTCGGTTGCATAGGTAGAGCTGCGCGCATCGGCCGGAGCGGTCGTAAAACCGATCTGGTTATTGACCACGATATGGATGGTCCCCCCTGTCTTGTAGCCTCGGAGCTGGCTCAAATTGAGCGTTTCCGCCACAACGCCCTGTCCGGCGAAAGCAGCGTCGCCATGAATGAGAATCGGGATGACGGCATCATAGTAATCGCCTCCCGGCGCATCGGCCCGTTGCCACCGAAGCTGATCCTGCTTGGCCCGCACCATGCCTTCCACCACCGGATCGACCGCTTCCAGATGGCTCGGATTAGAGGCCAGCGTAATCTTGACCTCATTGCCGCTGGGTGATCGGTGCACCCCTTTGGCGCCCAGGTGATACTTTACGTCGCCCGATCCCTGCGTCGTGTTCGGATCGATATTCCCTTCAAACTCAGAAAAGATCACCTCATAGGGTTTTCCGAGGATGTTGGCCAGGACGTTGAGCCGGCCGCGATGGGCCATGCCGATCACCACTTCTTCGACTTCCTGATCGGCAGCGTCCGAGAGAATTGCATCCAGAATAGGAATCAGCGACTCAGCTCCTTCCAGTGAAAAGCGTTTGTGGCCGATGTACTTGGTGTGCAGGAAGCGTTCGAAGGCTTCAGCCGCGTTGAGCTTTTGCAGGATGCGCCGGCGCATTTCGGGCGAGATGGGCTCGGCAGCGCGCACGGGTTCAATGCGCTCCTGGAGCCAGCGGCGTTCGGTCGGATCGGAGATATGCATGTATTCGATGCCGACCTTGCGCGTGTACGTCTGGCGCAGAATATCGAGAATTTCGCGCAGGGGGGCGATGTCTTTGCCGCCCAGCCCACCGGTGACGAATTCTCGATCCAGATCCCAGATCGTCAGTCCGTAGGTGGCCGGATCCAGCTCAGGGTGATATTTCCATTCGTAGCCAAGCGGATTGATATCAGCCTGCAGGTGGCCGCGCACCCGGTAGGCCCGGATGAGCTGCAGTACGGCCGCCTGCTTCTGAATCATGGTCAGCTCTTCGCCGTTTTCCAGCCCGCCCAGCAGGGGTGTCGTATCTTTGGTCAACCGGTAGGGCTGGTAGGGAACGCCCAGATCCGCAAAGACGCGCTCATAAAACGCATGCTGCCCCTGCAGCAATGCATCGATATAGGCCAGAAATGCTCCACTTTCGGCCCCTTGAATGACGCGATGGTCATACGTTGAGGTGATGGTCATGACCTGGGAAAGCCCCAGACGGCTGAGCATTTCGGAGGGCAGCGCTGCGTACTCCGGCGGATAGCCAATCGCCCCGACGCCCACGATCACGCCCTGGCCGGCCATCAGGCGCGGCACGCTCATCACGGTTCCAATCATGCCTGGATTCGTGATCGTAGCCGTCGTGCCCTGAAAGTCCGACACGTCGAGCCGCCCTTCCCGCGCCCGGGCTACAATATCATTGTAGGCTCCCAGGAACTGGGCAAAGTTCATACGATCGGCGTGCTTGATATTGGGCACCAGGAGCATGCGCTTGCCACGTCGCTCCAGGTCGATGGCTATGCCCAGGTTGATAGTCTTGGGCTGCACATGGATCGGCGTGCCATCTTCCCGGCGAAACGTAGCGTTCATGTTTGGAAATGCCTTGAGCGCCTGCACTACCGCCCAGGCAATGAGATGGGTAAAGGAAACTTTTTCGCCTCCGATATGCCGCTGATAATCATTGATGAGCGCCCGGTTTTCAGCCAGCAGCCGCACTGACACCGTCCGCACCGACGTAGCCGTCGGCACCTTCAGGCTGGCCTCCATGTTTTCCACAATCCGGGCGGCTGGTCCGCGCAACGGATGCTCCTCCACCTCTTCTGGCGGCAACTCCACCGCGGCTTCTTCCGGCGCAGCGCCATCCCCTCCGGGTTGCCCTACTGTTTCCGAAACGTCGCGGGGACCAGGGCCGGTCTCCCGTGCGGCAACAAACGATTCACTTGGTTTGTAATCGGCAAAAAATTCCCGCCAGCTCTCACTAACACTTTCTGGATTTTCCAGGTATTGGCGGTAGAGTTCTTCGACGTATCCGGTGTTAAAGCCCAGCGTGCTCACGGTCCTATCGAATGGATTGCTTTCTGAATCCGGCCACAGCCGGAGGTCGAACGATGCGTGGGCAAGAAGGATTCCAAAAAAGGCTTAGCGGATTCGGAAAGTGCCTTCCCAGACGGGTTCTAAGAGTTCATAGTCGCCGCGGCCGGTACGGTCAACAAAGATGAAGCGGCGGCCGAGCCGATGGTAGTACCAGATCTCAAACGGCTGCGCTCCCTGGCGGCGCTCAATAAAGTCCGGCTCGCCAAACAGCACCACGATGTGCCCCCGGTCTGTCTGCCAGCCTGGCCGGCGGCCGCTGAATTTTCGGTTAGCCAGCGCGACGCGGTAGTAGAAGGCTTCCATCTGCTCGTTGCGTGGGGTACCGGGCGTAGGATCCCGTTTTTTCCAGAAGGCCAGGAATCGCCGCCACCGCTCTTCTGGAGTCTTTCCGGCCCGGATGTATTCGATATCCTTTCGTTTGGCGATGTAGCGAAGCTGCTCAATGGCTTCATCCAGGTCTTGCACATGGGCCAGCAAGTCGCTCCAGACGGCCGTGAAGTGTTTCTCCACAGCGGCCAATTCGTTTCCTTCTGTGTCCAGCACGCGAACGCGTAGCAGGTATGGTCCGGCCTCCAGCTCTTCTGCCAGCGAAATGGTATGCACCTGGGCTGTTCGGCCAGCTGTCAGGCTCTTCCAGAAAGCGCGTCGATAGATTACCCGGTATGTTTCGCCGCGCCCAATGCCCAACAGCCGTCCTACCAGGGGCCAACCGCCCCGCTTTTCAGGGCGGACGAGCTCGTATACTAATTGCACCTGTTGAGGCCATCGCGCGGCCAGCTCGTAGAACAGTTGTAAGGTGGAGCGGCTGGTGGGCACTGTCGTTCCCACCTGGGGCTTCATAGTTTGCCGGGCCGAATCATACCGCTCCAGGAGCATCAGATCGCCCAGTGCGACAGGTCCATCCAGGCTACGCACCCGCGCTTCCAGCGTCCGGCTGATCAAGCGTCGCGTCGCTTGATCTTCGAGCTGCACCGTAAACTCGTACCGCCCGGGCGCCAAGTTAAATGTGTAGCGAGAAAGATCTTCTGCAACAGCGCTATGCGTTGCCTCAAAATCGGCCACCCTTACCTGCCGCTGCCAGCTTGCGCGCCGAATAAACCGTCGCTGATCTGCCCCTTCTAACCGATAGACTTCCACCAATAAACTGTAGGTTGCCTCAAATCCCTGGCTGACTTGCAAGAATTGCAACATTCGGAAAGGCACTGCTACGTACAGGTCTATCCGCGTCTGTCCTGGTGGAGCAGCAGCCGGCACATTAATTACCTGGAGATGAAAGGGCACCTCGGGTTGGGCATAAACCGGACCTACCAGCAAAATAGCTCCAATCAATAATTTCCATCGAATCCACTGCAGCGCCCTACAAACCATTCCCGAGGAAGATACTTCTTACAACGCGTTAGCCTGTGGTGTAGTAAACGATGCAATAATGTCTTCTATTGTTTCAATTATCGTCACCTAAGCGCTTTCCTCTAAAGAAAGTTGTCTCAACGGGCAGGAAGGGAGGGTCAACCGCAAAAAAGCGCCCCTGAACGGAAAAATAACGCAGTATTTTCTTTAAACCAGAGCCTCCCCAAACAGGGCTCTGACAAAAGCCCGCCGGTCAAAAATTTGCAGGTCATCAATTTTTTCGCCTACGCCGATGTATTTGACAGGAATCTGGAACTCATTGGAAATGCCGATTACTATTCCGCCTTTCGCCGTGCCGTCGAGCTTCGTCAGTACCAGTCCCGTAACTTCGACGCTTTTTGTAAACTCTTCCGCCTGACGAATTGCATTCTGCCCGGTAGAGGCATCCAGCACAAGCAGCACTTCATGGGGAGCTCCTGCTACCTGCCGCCCCATGACCCGCCGAATCTTGGCCAGTTCTTCCATGAGCCCTCCCTTGGTATGCAAGCGACCCGCCGTATCGATGATCACCACTTCAATGCCCCGGCTTTTAGCCGCCGCCAGCGTGTCAAAAGCCACAGCAGCAGGATCGGCGCCCGGATGTTGTTTAATGAGTGGCACACCTGCCCGTTCGGCCCAGATTTCAAGCTGCTCAATGGCCGCCGCTCGAAACGTGTCGGCGGCTCCCAGCAGCACACTTTTACCGGCTTCTCGGTAGCGATAGGCCAGCTTGCCAATGGTGGTTGTCTTTCCCACGCCATTAACGCCTACCACCATAATTACATAGGGCTTATGAGGAAGAGGGGCATCAAAACTGGCAGGCCGCTCCGGCGCATGATCCAACAGGAGCTGCGCGATTTCGTCGCGGATAATCGCATTGAGTTCCCTTGTCGAAACATACTTGTCACGGGCCACCCGCTCCTCAACGCGCCGGATGATTTCCAGTGTGGTCTTTACCCCCACATCACTGGTAATCAGCAACTCCTCAAGCTGATCCAGCACCTCATCGTCTACCCGATCCTTGCCACGGATCAGACGGTCGAGTTTGCTCAGCAGGCTCGTGCGTGTTTTTTCGAGCCCTTCTTCCAGACGCTCTTGATCTTTTTTCCGAAAGCGATCCCAGAATCCCATTGCTTACGACTTCGTTTTCCTGTCAGGTTGAAGACGTAACCGTCTGTCCGGAAAAGAGCGGAGGTTCAGGCTGCACGCGCCAGGCCCGCACAAAGCGTATTACGTAACGCAGAAACGAATAGCTTAGCAGCACGACGGAGACCCAGAGCAACCCTTGGAGGACTGGAGGGTCGGCCTCTAACAGCGCCGCCAGAATCGTCAGGGCCAGCACGGTCACTGCCACCTTCCCCGACCATAAACTCATGTACACGCGGCGCGTGCGATGGGCCAGCAGTGCCCCTCCCAGCACGATCAGGGCATCGCGCAACACCACAAACACAAAGAACCAGAGCGGAAGATCTCCCCGCACTACCAGCGCCATGGATACCAGCCCGGCTGTCACCTTGTCGGCCAACGGATCAAGCACCTTGCCCCAGTCTGAAACTGTATGCGACCATCGGGCTACCCGCCCATCGAACCAATCCGTTACGATGGCCAGCAGGGCCAGCGCCAGCACCCACCGCAACGGTCCGTGCGTGAGCACCAAGTAGGCCAGCGGAAAGGCCAGCACCAGCCGCAGCAGGCTCAATCCATTAGGAATGGTCCAGAATCGCCCCAGCGGCAACAACCGCCCATCCGGCCGTGTGGTGTCCTGCTCCGGCATTAAGCTTTTCCGACGTCTGTCAGGAGGATAGCGCCGGGAGCATACGCCTGAAGACGGCTTAGGTTTGAAGCGCCTGCTCTAAGTCAACCAGCGACTGTCCGACCGCCGCCGCAGAGAAGCCTAGCGTTTCGTCAGGCCTTCCGTAACGATTGACCCAGAAGGTCCAGTATCCGTAAGCGGCAGCGCCTGCAACATCCCATCCATTGGCCGAAACAAACCCTATCTCTCCTCGCGGCAACTGTAAGGCCGCTTCTGCCAGGGCGTATACGCGGGGATGCGGCTTAAAAACCTGCACCTGCTCGGCACTTAACACAGCGGCAAAGTAACTTTCCAGGTTGCTCCGCTGAAGCAACGTTTGCAATTGAGCCGCCGTGCCGTTGGAAAGCACCACGAGCGCATAGCGCCGAGCCAGTTTTTGAAGCACGCTGGGCACTTCCGGAAACGAACGCAGCGTCTGGTACGCCTGCAGCAGGTGGTTGTGAACCGTTGGCGTCAGCACCAATCCGAACGAGGCAGCGGCGTAGCGCAACGCTTCGTCGGTTACCTGTTCGAAGCTGACGTACTGTCCCATCAAGCTTCGCAGCCAAGTGTATTCTAGCTGCTTCTGTCGCCAGCGCCGGCTGAGCGCTACGCCTACGTCTGGAAAAAACGAGGCGCAGAGCTCATCTATCGCGTGCACATCGAAAAGCGTCCCGAATGCATCGAATGCCAGTGCTTTAAGCTGCACCATGTTCCTGTGGTCCCCGGTTTGCTGCCGTCTGCGGCCAGGCTGCCGGCAACCTGAAGCGGTTCGATGCCAGCAGGCAGGTTACTCGGACGACGTCGCGTGCACCTGCTCAAACAGCGCCGTAAGCACCGCCCGTTCGGCTTCGTCTAGCGTATGCTGGCGGCGCGCCATAACTGCTTCCGCTACCCGCAATGCTTTCTCCAATCGGAAGGGCACGTAGCCTTCCGCAGGCGATCCCCAGGAGAATGAAGGCACGTAGCGCGCATGGAAACCCGGCCCATACAGGTTACAGCTTACCCCTACCACGGTGCCTGTATTAAAGGTTGTGCCGATGCTGGTCTTCGTATGGTCCCCCATGAAGAGCCCCAGAAACTGGCGGCCGGTGGCTTCAAAGGTGCCCAGCGTTTCGTTGTACAGCGTTACCGGCCCATAATCATTGCGCAGGTTTGAACAGGTTGTGCCGGCTCCCAGGTTGCACCAGCGTCCGATGTACGCGTGGCCTAGAAAACCATCATGCGCCTTGTTGGAGTAGCTATGCACGATCGTGGTATGCACCTCCCCACCCAGTTTGACCCCGGGGCCTACCACGCAGTTGCGCAGTTGTGCTCCCACGCGCACTTCCGCCCGCTCGCCCACCGCCACAGGTCCTACCAGCACCGCTCCCTCCGAAACCACGGCTCCGGGTCCGACATAAATCGGTCCGTCGGTAGCATTCAGAATAGCGCCGGCCCGAACGGTCGCGCCAGGAGCCAACCGAATCTGTTCGCGGCCTACCAGCACGGCGCCTGGCTGCACCAGCGCCTGGCTGTCGGCAGCCGTTGGCCGATCCCAGGTGGCTCCATCGGTCGCAAAAGCCTGCTCCATCCAGTCGATCAGGTGCCAGAGTCGCCCCACCAGACGTACGCCCTCTACCCGCTCCTCGGGCAGATCGGCAAAGAAGTCTCCTGAAAGGAGCGTTGCAGGAAGCGGCCGGGAAAGCCCCTTCGGAAACCAGGCAGCAACCACCGTTTCTCCCTGCACAAATCGGCGGGCAGACTCCCCATCCGTAGCTGCTCGCCGAATGCGCGCCAGCACTTCGCCGGGATCACCAAGCGCTCGACCGTTCCACAGCAACACGCCTCCTGCAACCTGCGCTGGATTTACCGGGAGCTGGTAGAGCCGCGCAGCCATGGGCGCTACCATAGCGCGGGCATGCAAGCAGACAGCCGGCGGCTGCAACGCCCCTAGCACACGCTCCAGCAGGGTAGGGAGTCCTAAGCGCAAATCGTAAACGGGTCGCGTGTGCACCAGCGGCGCCAGATGAGCCGCTTCCTGATCTTCAAAAACGCAGAGCGTCCAGGACATGGTTCGGACTTCCTCCGACTGGTTTGGGGATCGGCTGCTTCCAAGACAAGATACAAAACCCGGCAACGCGCAGCGGGCCGGAGACGCCGCAACGCCTGCGCTGCCAGAGACCTTTGTTGCCGTTTCAGTATCTCAATAGCTGGCGCAGATTAAGCACAACGCTTACCTCCAGTCCCCCTCCTACCAGATCAGTTCCTCCCATCAGTACAACAGGATCAGCGCGCCATACCAGTCCTGCAACGACTACCGGAAAGGCTCTGCGGTTGCCTCGGTGCTCCTGCCAGCGCATCCCTACAGCCAGCGCGGGTTGCACGCGCGGTGCCAGCCATCCGGCAAAACCCAGCAAGCGCACTGCCAGTTCTTCGGGTCTGGTGCGCGAACGGTCCAATACCGCTTTATTCATGCTTACCTGCCACAACATCCCCCAGCCCGTACGCAGCACGCCACCGGTTACTCCAATAGGCGTGCGCTTCAGATTTCCTGCATAGCCCAACCCGCCCCCAGCTACCGCTACCATTGCTACCACAGCTACCCCGACCAGCGCGGCTGGCAGCAGCGTTTCGTGTTCTTCTTCCTCTTCTTCCGCGTCATCGGCTTTCCCTCGAAACCATCCTCGCCCGCTACTCCGGCCGCCTCCTTCCCGCCTCACCCGCGAACGCTCAGCCGAACGTCCAGTCTGCCGGGGCCGGCCTTCGACAGTCGCTCGTTTGCTTGCCCCCTGTCTCATGACCATCTCTGAATCCAAGATCACCTCAATGAAAGGGGGCTCCGGATAGACCCGCACCATCGACTGTGCCTGTACCCCTCCCGCCTCCTGGCCCGTAAAGGCTATCCACTCAAGCATGAGGCTATCTGGTGCCATGCCCGCCGCCAGCCAGGCCGCAAGCGAATCGGAAGGCACCCATCCAAAAACTTCTTGCGCCGGAAAAGAATAGGTGTCCGATGCAAATACCTCCGGCCACGGACCCAGCGCCAGACTATCGAAACGCAGTGGCCATGCTGCCACGGGACGTCCCTGAACTGCAAAACGAATCCGCACATGCATGGCCTGCAGCTGCACCTCGCCAGGCATCTGATCCCAGAGCACGCGGCGCCCTCGATAAAGCCCCCAGGTGGCCGGATACCAGGCCAGTGTAAAGGTAGCATGCACCGTATCGCCCACCACCTCATAGCGGTAGCCCAGCACCAGCGAATCCAGAAACGGCAGCACCTCAACGCGCAACCAGGGCCCCCCTTCTTCTCCCATTACCTGCCTCAGCTCCTCTTCCGAAGCCGGCCAGTGCAAGATCTGTAGTGTGCCTTGCTGCACCTGCGCCTGGACCGGCCCTGTTGCCATCAATAGAACCAGACCCAGTGGCCGCATGCGTCGCCAGAGCAGCACAGAGATGATCGGACTCATAGACAGTTAGCATGCTTTGCGTTGCACCAATCATGCATCTGGGAGCGCTATGCATTTTATGTTTTATGGGGCAACAACGGTGCCGGATGTTCGCCGATCCAGTGAAGCCAGCAAGTTGCCCAGTTGCTCCAGCGAAGCCAGGTTGTGCACTGGTAGAAAATGATCAACATATGGGAGCGCTGCACGCATTCCCTGCGTGAGCGGTTGGTAGTGCTCGTAGCGCAGCAGTGGATTCAGCCAGATAAGCCGATAGCAACTGCGCGATAGCCGCGCCATTTCACGGGTTAGCAACGCAGGATCCCCGCGGTCCAGGCCGTCACTGATGATCAGCACGACGCCGCTGGCGGGCAGTACGCGTCGAAGCCATCGATAGTTAAACGTCCGCAAGGCTTCTCCAATGCGCGTGCCGCCCGACCAGTCCTGCACGGCCCGCCCCACTTCCGCCAGGGCAACATCGACATCCCGCAGGCGAAGCTGGCGCGTGATGCGCGTCAGACGCGTGCCAAACACAAAGCTCTCCACGCGGCGCAGACCACCCGTGATCGCATGCAAAAAATGCAACAAGAGCCGACTATACCGCTCCATGGAGCCGCTGATATCACAGAGCACCACCAGGGGACGTGGTTTGTAGCGAGGCAGACGCATGGCCAGATGCAACACCTCGCCCTGGCGACGCAGCGCCAGGCGGAGCGTTCGGCGCCAATCGGGACGCCCCTGCCGTCCGCCTGGCTGCCAGCGGCGCGTGCGGCGCGGCGGCAATGGCCAGCGCAGCGTGCGTAAAAACGCCCGCACCGCCGCTTCTTCCTCAAGGGTCATCTGGGCGAAGTCCTTGTGGCGCAGCACCTCGTCGGCGCTGTAGGTCAGCATCCACCTTACGTCTTGCTCCTCAGCGTCTGCCTCCCTGGAATGGACGCGTCTGGGTTGCAGTGCTTCCAGGGCCCGCGCCATCCCGGGCGGCCATGCTGACGACGCAGGCGCTTTGGGTAGCAATGCGGCCAGCTCCTCAGGCAGTACGGAATGTTCCCGCCAGAATAGCTGAAAGACCTGGTCGAACAGCACCGCCTCGCTCTGATGCCGTACGAATACGCTGAAAAGGGCCTGCCGCACATCCTCCCGCCGCCTTATGCCAACCAGCTCGACAGCACGCAGCGCATCCAGCACCTGATCGGTACCAATGACCAGACCGGCTCGACGTAGCGCCTGCGCAAAGGCTACAATGCGCGCTGGAATATTTCCCGGAGCATCCATGCCTCAGCTTCCCTGAGCACGCGCTGCTTCCAGCAACCGCGCCTGCACTTCCGGCCGCTGCACCAGTTCTACGTCATCTCGATATTTGAGCAACGCGCCCAGCGTTTCCGCGACTGCGGCTTCGTCCAATTCCGAGCGATTCAGCGCCACAAGCGCTTCTGCCCAGTCAAGCGTTTCGGCCACACCTGGCGGCTTATACAGATCTTCCTGACGCAACGCCTGCACAAAGGCTACCACCTGGCGAGCCAATTGCTCAACCAGCCCGGGCACGCGGCGCTGCACAATCGCCAGCTCTTTCTCAAAGGAAGGATACGCAACCCAGTAGTAAAGGCACCGACGTTTGAGGGCATCATGGATCTCCCGCGTACGGTTCGACGTGATCACCACAATCGGCGGCACTTCTGCCCGGATGGTGCCCAGCTCAGGGATAGAAATCTGAAAATCCGACAGCAGCTCTAGCAGAAAGGCCTCAAACTCTTCATCACTACGGTCCAGTTCGTCAATCAGGAGCACCGGTGCCTGTCCATCACGGCTTTGCTGCACCGCCTGCAACAACGGCCGCGCAATCAGAAAGTCTGCACTAAAAATTTCAGCCACCAGCCTGTCGCGATCAACCCGTCCGCTTGCCTCAGCCAGCCGAATCTGCAACATCTGCCGCGCATAGTTCCACTCATAAACGGCCGTATGCACATCAAGCCCCTCGTAACACTGCAGTCGAATAAGAGGGACCTGGAGCATCCGGGCCAGCACCTTGGCTACTTCCGTCTTGCCAACTCCCGGCTCTCCCTCCAGAAAAAGAGGCCGTCGCATCCGCAACGCCAGATAAATGGTCGTGGCCAGGCTCCGCTCGGCTACGTAGTCGTGCGCGGCCAGTGCCTGCTGCACTGCTTCAATAGACTGTGGAAACGCCATGGCCGATATCTCGCTTTCTACGTTACTTAACGAAGAGGTGGCACGCAGGTGCTGCGTGAACGTTTCCCGCTAGCTGCGCTCCCGAAGATAGCGCCGCCCCCACGCTTCAATGGCCTGCACCACGGTTTCCAGCGCCCGCCCGGCTTCAGTCAAACTGTAGCGCGTACGAGGTGGCATGTGGGATGCAATCTCTTTTTCAATCACCCCCAGCTTCGTCAACCGATCCAGCCGCTGCGCCAGCGTGGCCGAATTGCATCCCCCAATGGCTCGCGCCAGCTCATTAAACCCCCGTGGAGCTTCTAACAACGCCCGAATAATGTGCAACGTCCACTTCTCCTGCAACAACTCAATCGCTGCATAAACCGGGCAAAATGACTCCTCTCTGTTCATCCTCGCTCCTTCGTTAACACTTCGTTACACTTTACAAGCTAAAGCACTTGATTTTCCCAAGCAACAACTATTATTTGTTTAAACAAGTAAAACCAACCTAGCGATGCCCTATGGAGATCGTATTCTGGCTGGGCCGCATTCTGTTCGGAGGATTCTTTGCTATAAATGGCCTCAATCACCTGCTTAAAGTGAACCAACTGGCACCGTATGCGGCTTCCAAGAAGGTACCGGCCCCCCGGGTAGCAGTTATCGCCACTGGTTTGCTATTGCTTGCCGGGGGACTGGCCGTACTCACTGGCCTGTATGTACGCATCGGTCTCTGGCTGCTGGTCCTTTTCCTGGTGTTGGTAACTCCCTGGATGCACAACTTCTGGACGGTGCAGGATCCTATGCAGCGCATGGGGGAGCAAGTGAACTTCCTCAAGAACATAGGTCTTCTGGGAGCAGTCCTGCTCCTGCTCTACTTCTGGAGTTAAAGGCTTTCCATCCAATGCTTTTGCGGGAATCAACCCTAGGGGCGGAGGACGAAGGTTCAGTTGTCGGCCTGCGATGCGTCAGGTGAGCCCGTCGGCAGGGCACGCGCCAAGGATGAGAGCAAACAAGGAGGGTTGGCTGAGCAGCTTTTTGCACGCCTGTTCCGCTCCGAAGGGACTTACGTGAGCGGCTAAACTTCGATGATCGACCTGAGCGAGACGTGTGGCATGCGAGCTGTGAGCTACTGGCTGGAGCGGACGGCTTCCGGTCGGTCTGGCTCTGCCCGGGCTCCGCGCTGATCTGGCAGCAGGGCGTGTTTCTAACCCCGGCAACAGCACCGGAGTAGCGCTGTAGCCACCGAGCCTGCCGCTTCAAATGCAAAAGCCGGCAGACTGGTCTAGTTCATTGCCATAAGCAAACCGGCAGCGTCCAGCAAAAAGACTTCAACGCGGTCGTGTGCAGCGTTGTATCCCGTTCCGGCCATATAGCGCCCGTTATACGAGACAACAGGCGCCCCCCAGAACATCGATCCGCGCGACAACAATCCGTTATAGACCTTGCGCAACACGCGCATTTTGCCGGTCTGCCAGTGGAACGTACGCCAGACGCCCTCTTTGTCCTGGGCAACCCCGACAATCACCGATCCATCTTCGGAGACCCAGACGGCTTTGCTGTCCCAGCCTCCCAGGGTGCCGAGGTCTTCCATGCCTGTCTCGGCCGTCCACCGAAACGCGCGGCGGCGACCGCGGGCATCCTCGGCCATCCCCACTACCACACGTCCATCAGCCGACACCGCCAGCGCCTGGCTCCAGTCGCCTCCCAAGGTGCCGAGGTCTTCCATGCCTGTCTCGGCCGTCCACCGAAACGCGCGGCGGCGACCGCGGGCATCCTCGGCCATCCCCACTACCACACGTCCATCAGCCGACACCGCCAGCGCTTCACTTTCCGACCCACCCAGCGTCCCCAGGTCTGTCATCCCCTGGTTGACCGTCCACCGAAACGCACGGAATCGTCCGTAGGCATCTTCAGCCGTACCGACAACAACCTGACCGTTGGCGGCTACGGCCAGGGCTTCGCTCTCCAGCCCTCCCAGGGTGCCGAGGTCTTCCATGCCTGTTTCGGCTGTCCACCGAAACGCACGCGTGTGGCCATAGCCATTTTCCGCCATGCCCACTACCACGCGTCCATCGGCCGACACCGCCAGCGCCTGGCTTCGAAGTCCTCCCAGCGTCCCCAGCTCCTGCTGTCCTTCCCACACGGTCCAGCGAAACGCGCGACTCCGACCTTGCTCGTCCCGAACCACACCAACCACCACGCCTCCATTGGCCGAAACTCCCGTCAACCGATGTACGGTAAGCTCCTGCAGATCTACCCACGTGAACGACTGGGCCTGGCCCCTCATTCCTATCCCCCATGCAAAGCACAGAGTAGCCAGCCAGATCAAGGTCGGACGTCTCATAACAATCTTCCATTTACGGTTCACGACACCACCGCCTCCGAGCCACCCGCAAACCGAGGTGTCTCGGAGAAAAGTATCGGCAGGTATGCAAGGCGGGTTTAGTGGATTGTCCTGGAGGTTAGGAACATACGAGAAGAGCCAGTATGTCTGCAACGTTTCCGCTACGCATCCGCGCGCTGAGGTTGCGCGTGCGCGCGCTGCATGTGCAGCATGCCTTCTATCACAACGTGCTGGGGCTGTCGGTGCTTGAGGCCACCTCCGACCGACTGGTGCTGGGCCCGGAAAGCGCTGCCTTCACCTTAGAGCTGGTGGCTGATCCATCGGCTCCCCTGCGTCCCTGGCCTTCAATCGGGCTGTATCACTTTGCCCTGTTGTTACCGGATCGGTCGCACCTGGCTGCAACGGCCCGTCGGTTGCTGGAGCACAATGTCTTTTTCGAAGGCGCGGCTGATCACGCTGTTTCTGAAGCTCTGTACTTTCGGGATCCAGAAGGAAATGGACTGGAGTTGTGTGCGGATCGTCCCCCCGATACCTGGCCACGTCAGGGGGCGCTCATGGTAACCAGACCGTTAGACCTGGCAGCACTCTTGCGGACCAGCCGACCTGCTCCGCTTCCGCCTGAGGTGCGCCTGGGCCACCTGCATTTGCATGTGCCCGACCTGGACGAAGCCGAGCAGTTTTTTGCGGGTCAGCTCCGCATGACCGTCACCCAGCGCACCTATCCGGGGGCCCGCTTTTTTGCCTACGATGGCTATCATCATCATATTGGCACCAATATCTGGGCCCGAGGGCGCCGCGCACCAGTCCATGCTACCGGCCTGCTGGCCTACACGTTGGCGGTTCCTGCGGGCGTAGCCCACACGCTACCCTCAGTGCTGCAGGATCCGGCCGGCATCCGTGTGCACCTTCGACCAGAGCGCGTTGCAATGTAGCAGCAGCTTCAGCGCTGGGCGCGTTCGAAGGCCTGTTGAAGTGCGCGGCGCGTAAGCACGTGGCACAGGTGCGCTCGGTATTCGGCCGTTGCGGCCAGATCGCTCAGCAGATCGTCGGCATCGACCAGGTCTTCAAGCGCGGCCACCAGGGTCCGATCATCAATGGGTTTCCCCACAAGCCGCTCTTCTGCACTGGTCGCGCGGAAGGGCGCCGCGGCCGCCCCGGTAATGCCGATACGTACTTCGGCGCATGTGTCATCGGGTGCCAGTTTAACGAAGGCGGCCACGCCCACCACGGCGTAGCGGGAGGCAGGGTTCGGGAACTTGAGGTAGGCGGCCCCGCTGCGCGGTGGCATCACGGGCACGCGCACCCGCGTGAGCATTTCACCGGCCTGAAGCGCGGTGGTGAACAGTCCCTGGAAAAATGCGCGCGCGGGAATCGTGCGGCTACCGTCTGGCCCGGCTGCTTCAATCTCCGCATCCAGCGCCAGCATGACCGCAGGATAGTCGGCTGCTGGGTCGGCATGTGCCAGGCTGCCCCCAATGGTTCCTTTGTTTCGCACCTGCGGATCGCCAATCAGGGCAGCCGCTTCCGGCAACACAGGACACTTCTGCTGCAACAGGGGAGAAAACTCAATCATCCGGTGGGTAACAAGTGCCCCTAGCTCAATGCGGCCGTCTAGTTCGCGTATTTCTGTGAGTTCCCGGATGCCGCCAATGTCAATAAGCATCTCCGGCGTGCTCAGCCGGAGTTTCATGAGCGGTATCAGACTGTGCCCGCCTGCCAGCAGCTTTGCTTCGTCGCCATGTTCCCGAAGCAGGGCGAGCGCTTCGTCAATGGAATGCGCCTTCTTGTATTCGAACGTCTGCGGAATCATGGCCGTCTTGCTCGGTTAGATGGTTCAGGAAGCGTGTCCGTCGGTGGGCAGCCCCTTCATAGCCCGCCAGACGCGTTCAGGGGTCAGGGGCATGGGGATATCCCGCACGCCCAGGTGATAGAGCGCATCAATCACGGCGTTGACCACGCAGGCCGTGGCAGCAATCGTCCCCGCCTCTCCGGCTCCCTTAGCTCCCAGGGGATTGTGCGGACAGGGCGTCTCCTGATGCCCGATCTCAAACGAGGGCAGATCGTCAGCGCGCGGCAGTGCGTAATCTAACAGCGATCCTGTTAGCAACTGCCCGTTTTCGCGATCATAAGCCGCTCCTTCGAGCAATGCCTGCCCCACCCCCTGGGCGACGCCTCCGTGAATCTGTCCTTCCACAATCATCGGATTGATAATGCGCCCCACATCATCGACCGCCAGGTAGCGCAGCAGCTTCACCTTGCCTGTCTCGGGATCGACTTCGACAACCGACAGGTGCGCGCCAAAGGGGAAGGTAAAGTTAGCCGGATCATAAAAGGCATTCTCCTCCAGGCCAGGCTCCAGGTCCTCTGGATAATCGTGGGGCACGTATGCTGTCAACGCAACGTCACCAAATCCAATAGCCCGGTCGGTGCCTTTCACAATGAACTGGCCGTTGCGGAACTCCAGATCTTCTTCTGCTACCTCAAGCTTATGCGCGGCGATTTTTCGCGCTTTGGCCTTGATTTTTTCAAGCGCCCGGTAGATAGCACTACCGCCTGTGGCCAGGCTGCGCGAGCCATAGGTACCCATCCCAAAAGGAATTTCCGCTGTGTCCCCGTGGATAACTTCCACGTCTTCCAGCGGAATGCCCAACTCATGCGCCACAATCTGCGCAAAGGTGGTCTCGTGGCCCTGGCCATGCGAGTGCGTACCGGTAAAAACCTGCACCTTACCGGTCGGCAATACTCGGATGGCAGCACTTTCATACAGACCGGCTCGTACACCTATGGCTCCTGCAACCTTGGAGGGAGCCAGCCCACATGCTTCGATGTAACAGGAAAGCCCGATGCCAAGGAGCCGCCCTTGCTCCCTCGCTCGCTTCTGCTCTTCACGAAGTTGTTCATAGTCCGCCATTTCCAGCACCTTGTTGAGGGCTCCCTCGTAGTTGCCGCTGTCGTACTGGAGCACAACGGGCGTCTGATAGGGGAATTCGTCTGGCTGAATAAAATTCCGGCGCCGGAGTTCAGCCGGATCTATTCCCATTTCATGGGCGGCCAGGTCCACCAGGCGCTCGACCACGTAGGTCGCTTCAGGACGCCCGGCGCCTCGGTAGGCATCTACGGGCGTTGTATTGGTGAAAACGCCCTTTACTTCGACGTGAATGTGTGGCGTTTTGTACTGACCGGCCAGCAACGTGCCGTACAGCCAGGTGGGTACGCCCGGCGCAAACGTGGAAAGGTAAGCGCCCAGGTTTGCAATGGTTCGCACGCGGAGCCCCACAATGCGACCGTCGCGGTCAAAGCCCATTTCGGCTGTTGTGATGTGATCGCGGCCATGGGCATCGCTCACAAAGCTTTCGCTCCGCACTGCCGTCCACTTCACGGGCCGTCCCAGCTTGCGGCTGCTCCAGGCACAGATAACCTCTTCCGGATAATGGAAGATCTTCGACCCAAAGCCTCCGCCCACGTCCGGCGAGATCACGCGCACTTTATGCTCAGGCAGGTTGAGCACAAAGGCGCACAGCAAAAGCCGAATCAGATGGGGGTTCTGGGAGGACGTGTAGAGCGTCAGTTCATCCCGTCCCGGGTCGTAGTGTCCAATAGCGGCACGGGGTTCTATGGCATTCGGGATAAGCCGTTGGTTGACAAATTCGAGTCTGGTGACGTGATGCGCGGTAGCCAGGGCCCGGTCGGTTGCCTCGCGGTCGCCCAGCTCCCAGACGTAGCACAGGTTGCCCGGCGCCTCGTCATGCACCAGGGGAGCGCCTTCTTTAAGGGCTTCGGCAGCATCCACAACCGCCGGGAGTTCCTCGTAGTCCACCTCCACCAGTTCGGCAGCATCGCGGGCAGCGGCTTTCGTTTCGGCGATAACCACGGCCACCCCATCGCCCACATAGCGCACCTTGTCAACGGCCAGGGCATAATGGGGGGGCTCCTTCATGTCGGCGCCAATCTGCCAGCCTGTCGGCAGTGAACCCACGCCGTCGTCCAGCATGTCTTTGCCCGTGAAGACGGCGACAACCCCCGGATGCTGGCGCGCCTTTTCCGTATGGATGGCCCGAATGCGGGCATGCGCATGGGGACTGCGTACAATCCAGGCATAAAGCATGCCCGGCAACACTATATCATCGGTGTAACGTCCCCGTCCTGTCACAAAGCGCCGGTCTTCAACCCGGCGAACAGGGGCTCCAATGTAGGTTCTGGCTTCCATGGCTTCAGACAGGTTTTTTGCCTGTTCCGTGATGCGCTCCGATCAAGAAGCGCCCGTAGGTGCGGGCTCTCCTCGCGGCACCACCTCCTCGCCCCGCATGCGAGCAGCCGCGTGCTGAATCGCCCGCACGATGTTGTGATAGCCTGTGCACCGACAGAAATTCCCCTCTAATGCCCGCCGAATTTCTTCTTCCGACGGATCCGGATTGCGCTTCAGCAGGTCGGCGGCGGCCATGATAACCCCCGGAGTGCAGAAGCCGCACTGCAGCCCATGCTCCTGCCAGAACCCTTCCTGGAGGGGATGCAACTGGCCGTCCTGAGCCAACCCTTCAATGGTTGTAATCTCGCAACCGTCAGCCTGCACCGCGAACATGGTGCACGACTTAACGGCCTCGCCATTCACATGCACCGTGCAGGCACCGCACTGGCTCGTATCGCAGCCCACATGCGTGCCCGTGAGCCCCAACACATCGCGAATGAGCTCAACCAGTAACAGGCGGGGCTCGACCTCCACCCGGTGCGTCTGTCCGTTGACCGTAACCTGAATCGTGTGCCGCATAATGCCCCCTTGGTTTAAAGAGAAGCGCTTTGTCCAGATTATTTCCTTCATCTCTTCATCGCCTCTTCACCACAGCTTAATTAAAAATTTCTCGGCTCCTGGTCAAGAGATCGGCTCTGCTTTTTGGGGCGTTACAGGTTTGTAACAACCTCTGCTGCAACGGCAGGCGCCGGCCGCAGCATAGGAGAGTGCGAGCTCTCAGGGCAGTGCGACCTTATTTTCTATCGCCCGGATTGGTCAATCAGGTGGGGATACTGCAGGGCCAGTGATTCTGGCAACCAGCCCTGCTCTCTGGAATCCTTTCGGAACCGTACCCGATTCCCCTCGGTGGAAATCCTTCGATTATCGCCAACCGGGTAGAATCAACCAGGTGCATGCAGGCTCATCTACACCGCGATGCTTTTCTGGAACGCCTGCGGCAAGAGGAGATCTGGGATGTAATCGTGATTGGTGGCGGGGCTACCGGACTGGGCATTGCCCTGGATGCAGCCGCCCGAGGTTTTCGCACGGTGCTCTTCGAGCAGCATGACTTTGGCAAGGGGACTTCAAGCCGGAGCACTAAGCTCATTCATGGAGGCGTGCGCTACCTGCGAGAAGGAGACATCAGCCTGGTGCGCGAAGCGCTTCGCGAACGCGGCCTGCTGCGACACAACGCGCCCCACCTCGTCTGGCCCCGCCTGTTTGTGGTGCCATGCTATCGATGGTGGGAACGGCCTTTCTATGGGCTGGGCCTCTGGATCTATGACCGCCTGGCTGGCCCTGCCCGGATGGGTCCCATGTGTTGGCTTGATGCTACTGAGACGCGCGCTCTCCTGCCCACGCTTCAGACTGATCACCTGCGAGGCGGTCTGGCCTACACCGACGGCCAGTTTGACGACGCGCGGTTCCTGGTACATCTGGCCTGGACGGCCGCAGAGCATGGCGCGGTGGTGTTGAATTACATGCCTGTCGAGGCATTGCTCCGCACGCGAACGCGCCTGGAGGGCGTCATTGCACGTGACCTGGAATCGGGTGAACAATTCGAAGTGCGGGGCCGCGTGGTGGTTAACGCCACCGGTGTTTTTGCAGATGCGGTGCGCCGCATGGACAACCCTGAAGCAGCTCCGTTAATCATACCAAGCCAGGGCGTGCACCTTGTACTGCCCCGGCGCTTTTTGCCAGGCGAAGCAGCATTGCTCGTTCCGCGCACCGACGACGGCCGCGTGCTATTTGTCATTCCCTGGCACGGCCATGTGCTTCTGGGGACCACCGACGCGCCCGTACCTACCCCTGCCCTTGAGCCGCTTCCTACCTCAGAGGAAATCGCCTACCTGCTGGCTCATGCCGCTCGGTACCTGCAGCCTGCACCCACAAATGCCGACATCCGCGCTGTCTTTGCCGGGCTTCGACCGCTGGTGCAACGCAGCCCGCTTAAAGAAGACACCGCCCACCTGTCTCGCGAACATGTGATTGTCGTCTCTCGTCGGGGACTGGTCACCATCACAGGAGGCAAGTGGACCACCTACCGCCTCATGGCCGCGGAGACGGTCGATCGGGCGCTCCAGGTTGCCGGTCTTCCCCATCGCCCTTCGCCTACGGCCACGCTACGCCTGCACGGCAGTACCTGGCAGATCGACCTATCAGATCCCTGGCATGTCTATGGAAGCGATGCGGGCCGGATCCGCCAGCTTATGAAAACCGATCCCGAACTGGCCACCCCGCTGCATCCTCGCCTTCCGTACCGCATGGTCGAAGTGGTCTGGGCGGTCCGCTACGAAATGGCACGCACCCTTGAAGACGTGCTGGCGCGGCGCACGCGCGCGCTGTTTCTCGATGCAGAGGCTGCATGCCAGGCCGCCCCGGCTGTAGCGCAACGCATTGCTGCCGAGCTAGGCCGCGATGCGACCTGGGTGCAGGAGCAATGCCGGCACTTCATGGCACTGACCCACCGCTATAGCTCGGTGCTTCCGGAACCTGCAAATTGAGACCGCTCCCAGCCGTTGTGCCGGTTGCACGAGCCTCGAGCTCCCCTTATTCTCTGGGGGATTCAAAAGCTACTTACCGCAGACTATGCTGCGTTTCCTGTTTTTGCTCGTTGGCGTCCTCTTCGACACCACGTTCACGCCACGCATTCTGACCAATCATATAGGCTATGAAGCCCGAGGTCCGAAGCAAGCGCTCCTTCAGGGATCCGCTACCCTGCAGCCGACCGGCTGCTTCCTCTATAAAGCAGACACCCGAAACATGATCTTGCGCATCTTCCCGGAACCCCTCGGACGCGTCAAAGACTGGCCAGCCTGGCACTTCTGGCGCCTGGATTTTTCCTCCGTGACCGAAGCGGGTTTCTACTGGCTGCGCTGCGAGACAAATCAGGGCCCGGTGACTTCTTTTCCTTTTGAACTGCAGAACAATCTGCTGGTGCGCCGAACGCTTTCGGACGTGCTGTTCTATTTCAAGAGCCAGCGAAGTTCAGGACGCTACGACCGTGCCGACCGCTGCCGCCCCTTCGAGGGAGGCTTCCGCACAGGATGCGTGGACGTGCGCGGCGGCTGGTACGATGCTACCGGCGACTATGGCAAACACCTGTCGCATTTATCCTTTTCTACGTATTTCAATCCCCAGCAAACGCCCCTGGTCGTCTGGGTACTGCTGGAAGCGTACCGATTGCTTTCCGAGCGAGACGACCCCGACGTTCACCAGTATCGGATTCGAGCGCTCGACGAAGCCCTCTACGGAGCCGACTTTCTTGTGCGCATGCGCGACCCCTACGGCTCGTTTTTTCGGTCGGTGGCTGCCCCCGGTCCGGCAAAGCGCCCGGAAGACCGTGTAATCGCAGCCACGCGGGCTGCTTATGCCCTGGCCGATCCAGCCACGCGGACCAAGCAGGAGCAAGTGCTGGCCGTTAACGACTCCATCGCATTGTACGACGTCAGCTACCGGGCAGGCGGAGGACTGGCCATTGCGGCCCTGGCCCGAGCCAGCACGCTGCCCGTGCATGGCGATTTCGATCAGACCACCTACCTGCGGACTGCTGAGGCCGCTTTTGCCTTTCTGGAACGGTACAACCGTCAGCTTACCAACGATGGCCGCGAAAACATCCTGGACGACTACAGCGCCTTAATGGCAGCCACCGAACTGTATCGCGCAACCGGCAAGACGGCCTACCGTGAAGCCGCCTATCGGCGGGCCCGTCGCCTGATGGCGCGTCTTGCCACGTGGGGTCCCTATCGAGATTACTGGCGGGCCGACGATACCGACCGGCCGTTCTTCCATCCCTCCGATGCGGGACTGCCCGTGGTCAGTCTCCTGAACTACCTGTCCATAGCCGATTCGGCGCGTCGCGCGGCGGTGCTGGACGTCGTGCGGCGAGCCCTGCGCTTTGAACTGACGATCACGCGCGAGGTCCCCAATCCTTTCGGGTATGCCCGGCAGCTTGTTCAGGATACCACTGGCCGTCGCTACAGCGCCTTCTTCTTTCCCCACAACACCGAAGCAGCTCCCTGGTGGCAAGGCGAAAATGCCCGGCTGGCTTCCCTTGCAGCGGCTGCTCGCATGGCCGCTCCTTTCTTTGCCACCGACACGACCTTCTATCGGGAGTTGCACCAGTTTGCCTGGGACCAGCTCCACTGGATCCTCGGCCGCAATCCGTACGACGTGTGCATGCTGAAAGGAGTAGGACGTAACAACCCGGAGTATCTGTTCTTCAATAGCTATGCGTACACGAACGCTCCGGGCGGCATCAGTAACGGCATCACTGGCGGGCTGAAAGGACCAGGCGGCATTGCCTACAACCTGGGCTATGCCGTCACCGGACAGGACACCGACTGGCGCTGGACCGAACAATGGTTGCCCCACGCAGCCTGGTACCTGTATGCCATCGCCCTGCCTCATTCCGTTTCTCCCTGAGCTGGCTGCATACCCCCCTCACGCCATTGCAAATGACAGGCAAGCGCACTTTCTTTACTGCCGTCCTCTATCTCATGGAGCAGTCTGATATCCAGCGATGGATCCGGAAGCCCATTTCCGAAAACTGGAGCGTATGTACCAGCAGGCGCCGATTAACGCCTACTTTCAGCCGCAACTGCACGTGTCGGAACGACAGGCTACGTTGACAATCCCGATCCGTCCAGAATTCTTCCATGCGGCCAGTGCCGTGCACGGCGCGGTCTACTTTAAGGCGCTGGATGACGTAACCTTCTTTGCCGCGCAGTCTGTCGAAACCCGCTTCTTTATCGTAACCGTAAGCTTTACCCTTTACTTTTTGCGCCCGGTTACGTCAGGTGTTCTGAAAGCCAGAGGCCGACTGGTGCATCATGCGCCTCGTCTGCTCGTCGCCGAAGGAGAACTCTACGACGAGCGCAACCGGCTGATCGGACGCGGCAGTGGCACGTTCATGCCCAGCAAGATCTTGCTGAGCTCGGAGATTGGCTACCAGTAGTATGCTACGATTCCCGAAAGCCTAATAATCGCAAGCCATTCAGCGAAACCAGAACCGTGGACCCTTCATGCCCCACCACTGCCAGAGGCAGCGACATCCCCTGCAGCAGAATCGCACCGATCATCAGCCCCATCACGCCAAACGCAATCGCGAAGTTTACCAGCAACGTGCGGCGTGTTGCGCGGCTGAGCGCCAATGCATAGGGTAGTTGGTGCAGGTCGTCGCGCATGAGCACCACGTCGGCGGTCTCCAGTGCCACGTCTGTGCCGGCACCTCCCATGGCGATCCCCACCGTGGCCGCTGCCAGTGCCGGCGCATCGTTCACCCCGTCTCCCACCATCGCGGCCGCTTCGTAGCGATCGACCAGGGCTTTCACCTGGGCAACTTTCTGAGCAGGCAGTAATTCGGCAGCCACGACATCGACACCTGCCTCCCGGCCAATAGCCTCGGCCACGTAGCGGTTGTCGCCTGTCAGCAACATGATTCGGGCAATCCCCAGCTTTCGGAGCCGCTGCATCACTGCGGCGGCGCCGGGTCGCAATCGATCCGCAAAGGCCAGCCAGCCCAGCACCTCCTTGCGGCCGGCACGCTCCCACGCTACCAGTACGGCCGTCTTGCCCTGACGGGCCAGCGCCTCAACGGCTTCCTTTCCTTCGGTAAACCCTTCGGCCTCCTGCCACGCTGCCTCGAAGTAGCGCAGATTACCCACGTGCACCGTGGCCTCGCCTACCTTAGCCCGCACGCCCTTGCCCACTACTGCCTGAAAACCTTCGACCGCCGGCACCTGCACGCCCCGCGCACGAGCCGCCTCAACAGTAGCCCGCGCCAGATGATGCTCTGAGCGCTGCTGCACCGCAGCAGCCAGCCGCAGCAGTTCCGCTTCGGAGAGTCCTGCCTCTGCACGCACCCCGATCTGCACCAGGCGGGTCCGACCTTCGGTAAGCGTACCGGTCTTGTCAAACGCAACGGCCCGCACGCGCGCCAGCGCCTCGACATAGACGCCCCCCTTGAACAGCACGCCCCGCCGCGCCCCGGCCGCAATGGCCGACAGCACAGCAGCCGGCGTCGAAATTACGACGGCACAGGGCGAGGCGGCTACCATAAGCGTCATGGCCCGGTAAAAAGCCTCTCCAAAAGGTTCTCCCCAGAAAACGACCGGCACCACAATCGCCAGCGCTGTCAGCCCCAGCACTCCCAGCGCATAGGGTTGCTCCAGACGATCAATCAACCGCTGGGTTACGGCCTTTTCGCTCTGCGCCTGTTCAACCAGCTCAATCATGCGAGCCAGCGTCGAAGCCGAGGCTGGTCGGGTCACGCGCACCTCCAGGCTTCCCGTCGTGTTGATCGTGCCGGCAAACACCTCCTGCCCGGGCCCCTTATCCACCGGCATCGACTCACCCGTGATGGACGATTCGTCTAGCGCACTTTCGCCCCGAACAATCACGCCATCAAGCGGCACGCGGTCTCCCGGACGCAGCACGAACACCTCTCCAACCTGCACCGCTTCCACGGGCAGCTCCACTTCTCGCCCCTCCCGGATCACCCGTGCCCGGTCAGGTCGAAGCTCCATAAGGGCCTGAATAGCTCGCCGCGAGCGTCCGATGGCATAATGCTGCAGCAGATTGGACAGCGAAAACAGAAACAGCAGCATGGCCCCCTCAGCCGGCGCCCCGACGACCAGCGCACCTAACGCCGCCAGCACCATCAGTAGGTCGATATCGACCGTGCGATGCCGCAGCGCTTCAATGCCATTACGCAGCCCGTCCCACCCCCCGAAGACATAGGCAATCCCATAGGCCAGAGCGCTCACAAGCGACGGCGCTCCCAGCCGTCCGGCCAGCCACCCCACAACCAGTCCACCCAGCGTCAGGGCCACGAAGAGCGCCTCTCGGCGCGTTCCCTGAAGCCAGAGACGCCAGGATTGCGCTGGCTCAGACGGCAACGTTCGCACGCCGAAGCGCTCGACCACGCGGGCCAGCTCCTCCGGCGAGGTCTGCGCCGCATCGTAGGCAACATGCAGCACACCGCCCCGAAACGACACGTGCGCCTGCCGCACACCCGGCAGCGTCTGCAACCGTCGCTCCAGCGCCAGCGCACAGGTCTCGCAACTGCGGCCGCCCTGCTCCTGCACATGCAGGGTGCAATGGGCCGGCCGCTCTTCCAGAGCAGCCGCCAGCTCCCGGGCCAGCCGCTCGGCCTCCGCTGCCGAAAGCCGCTGGCGATCATAGGTAAGCGTCAGGCGTCCCGAGGCCGGATCTACCTCCACCTGCACCAGTCCATCCGCCCCGGCAGCCGATTGTTCGACCAGTTCCGCACAGGCTTTTATTTGAGATTCCATGCAAACATACAGGTTGGCTCTGGTGTAACGGTTTCACCAACGCCCCAACGCGCCTCAGGATGCTGAAATTGCAAAATTTAGAAGTGGTCCGAGTTCAGGTTATCGCACGGTTACACTTGACTTGTGTGTGTTACCTTTTTGTGTGTGTTACCTTTTAACGCCAACTCATCACCCATCCAAGCTACTGGTTCGCTATGATCCACTGGATACGCAGGCTTCTCCGCATCACGCTGGGCTACGTCATGCTGCATCCCGTTGCCGGTTCGCTCGTGGCCCGGGCTCAGCACGAACCGGAACGTGGTTTTCTGGATGCGTTGCAGTGTGGCCTTGCCATTGCAGGTAC
Source organism: Rhodothermus profundi (assembly GCF_900142415.1). Taxonomy (NCBI): domain Bacteria; kingdom Pseudomonadati; phylum Rhodothermota; class Rhodothermia; order Rhodothermales; family Rhodothermaceae; genus Rhodothermus; species Rhodothermus profundi. Next base: position 109,071 of record NZ_FRAU01000004.1, read on the forward strand.
AATCGTGTTCTTTATCGGGCTTTTTGCCGTGCCCCCTGCAGGAGCAGTAGGATGGACGCTATATTTAAGCAATGCCATTCTTGGCCCAACCGCAGTGGGCACAGGGCTCGTAACGGAATGTTTGCAGTAAGTCCATTTCGCCCCTGGCTTCGGCTTAACTACCGCCTGATCGGCCGGGGGTGGTCGTTGCTGGAATTCTGGGCATTGGTCGCCCTGAGTGGGATCGGCATTTTTACGCTGGGCTTTATTCTACCCCTGTTTCAGAGCATGTATCCCCGGAACGCCGGCAATGCGGCCACCTATACCGTTACCCTTCTGCTGTATAGCTACCTGGTATTATGCTACCTGGTTTTTCGACTTGTCCGACGGACCGACTGGCACCGGGGGGTGCTTGTTCGCTTCTCCCACATGCCGAGGTATGCGCTGGCATTTTTTGTGCTAGAGCCCGGCCTGCTGATGCTCGCTGGTTTTTACTTGCTGGGGCTAGCTGTCGGGTTCGCCGCCTTCTTCCCGGTGGGGCAGGCCCTGGCGGCCATCGGGCTGACGCTGCTTGTCCTGGTCGGTCTGTTTGCGCTGCTGTTTGCTGCGTGGTGTCGCTGGGGCGGTCGGCTTCAGGGGCGTCACGAATTGCTCCAGCTCGTACTGATAGGCGGGTGGCTTCTTATTCTGCCGAATATAGCGGCCAACTGGCTCCCGGCTGTTCGGGCGTTCGTCGCCTGGTTGCTTTCGCTGTCGCGCTACGTGCCGCTGGCAGGGTCTTATGGGGAAGCCATGGCGGCCATGCTGAGCGGTGCGCCCGTGCTGACGCCGATATTATGGCTGCTGGGGCATACGGCCGCGGCGCTGCTGATTGCCGGGTGGGCCAGCCGGGGATGAGCCATGCGTTCGGTGCACTGCCTGCTGTTGCGCCTGCACGGTCGCTCTCGATCCAGGGGGGCCGCCTTCCTGGTCGTGGGACTGATGGCGCTGCTGCTCTGGAAGCTGGGGCAGTATGCCCCGGAAGCGCACGATACGCTCCGGCTCTTGTATGCTATCGGTAGCAGCATGGCATTGATTGCGCCGTTTTTCGAATGGTTCGTCAACGACCACGAATGGTGCTGCTACCGCCTCTGGGGCGTTGATCTGGCCGAATTGCTCCGCCGTAAACGTCAGGTATTGCTGCATCAGCAGGGGTTGGTGGCGCTGGCCATGCTGGCATGCTGGATCGCCCTGCATCCGGCCACCTGGCGCCAGGATCTGCTGCCGCTGACGGCTCTGAGCCTCACCGCCCTGAGCGGCGGCTCTGTCGCCGGACTGGCCGTTTATCCGGCCGTGCGCCGCTGGTGGCCCGAAGCCCCTGTTGTAGCCGGGTTTATCGGGGGCGGGACACAATTGCTCACGCTGGGTATCGTCCTGCTGGGTTACCTGCTGCCGCTTCTGGTGCCCCTGCTACTTTTTGTTCTGTGGCGCTTCAGCCGCCCGCTGTTTTCCCGGACAGCGCGCCAGTTGGACTCCCTGGAACTGTCGGTAAGACGCGCATGAACGCAACAGCGCTGGACGTTTACCGTTGCTCCAAGCGCTTTCGCAGTCGAAAAGGCACCGCGCAGGCCCTGCAGGACGTGACCTTTCAGGTGCCTGAAGGTGCGCGCTGCGGCCTGCTCGGCCCCAACGGAGCCGGGAAAAGCACGCTGATTCGCATCCTGGCCAACCTGCTCAGGCCCGACGCTGGCCAGATTACGGTGCTGGGGCACCCCCTACGCTGGGGTCGTCATGCCTACAAACGCCAGGTGGGCTTCATGCTGGAAGACCTGGCGCTGATGGAACGCCTTACGGGCCGCGAGCAGCTCGAACTGGCGGCGCAGCTTTACGGTCTTCCCCCTGACCAGGCCGCTGCCCGGATCGAATCGCTGACCCGTCCCTTTGAAGTAGCCACAGCGCTCGATCGCTGGATCGAAACCTATTCAAACGGCATGCGACGCCAATTGGCTTTCCTGCTGGCGCTGCTGCACCGGCCACGCCTGATCGTGCTGGACGAACCCTTCGAAGCCATGGACGCACAGGCGATCGAGGCCGCCATCGACCTGCTACATGCGCATAATCGTGAGGGCGCCACGCTGCTGATCAGTTCCCACCGGCTGGACAAGCTTGAGCGCCTGTGCGACTACCTGGTGGTGCTGCACCGGGGACGCGTGCGTTTTGCTGGTCCGATTGCTGACTTTTGCAATCATCTACCCGAGGCCGATACTCTGGAAGCCGCCTATCTGGGCTGGCTCCGAGCCGGCTGAAGGGAACGCACTGGTCCCCTGCGGCGTGTTCTGCGGCGTCGCATTCGCTGTCTAATGTGCCAGGTGCCTATGAAAATCGCGCTGGTGCAGCTCAACCCGATCGTTGGCGACCTGCAGGGTAATCGCCGCAAGATTGTCGACTATGCACACCAGGCCTATCGTCAGGGGGCCGAACTGGTCATCTTTCCGGAAATGTGCGTGGCAGGCTATCCGCCCCAGGACCTGCTCGACATGCCGGCTTTCATCGAAGCGATTGCGCACACGGTTGAAACCATTGCATTAGAAGTTCCTCCGGACCTCGGCGTGATTCTGGGCGCTCCCATTCGCAACGAAAATCCGGTCGGCAAGCGGCTTTTCAACGCAGCCCTCTTACTGGAAGGCGGACGTGTCGTCGCCCGGGTCACAAAGCGCCTGCTGCCCACCTACGACGTGTTTGACGAATACCGCTACTTCGAGCCTGGCCCTCCCCAGCCGGTCGTACACTGGCGCGGCCTCCGGATAGGCCTGCATATCTGCGAGGACATGTGGAACAACGAGGACTGGGCCCCCTACCACCTCTACGACGAAAACCCCATCGACGAGCTGGCCACGCAGGGGCTCGATCTGTTTGTCAACATCAGCGCTTCTCCCTTCTCGCTGGGCAAACACGACGAACGGAGCCGAATTATCGAAGGGATCTGCCGCGAGCACAGCGTCCCCTTCGTTTACGTCAACCAGGTAGGCGCTAATACCGAGCTGATCTTCGATGGCGACAGCCGGGTTCATGCCCCGGACGGCTCGATTCTGCTGTGCGCTCCCTCCTTTCAGGAAGCCCTGCTCCTCTGGGATACCGACGCATCCTATGCCCCGTATGTGCACCAGCGCACTGACATTGAGGATCTGCATGATGCGCTGGTGCTGGGCATTCGAGACTATTTCTACAAAACGGGTGCATTTGAAAAGGTTGTGCTTGGGCTCTCCGGAGGCATCGACTCGGCCGTCACCTGCGCGCTGGCTGTAGCGGCACTGGGGCCGGAGCGCGTCGTTGGCGTAGCCATGCCTTCGAAGTACTCTTCGCCGGAGTCGGTGGAAGATGCCCGCCAGCTAGCCGAAAACCTGGGCATTACGTTCCATGTGATTCCCATTATGCCAGCCGTTGAGGCCTTTCGTGAGATGCTGGCACCGGTCTTTGACGACCTGCCGGAAGATGTCACGGAAGAAAACATCCAGGCGCGTGCGCGGGGGGTCACGCTCATGGCGCTGTCGAACAAGTTTCGCTACCTGTTGCTTTCAACGGGCAACAAGAGCGAAATGGCCGTCGGGTACGTAACGCTCTACGGCGACACGAACGGAGGATTGGCCGTGCTGGCCGACGTCTACAAGACGCAGGTCTATCGCCTGGCCCGCTACATCAATGCCCGAGCCGGCCGTTACGTCATCCCCGAACGCATCCTGACCAAACCTCCCTCAGCCGAGCTGCGCCCCGGGCAAAAAGACACCGACACCTTACCCCCCTATGAAGTATTGGATGTAATCCTGCAACACTACATTGAACACCGGGAAGAAGTGGACGAAATTGTTGCGGCCACGGGGTTCGATCGCGCCCTGGTGGCGGACATCCTGGGGCGCGTGGACCGCAACGAGTACAAACGCCGGCAGACGCCTCCGGGCCTGCGGGTAACGGGCAAGGCGTTTGGCATTGGACGTCGCCTGCCCATTGTCATGCGCTGGAACCGGACGGTGCTTGAAGAGGTGCGCCGGAACCACACCGCAGCCCTGCAAACCCAGTCAGAACGCTCTGCATGATCGCCTACGTCTCCGGAAAACTTGCGGCTAAAAAGCTGACCGAAGTGATTGTGGACGTGCACGGCCTGGGCTACCGGCTGCTGATCCCCACGTCCACTTATGAAGTGTTGCCCGAGGTCGGTGCGCCCGTCCATCTATTTACCCATTACTATGTGCGGGAAGACGCAGTGCTGCTGTTCGGATTTGCAACGGAGGCCGAGCGCGCGCTGTTTGAGCTGCTCATCGGGGTAGCCGGTGTAGGGCCTCGTCTGGCGCTGGCTGCCCTCTCTACCCTCTCTCCGGGTCAGCTCCGGGACGCTGTAACGACCGGAAATGCACAGGCGCTGAAGCGCATACCTGGAGTAGGCCAGCGCCTGGCCGAACGATTAATTGTAGAGCTGCGGGATCGTCTGGCACTGCTGGATCTGGCCGAACTTGCGCCGGCAGGTGTGGACGACGTGCGCGCGCAGGCGCGAGCCGATGCTCTGGCAGCGCTGGAAGCGCTGGGCCTGCCCCGTGCGGCGGCCGAACGCAGTCTGCGCAAAGTGCTTCGGCAACATCCAGGACTTCAGTCGGCAGAAGAGCTCATCCGGCTGGCCCTCCGTGAGCATGGTAGCTAAGCCTGCGCGCAGGACGTTCCGTTTGTCGCCACGCGGCTGTCTGCTGACTGTTCGCGGCGGCGAGGAATAATCACCGTGAAGATGCTGCCAATCCCTGGTTGACTTTCTACATAAATCTGTCCATCCAGTAGCCGTACAATGCGCTGCACGATGGTCAGGCCAAGCCCACTGCCCTCATAATCGCGGGAAAGCCCACTGGATGCTTGCTTAAATTCCTCAAAGATGACCGACTGTAGCTCTTCCGGAATACCAATGCCCGTGTCAGCGACCTGCAACTGGATGGTTTCGGCGTCTCCCTCCAGGAGCACGGTCACGCCACCTTTTTCGGTAAATTTAATTGCATTATGCACCAGATTTTTGACCAATCGCTCCCAGAGCCCTTCATCGATGCAGGCGGTCAGGGCAGCTTCGCTGCTTTGCAGCGTGAGCTCCAGTTTTTTGCTGCGGGCTAGCGGCTCTAATTCGTTGATCACGGCCCGCGTGGCAGCTACCACATCCAGCTCTCGATGATGCACGCACACCGTACCGGCCTCCAGGCAAGACATGTAGAGCAGGGAATCCAGCGTATCGAGCAGCCGTTGCCCACTCTGTTTGATAACCTGTGCCATTTCGCGTTGCATCGGATCTTGCAGCTCTTCTTCCAGAATCTGCGCGTAGCCCAGAATACCGGCCAGCGGCGTGCGGATTTCATGGTTCATGTTGGCCAGGAACGTGCTTTTCAGACGTGCCATTTCTTCAGCGGCTTCTTTGGCAGCCACCAGCACGGCCTGGTGTTCCTGGACGCGGGTCAGCATTTCATTGAACGTGGCAGCCAGCTCGCGCAGTTCAACGGGACCTTCGACCGGCACCCGAATCGAGTAGTCATGGGTTTCGGCGACTGAGCGCACTACCTGACGCAAACGTTCCAGCGGGCGCACAAGGCCCCGCTGCAGCAACGCTACCAGTATCATGCTGATGCCCAGGGCCAGCAAAATGACATTACCGCCTACGGACGCATAGTGTATCATGCGCTCTCGCCAGCCCAGCAGACTTGCTCGCAGATAAACATAGCCCTGCGTTTGCCCCTCCCACCGCACGGTTTCTACGTGATGCAGAAAGGTGCGTCCCTTCTCGACAGCCGGCAGACGCTCCGGCAATTCGGTGGCTTCCACGCCATTGAGGTACCAGGCAAACGGCCTTCCATCCGGGGTATACAGCGCTGCGATCTGCACCGATGGAATGCTGCGCACGCCTTCCAGCACCTCCGTGGCTGCCGGAGCATCCTGAAAAACCAGGGGGGCCACGCTATGCTCAGCCAGTAATCGGCCCAGCACTTCCAGCTCGCGCGCCTTCTCGCGCCGAAACTGCGCCAGATCGTACAGGGCAAACAGTACGCCCGTCAGTAGCAGAATGACCGTGCTGGTCCACAGCACGATCAGAATCATCTGCGTTTTAAGCGAGCAGCGATCTACGAGCCTCATCTTTTTTCCTCGTAGATTCGGGCCAGCCGGAGCAGACGCGCACTCAACTGAAGCCCTGCCCGGCGAGCCGCCGTGACATTAATTTCAAAATGCACGCGATTCCCCTCTTCCACCAGGCGTACAATCCCCCCTTGTCTCAGAAAATCCTCGCCTTCGCCAATCGTCAGCACGGGCTGATGTCGCAACTGCGCCAGCGCTGCCTGCAGCATCTGGGTCGGCATCGCCCCTATGAACACGATATGGCAACCTTGGGCCGACGCACCAGCAGGTAAATGGCGAATCTCCAGCGGTCGGTTGTGCACAGTCTTCCCTTTGAGCTGTTCCAGCGCCTCTCCAAAAGGATTCTTTCCCAGGAGGCACAGTCGAAGGGGCGTTTCGGCACCTTCAAAAGCCTTATCAGGCCAGAGGCTGAACTGCGCAAAATGGTATAGGAACGTCGCCTTAGTGCGGTAAATGCGCGTCCGCTCTACAGGTATCGTCTGAATCAACCCGCTTTCTGCACCCGTTGCATTTCCCGGCAGAAGCAGCAGAAAACACCAGAGCAATCTGTATTTCATGGTCTTCATTGCCGTCCCTGCGTTCGTTATCCATGCGTTTCTGCCGCAGCGATTTCATGCACTTCCCCTGGCAGTCAATTAGCCGTCCCGCCCAGGTCCCTTTCTGAGCACAGGAATTGCACGTAGGCGTCCAGGTCAACTGCTATCTGGAAATCGTGCCCCGTCTCCCGAGAGGTTGGTGCTTCTGTCTCCCGGTTTACCTCCCACACGCAGGCGTCCCGGGGCAGCGTCCAGATCATCTCGAAACTTCCCCGGTGCGTTTTCCCGGCCTCCCCGGGATCCGGTCGGTCTTTCCTCCGATCCCCTGCATCAGGATCGGGCGCTCCCTCCCTGAACAATCGCCAGTGCCGTTGCACGGGATTGTCCGACCGGTCCCAGACTTCGACAGGTCCCGTTGCCGGTGCAGGCAGCGCGCTTGGTAGGCGCCTGCCATGCCTCATACGCATGTTCAGGTGAGGCTAGACGTTCCCAGAATGCGCTTTCTTTCTGGGTATCGACAGGAAGTGCGCCTGGTTAAATTTCTTACAAGTTCTGTATAATCTTTTGTATAGCGTAGAGGCTAGATGTTCAGAAGTGCAGCACTAACTCGAAAGAGGCCTGCCGGCCCAGATCATACACATCAACGGGTGCAAAAGCAAAACGGCGCGGCAGCCGCTCGCCTACCAGTACCAGCACGGGCTCGCGGTACCAGGGGTTAGCCCGGTTAAACAGATTGAACACCCCCAGCCGCATTTCTGCTGTTGCGAAAGCCAGGCGATAGCGACTCGTCAGCGTCAGGTCCATGCGGTGGTAGGGTCCTAACCGTTCAGGCTGCGTCTGCTCCGTATAACGTTCCGTGTTGGGTGGTCCAGAAGCTGAAAACCAGGCGAGCGTGAGCGCTGCGGCCGACCAGAGGGGCACGTCCAGATAAGCCCGGAATTGATGCCGACGATCCCAGGGAGCTGGATACCACGCGCCGCCATTCAGGGCATCATGGGCCAGCTCAACGCGGGCCAGTGCATAGGCCAGCGTGGCCCGAAATGGGCCAAGCGGCTGGTCCAGCAACATTTCCAGCCCATAGGCTCGGCTTCGCGCGCCGGTAAGCCAGGGCGTGGTTGTTTCCGGATCGCGGGCAATCAGAAAGAAAGGGGCTACCACTTCATGTTGCCACACGTTCGCAAAACGCCGGACGTAGGCGTCAAGCTGGATCCGCGTATGTCCTGGCCGCAATTGTACCCCTACGCTCACGTTATCAACGACGGTCGGAGGCTGGTCGCGCCCTGTGAGCAACCACACCCCTGTGCTGTTCATATTCTCGAAGGCCAGGTGGTGCCGGAACTGATAGTTTCGGCTGAAGCCCACCCCTGCCGACCAGCGTCCGTCAGGATGCACCGTAAGCTGCAGTCGCGGCGAAAGTCGGAAATAGGGTCCCGTTGAAAATGCATGGAGTCGCAGCCCTGCCAGTACGTTCAGCAGCGGGTCAGGCCGTCCTTCATACTGCAAGAAGGCGTCGGTCTGCACGGCCTGTTGCTTTTCCTGAAACGGACGCGCTCGGACGGCCGAATGCTCTTCGTACGTAAGGGTTAGCTGCTGCAGCGCATAGCCTAGCGTCCAGTAACCGGTGCCCTGAACGATTTGTAACGTTTGCTCCCAGCGCCATTCACGCAACGCATTCGCGTAGGCAAAAGGGGCCAATCGTCGAAACAGTTTTTGCAGCCCGCCGCCGGCAAAAGCATACAGAAAATCATCTTTGGCGTAGCGACTTGCATAGGCAGTGGTGGCCAGCAACGTCCGAAGATGAAAGCCCGCCGCCATCTGATAGGTCAGTTGAATGCTTGCTGTACGGTTGGTCCAGCGCTGCCAGGTGGTCACCGGTTGCCATTCAAAGCCGATAATCCTACCACGGGCGTTCCAGCGCGGCATCAGGCGCTGGGCCTGTTGACGTGCGTCGTCGCTGCCCAGATAGCCGCTTACGGTTAGGCGGACACGTCTGCTTTCCAGGCGCAGCTTGCCATGCACGTCATAAAACGTTGCTGTGGAAGGGCCCAGTTCTAACAGACGCGCCTCCAGGTCGGCCACATTGGGCGGCAGCGGTCCGGTTGGGCGGGCCACATCCAGGCCGAAGGCGACCAGCCGATCATTACCCGGCCAGGCAAGCACGTCCAGCAATGACCGGCGGCCTGCCAGCAACCAGCTTCCCGAGCGCCCCAGAGGGCCTTCCAGTAAGAGACGACCCGCCACGTTACTCAGACCGGCAACGCCCCCCAGCCGCTGATAAGCCCCGCTGCGGGTCACGAAGGCAAGGGTGCCGCCCGGTGGGGCAGCATAGGTAGCCGGTGCTACATCATAGAAAAAGCCCACCGCCTGCAATGCATCCGGGTTAAAGGCATCGAACAACCCAAACAAATGAGAGGGATGGTAGACGGGCACGCCATCGAGCAATACCTGAAATCCGTCCGTCTGGCTTCCTCGCACGGTCAACCCTTCCAGTCCAACAGCCAATCCAACGGCTGGCAGAGCCTGAAGCGCCCGCAGCACGCCCCGTTCTCCAAACGGCGCAAAGCGTTCAGGCTGCACCAGGCGCTGCCAGGTTGTATCGATTCCATCCAGCCACGCAGCGCTTCCGACAATCAGGACGGTGGGCAGTTTTTTGTCCTGGTGTTGCAGGAAAATCGTCAGGGACTCCTGTTTGTCGCGGACCGCTAGCCGCACGGTTTGTGGCCGGTACCCCACGTAGGAAGCAGTCAGAGCGAGCGTATCCTGCGCAGCCGCCCGTTGCAGCGTGAGAGAAAAATGCCCGTCTGCATCGGCCATGGTGCCTAAAAGCTGGTCGCCTGCCCACCAGGAAACCGTCGCGTACGGCAGCGGCATCCCTGTTGTTCTGTCACGCACCTGGCCTTCTATTGAGACGCTTCGCGAAGGGGCTTCCCGTAGAATAAGTTGCCGTCGCACGGTGTCGGCTTCCAGCACCAGCCCCTGACGGCTCAGTTCGCGGGTAAGTGCCTTGAGCAGCTCGGAGGTAGAAGTTGCCAGCGTAACGGTGCGGCCGCTAACCAGCGCATCGCGATAGAGGACCTGATAGCCTGTGCGCCGGGCAACATCGTCCAGCACCTGGCGAAGCGGCGTGTCGTGATAGACCACCGACTGGGCCTGAACCGTTGCCGTCAGGCCCAGCAGGCCAAGTCCCACCCCCATCAGCCAACGCACGATCCTATCGCACCGCATGGGCCTCAAATCGGTAGTGCCCGGGAGCGATTCTGATAAAACGACCGCCTAAGGCCCGGCTCAGATCTTCCAGCGTCTGCTCCAGGCTATCCAGCAGAAGCGTACCACTGAGCGTCTGCGAGGCATAGGGTTCGGGCAGCGTAATCTGCACGCCAAAGTGATGCGCCAGTTCGGCAGCCACCTGGCTGGCTGGCTCCTGCGTAAAAGCCAGCCGTCCCTGCATCCAATCCAGGTAGTCTTCGGCCGAGGCAGGCTCCGGGGACGTCAGATGTCCGTCAGCGGTGAGGCGGCTACGCTGACCCGCTGTGAGCACCTGGCGCTGCCCTGCCGGTCCTTCTAACTGCACTCGTCCTTCCTCCAGAAATACTTCTACACCGCTCCAGGTGCGCACGTCGAATCGCGTGCCCAGCACGGTAACGCGCACCGGTCCAGCCTCTACTTGAAACTGTCGCGTGGGCCGATGCACTACCTCGAAGAAAGCTTCTCCTTCTAGCCGATACCGTAAGACTTTGTCGGCGTGTGTCAATAGATAAAGGCGCGAATGGGGACGAAGAGTAATGTGCGATCCGTCCGGCGCCGTGTATACCTGACGGGTTGTAGTGGCCGAGGCCACCAGCACGGGAGCTGCTTCTCGAAGTAGATGCAGCCACCATCCCAGGCCAGCAGCCAGTAACACGATAGCCACAGCCAGCGCGCGACGCCAGCGCGGACGGCGCTTCAGAGCGGGGCGCTGCGGCATACGATCGGCTGCCTGCCGATGCATCCGCATAGCAATCTGCTGCCAGATGCGCTCGCGCCGCGCTGGTTGATCGACTGGAGCCACTTCATCGGCCAGCGCCAGCAACGCCCGCCCCAGCGGATCATTCCTCAGCTCCGGATCCGTATGTAGCGGTTGTCCCGCCTCCCGAAGCTGCCCGATCCGCCGGGCGAGCGTTTCGTCACGGTCGCTATGGGATGGTTGCTGCATCATACCTCAAGAAACGTAAGGGCGGGGCGCCCGTGGGGCGCCCCGCTTACCCCGTGGCTTACGACTCTCGCTTAACCTCACCGGTGCTCAGGAAAATACGGTACGTCTGCGGCACGCCATAGAAGCGCACAAGCGCCGAACCATCCCCATTCATTTCAATGGTCCCTTCTACCTCATGCACCACCTCCTTGTCCCCTGTGCGCTTGACCATCCGTACTTCATAGGCCAGCGTACCGTAGGTCAGATGCTCCAGCGAATCGGTAGCTGAAGGCTTCAGAATGACAATCGGTCCATCGGTAACCAACCGGGCCCGGAATTCCTGCTCCACCTCCTGCCCTTCTCGGTTCACAAAATGCCGGGCTCCCTCCATTTCCTGCTCTCCTTCAAAGGTAATCGTATCGCTTTCTGCCTCCAGGCCTTCTACATGCCAGGTAGCCCGACGCTCGAACGAAGCGCTCCGTTCGTTGCCCGAAGGCGTCCGATGCGCCACAGATCCTTTGCGATACCCTTCAAAATCAATGGAAGCAATCCGATTACGCTCTGCGCGGGGACGTGCAATAAACTGGCCATTTTTGTCCTTGAAAATGTACTTTAACAGCGCCTCAATAGACTTGCGGAAATTGGGACGCGTAACCTCATGAACGAAATGAATGGTAAACGTCCCGGTTGTTGAGTCGTAATCTACTCGGAAGCCCCGGCGCATGCCCCGCCAGTAACGCGGGTTCTGCACCTCGTCGCCGTTTTTCGAGACGACGCTACCGGTCAGGTAATACATACCGCGCTGGTCAAATGTGGCCGTCGCATCGTAGAGATCGGTCATCATGCCGTCGCTCTGGTCGGCCAGTGACTGCGCCACCACTTCAGCTACTTCACGGGCGACCTCCTCGTTAAGCTCCTGTTCTTCCTGTGCATTTTGCAATGCATCACAGGCTGCCAGCGATGCCATCAGCAACAGCGCCAGTCCACTTTGATAAAGCCGCTTCATCGCACACCTCCTGTCGTTTGGTTGATTCGGATGGTACAACAGGCCAGCCGCTCGTTGGCTGGCTACTTCCTATACACGGCAAGCGGCTCCTTCCCCCATCCGAATCGCCCCAATTTCTGCTACCGAAAATCGGACAGCGCGGCCCGAAGCTGCCGGAGCGCCTGTGCCATCTGGTTCTCTACGGTTTTTGGACTGATCCCCAGCACTTCCGCCGCTTCGCGATAGGTCAGCTCCTGAAGAAAGCAGAGCTCGAAAACAGCCCGGCGACGCTCCGGAAGTCGTGCAATAGCTTCCTGCAATCGCGCCTGCAAAAACCCGGCATCGGTCTGGCGATCTGCTCCAGGAGCAGGATCTGAAAGCTCCGGAAGCTCAGCCTGCTGGCTCAGCCGGCGCGTGTCGCGAAAGTGATTCAGCGCGCGGTTATGCCCGATGCGAAACAGAAACGCCCGCAGAGAGCGGTTCGGGTCAATCTGCGCTCGCCGCTCCCAGACAGCCAAAAAGGCCTGCTGCACCAGATCCTCCGCGACGGCCGACGGAACGCCCATTCGTTCCAGGTAGTGCAGCAAAAAGGCGTAGTATCGTTCAAAAAAAAGCCGAAAAGCCTGCTGATCCCCTGCACGGATGCGGCGGGCCAGTTCGGCGTCGTCGAGCACCCCGACGGTTCCCTGCCGGGCCAGCAAAAGTAACAGACCGAGCGTTGCGTCTGTCATGGTCTTCGCCTGAACTCCCCCGCCGGTATCGGCAAAAACAGCGCCAACTGAACCGGACAGGCCTGATAGATTCCTGCCTCAACAAGGGATGAGCGGTCCCCTTCCTGCGAGAAGCCCCTGCCAGAGCCCTCTCCACATACGTAAGTTCGGATCGCTCCAACCCTGTCCGCCGGAAGGTGCGGAAGCTCCTGTTGTAAATGTATACCCACGCAATAACATGCGACCATAACTTACTACCCTAAAGCTCCCCCTTCCGAAAACGCGCTTCTAATAAGTTATTATGCTCGATAGAATTTACGTTAGAACGTGTAAAGACTTGTCTTCTAATGTGTGGGCTTTATCAGCTTCTTGCACAATTATTTTGAAGTGGCTAACCACTCCCTCAACAATCTCTTTGAGTCTTTGAGAGAGGGTTCCCCAACACTTTCTTTCTGTATCGGGGGACCAGAACCTGGGAGGACGGGAAAACCTAACCTTACATATTCTGCCAACACCCTTACGGGCGACCCCTCCCTTACACAGAAGGGGACGTAGAGTTAAATGCATCGCCCCGGCGACGCGCACAGCGCTGCGCCATAGATCAGGCACCTGTCTCGCAACGCGACAAGCCGGAACCTTTCCCCGCGCTGCGCGAAAGACAGCCGCCTTGCAACAAGCAGGCATCTACCGCCAGACGCAGAAGCACTATGAGCTATCCTCTCCGCAATATTGCCATTGTAGCCCACGTCGACCACGGCAAGACGACCCTGGTCGATGCGATGCTCTGGCAGAGCGGCATCTTTCGGGCCAATCAGGACGTGCAGGAGCGGGTGCTCGACTCGCTCGACCTGGAGCGGGAAAAGGGCATCACGATCATGGCGAAAAACACGGCCATATGGTACCGAGATGTCAAAATCAACATCGTAGACACGCCGGGCCACGCCGACTTTGGCGGCGAAGTGGAGCGTACGCTGCGCATGGTGGACGGCATCATGCTCCTGGTTGACGCGGCCGAAGGTCCGCTACCCCAGACGCGCTTTGTGCTTTCAAAGGCCCTGGCCCTGAAGCTGCCCGCTATTGTTGTGATCAATAAAATCGACCGCAAGGATGCCCGTCCCCGTCAGGTACTCGACGAAATCTATGACCTGTTTATCGATCTGGATGCTACCGAAGACCAGCTCGACTTCCCGGTGCTCTATACCGTGGCCAAGGAAGGCCGCTGCACGCACGACCCCGATGCCCCCCTGACCGACCTGCGCCCCCTCTTCGAAGCTATTCTGGCCCACATTCCGCCGCCGCAGGGTGACCCGAACGCTCCCCTCCAGATGCTGGTCACACACGTGCAACCAGATCCCTATCGCGGCCCGCTCGCTATTGGCCGCATCGTGCAGGGCACGCTTCGCAACCGTCAGCAGGTGCTGTGCTGCCACCGAGACGGCCGCCGCACAGCCGCCTCAGTAACAGCTCTGTTTGAATTTGAAGGATTGCAGCGCGTCGAAACCGAACAGGCCGGTCCGGGCGCCATTGTGGCAGTAGCCGGCATGCAGGGCATTGGCCTGGGGGAGTCCATTACCGACGCCGACCATCCCCAGCCGCTACCGCCTCTCCATATCGACGAGCCGACGCTCTCCATGGAGTTCCGCGTCAACGACGGCCCCTTTGCCGGACGCGAAGGGCAGTACGTAACCTCACGTCACCTGCGCGAGCGCCTCTTCAAAGAAGCGGCCAATAACCTCGCCCTGCGCGTTGAAGCGACCGACTCTCCCGATGTGTTTCTTGTCTATGGTCGAGGCGAACTGCAGCTTGCCATTCTCATTGAGCAGTTGCGCCGGGAAGGCTACGAATTCACGGTGGGCCAGCCGCGTGTACTTACGCGTCAGATCGACGGCCAGCTTCACGAACCCTTTGAGCGCGTGCTCATCGACGTGCCTGAGGCATATATGGGGGTCGTGGTCCAGAAGCTGGGCATGCGTCGCGGGGTGCTCACAAAAATGATCAACCATGGCACAGGACGCGTCCGCCTTGAGTTTGAGATGCCCGCTCGTGGACTGATCGGCTACCGCAGCGAATTTCTGACCGACACGAAGGGGACCGGTTTGCTGCATCATCTCTTTGACGGCTACCGACCATGGGCCGGTCCCATCACGCATCGGGCTACAGGCGCGCTGGTAGCCGACCGTCCCGGACGCGTAACAGCCTACGCCATGCTGCATCTGCAAGAACGCGGCGAGCTGTTTGTAGAGCCTGGTGACGAAGTGTACGCGGGCATGATCGTCGGGGAACACTGCCGGGAAGGCGATCTGGAAGTGAACATCACCCGGGAAAAGAGGCTCACCAACATGCGGGCTGCCACGGCCGAAGGATTTGAAAAGCTCGTTCCCCCTCGCAAACTCTCGCTCGAAGAGGCTATCGAATTTATTCGGGAGGACGAATTGATCGAAGTTACGCCCCGAGCGATTCGGCTGCGTAAACGTTATCTCGATCCTCACGAACGCAAGCGTCAGGCGCTCCGCCAACGAGAAACGTCCTGACAGGCTCCCTCAAGCAAACGCTGCTGAAGGTAAATCGGAATCGCCGCAACGCGCACTAGTCGAAGCGGGCCTGCACCTGCCGGGCCACCAGCACCCCAATGCTGAAGGCCGACGTAGCAGCCGGCGAAGGTGCATTGACCACATGTACCATGCGCGGCGACTCCAGCACCAGGAAATCGTCTACCAGCCGCCCCTCGCGATCAACCGCCTGCGCCCGCACGCCGGAGGGTGCCGGCAGAAAGTCTTCGGACGCCACTTCTGGGATAAGCCGTCGGGCCTGGCGCAGGTAATACCGCTTGCTGAGCGATTGGAGGAGCTCTTGAAAGCCTTTGCGCCAGTGCCGACGGACCAGCCGACGACACCCCGGATAGGCCAGCATTTCGAGCAGTTCGGACAGGCTTACGTCCGTTAGCCGATACCCTTCGCGGGCAAAAGCCAGCACCGCACTGGGGCCGCAGACAACGCGGCCATCGATCAGGCGCGTAAAATGCACGCCCAGAAACGGATAGGCAGGATCTGGGACTGGATAAATCAGATGGCGACACAGGTATCGCCGCTCGGGCCGCAGCTCATAGTATTCCCCGCGAAAGGGCACAATGCGCACGCCAGGCTCCAGGCCGTCCATCTGAGCGATTCGATCGGCGTAGAGGCCTGCACAGTTGACGGCCACGTCGGCCCGAAAGGTGCCAACCGGCGTTTCGAGCACCACGCCCCGGCCGTCCGGCACGATGCGCTGCACAGGAGCCTGAAACACCACGCGATGACCGGCTGCTACCAGTTTTTCCTGCAACCGTTCAGCTACTGCGCGATAGCTGACAATACCTGCTTCCGGCACGTGCAGGGCGGCCACGCCCTGCGCATGTGGTTCCAGTTCGCGGAGTCGTTCCGGGGGGATCAGCGTACATGCCACCCCGTTTTGCTGGCCGCGTTCGTAAAGTGCCTGCAGGCGCGAACGCTCTGCTTCCTCAACGGCCACGATCACTTTCCCACACGGTTCATAGGGGATGGCTTCCGCCTCACAGAAACGTATCAGGGCTGCCCTGCCCTGTCGGCAACAGATGGCCTTCAGGGAACCAGGACGGTAATACAAGCCCGAATGAATCACTCCGGAATTGCGTCCCGTCTGATGGGCTGCCACCCGGTCCTCTTTTTCCAGTACGGTAATCTGCACTTCGGGCAGGCTTTCCATGAGCCGATAGGCCGTGGCCAGCCCGACAATCCCTCCTCCAATGATGACAACCGTTGGTCCCTTCATGAACCCGGTAGTTGGGCTTCAGCGCCGCGCCCTTCTGCCTGCAGACGCACCAGCGACAGATGGGCCACGTGGTGGCGGCCATGCCAGGCGTAAAGTGCCAGGGCCTGATCCAGCGTTAGCAATCCGTGCTCTGGATGGCGAAACGTCCGCTGGAAGTCTTCCGGTTGGAGGCTACGAAGCAACGCGACCCAGCGGGCATGCAACCCTTCCAGTAACGCTATAGAAGCTGAAACGGGCGCCAGACGCGCATCAGGGAGTTCAGCCCATCGCTGCTGATCATATGTTCTGATCTGGGGTTGCTCTTCGGTCAGGGCCAGTCGAAAACGCACGTAGCCGTTCACGTGACTGTCGGCCAGATGATGCACCACCTGCCGGGCTGTCCATCCCCCGGGCCGGTACGACTGGTCCAGTTGTTCCTCGGTGAGCTGCGCCACCGCCTGACGCACCTGCACCGGCAACTCTGCCAGTTGCGCAATCAACCCCTCGCGTTGCTCTGTGGTCAGCGGCGCTTCTGGCCACCGAAACGGTCCAATCGGGTAGCGTAAAGGATCAGCCATGACGGTCAGGGTCGCGTTTGCGTCATGCCTGGATCTCGCCAGACCTTTCCGGGTGAATCTACGAGAAGCTATAACTTTTTTCACCGGAAAGATACGGCAACCCTGGATGTCTCCCCGCAAAACGCACCATACGGCCGTTGTTCTTATTCCTCCACCGTCCACCTGGCCTCCGATTCAGGCCATTCGTAAACGCTACGATCGCCAGGTGCGGCGCTGGATGCCTCATATTAATCTGTTGTATCCGTTTCGCCCCCCGGAAGCCTGGCCGGCGCTGCTGGAGCCCATTGCCGAACGTATTCGGCCCCTGCTACCCTTTACGGTGCGTCTGTCCGAAATCCGGTACTTTCGCCATCGAAGCGGCCGGTGCACGCTATGGCTGGCGCCTGAACCTCGCGAAACCCTTGACGTCCTCCAGCAGGCGCTCCTGGCAGTTGTTCCTGATTGTGACGACGTGCGGCGCTTCCGAGGCGGTTTTACCCCGCACCTGAGCATCGGGCAGGCACCGAATGCCGCCACCTGCGTCGCACTGCAACGCACGCTGCAAGCTCAGTGGCAGCCCCTTACCTTCGACGTAACACACGTAAGCCTGATCTGGCGCAATGCGCCTCCGGACGACGTGTTTCGCGTAGGATGGGAAATCGGCCCCGACGGCATCCAGCCCGTTACGCCTCCGGCGATGTAGGTCTATGAGAGGCCTCAAAACGAACGACGCAGCGCGCGGAAATGGACTGCGCTTCTGAACCGGCGACTCCGAGAAGTGAGCCGTTTTAAGCAACTGGCCCTGCTCCGTAACATAATCCGTAGAGACACCGTCCAATTCCTCACTGGACGCCAGACCGGCACATAATCCTCTCGTAACGGGCTCAGCGCTCCACCGGTACTTTTTCGGGCCGGTCGATGATCGCCCGACGTGCGCTCCCCCGAACCCTCCTCTTGTCTGCTCCAAACGGTTATAGACGTTCTTTCCTCACGCAAAAGGGTACCTGCACCCCTTCTTTCATAGCATCAAAGGGACAGGTCTAGGCGGGCTTTATGCAACAAGTTTACCGCTCGACCAACCATCAGGGTTTTTTAGTCGCCACCCTGGAATCGCTTTCTAAAAATTAACTTCTCAAAATCCTTAACCTTTGATTATTGACATACAAAAATTATTTTTCTAAATATTTTGCCGAACCAGTCGAGATACTCTTAAAAAAGTAAGGAGACGAAGCATGAAGACCTCGCGACGCTACGCGTACGGGCTTTTGCTGACCACCCTGAGCCTTCTGCTGGCCTCGCCAGTGCTGGCGTCCGATCCTTCTGGCCAGGCAACGCTGGAGGCCGATCCGGCTGCGCCGGCCAATTTTGTCTGGGTACTGCTAGCAGCCTTCCTGGTCTTCTTCATGCAGCCAGGCTTTGCCCTGCTGGAGGCCGGCCTGACCCGCGCCAAAAACACGGTAAACATTCTCACAAAGAACGTGCTGGACTTCTGCATGGCAGCGCTGGCCTTCTGGGCCTTTGGCTATGCGCTGATGTTTGGCGGCTCGGGCATGGCCCCCGGACTGGACAAGGGCAACCCGTACATTGGCTACTCTGGCTTCTTCTTGAGCGGAGAGGCCTACGACGTTAGCACCATCCTGTACTGGCTGTTCCAGATGGTTTTTGCCGCTACGGCCGCTACGATCGTCTCCGGGGCCATGGCCGAGCGGACCAAGGTAACGGCCTACCTGGCCTACTCTTTTCTGGTAAGTGCTACCATTTACCCGATCTACGGTCACTGGGTCTGGGGCGGTGGCTGGCTCGGCGAAATGGGTGCGGTCGACTTTGCGGGCTCGGGCGTGGTGCATGCCGTGGGGGGCATTCTCGGCCTGATCGGCGCCTGGAAGCTGGGGCCGCGCATCGGCAAGTACGACGAGCAGGGACGTCCACGCCCCATTCCGGGCCATAACCTGGCCCTGGCCACCCTGGGTGTGTTCATTCTCTTTTTCGGCTGGTTCGGGTTCAACGCAGGTAGCACGGTAGCGGCCACCGAACTGCGCATTTCGGTGATCGCCACCAATACAGCGCTGGCGGCCGTGGCCGGCGGGGTGGCCGCCATGTACCTGACCATGATCCGCACAGGCCGCGTGGATCTGCTGGCCACAGGCAACGGCATCCTCGCTGGCCTGGTGGCCATCACGGCACCCTGCGCCTACGTTGCCCCCTGGGCAGCGGTCGTTATCGGAGCCCTGGGTGGACTGATCATGCTCTGGGCCGCCCACTTTGTGGAGCACACGCTGAAAATCGATGATCCTATCGGCGCTTTCGCTGTGCACGGCGCCGCCGGTCTGTTCGGCGTGCTTGCGGTTGGTATCTTCGCCGACGGCACCTACGGCGTCAGCGGTCTGATCGTGGGCGACACGCACCAGCTCGTGGTCCAGCTCATCAGCATCGTGGCCCTGGTCCTGTGGACAAGCATCACCGGCTGGTTGCTCTTTACCCTGCTGGACAAGACAATGGGCCTGCGCATCAGCCGCGAACATGAACTGGCTGGCCTCGACCTGACCGAGCACGGTATGCCGGCCTACACTTTCGACAACACGCAGACCGAAAAAACAGGCAAAACGGTCGGGGCTTGAGGACGCCCAAATGCCCTTGTAAATCCTGAATCCGCAAACCTAAAAACGGAGGTAGTCTTATGGACGTTGTGCTTGGCGCTCTTTCCTTTGTGGTCATGGCAGGCATGTGGATTGTCGGTCCTCAGATCTTTCTGAAAAAGAAAAAGTAACAACGGCGCCGCCGGACATCCTCCGGTGCGCCCACCCGAATACAAAAGCGTTGCTGCTCGGAGCAGCAACGCTTTTTTTCTGTCGATCTATCCGCTCGCTTTTCGTCGATGGCCTGCTGCGATGGCCTCTGAACCATGCACCCGCCGCTTGGGCGAACGGCAACATATGGGTTGACCCACATCTATTTAACCACAGAATCAATAAACCCAATCACGTGGAGCGGTCGCCATGAAAACCATCGTTGCCTCTCTGGTTGCGGCTTTGCTGCTGGTACTGAGCGTCGAGATCTCCTGGGAAGAACGGGAGATTGGCTTTTCCGTGCAGGAGGCGCTTGCCGCCTGTACAGGGTGCAGCACCTGCTTCGGAGAAACGTGTTGCAAAGAGATAGACCGGTATTATTGTGGGATGATCTACAGTGAGCAGTCCGGCTACGTACGCTGCTATCGCCCCTGTTTCTTCTGTCTAGAGTAAGCGATTTGTTGGTTTTTACCTTAAGTTTGATCTGGTGCCCTTCAGACCGGGGCCTGATTAATCTATCAAGGGCTTACGCATGCGCGGGGCAACGATTCTGATCTTTCTGTGGGCCGGACTGGCCGGCTGCAGAACCGAACCGGCTTCCCCACCGGATTTCTTTGCCCAAACGGAACAACCCCTGCCTCAGCGACGCATCCAGGCCCGCCTCCATGCGGTCGATAGCCTGAATCTTTCTGCGTTTGAGCTATATGAACCTGCTCAACTTTGTAAGTCAGGTCCGTATCTTTTTTACTTTCGAAAGAAATATAGGCAAGGTAGCGGTATTTGACAGGGATTTGCAGGCGCGGCCTTTCTTTATCGGAAAAGGAAAAGGCGAGGGACCGGGGGAGCTTACAGGAATTACGGATATGGATGTGCACCACGACCGGATCTATCTCTTTTCGGGAACGCGCCTTGTGGTGTGGTCGATCGCAGACACGCTCGTTCTGGATAAACAGATGGCAGTGGAGGCGTACCGTGGCGAGGCCCTCGATGAGCACAGGATACTGATTTTGTCCCCTACCAGCTCCGACTATCTCTTCAACATCCTGGACCTGGAGGGAAAGATCATTCGCGGTTTCGTCCGCACTAACCTGGGAAAGGTAACGCCCCTTCGCTACAGCGGCGATCTGGCTTTTGATGGGAAATACTTGTACTATGCGGGCGAATCTGAGTCGTTTCTCAAGAAATATACGCTCGAGGGCCGGCAACTTTTCTCCGTGGCCACGATTGATAACCTGCCCAGCGAGGGCAACTACGTGCAGTTCGAGGCCGGTGGCGAAAGCATGGCGATGGGCTACTCGCCCTGGGTTCTTTTCTCTACCGCCACGATCGAGGTCTATGATGCATACCTGCTGGCAGTGCCGATTCACGATGAGAACCGGAAGCCGCTCTCCTACCTCGACATCTACGCTACCGGAGACGGGCGTTACGTGGCCACCTACGATCTGGCGCGGATGCCTCTGGCACTGGCGGTGGATGCTGATGGCATCTACACGCTGGAGCGCGAAGGCGATGATGTCTACCTGAAGCGTTATCCCAACGTGCTCACCACGCTGGCCGACAACCGGCCGGACACGCCATGACCCGAGCGGGATAAGCAACGCGGACGCTGGCGCTTTGTCTGAAGGCGGCCCTGTCGGCAGAATAAATGGACGCACGCATCATGCACAGCGCAGGAGCCCTCGATTACGTCACCTGACCTACTCCGCGCAAGCAGCGCGCGCCGGCAAGGTCGGCGCCGGTAGCATCTTCGTACGGTCCATCGACAAAAAACCACCGCATCCGTCCCCCTAGACGAAAACAAAGTCGCCATTGCCCCGATCATCGCACCTTCCTAGACCCTTTGGATTTTTTTATACCTCCCCTGCTTCTGCTATCTCTAAAGGTGTAGAGCTTTTTGTTGCAGAAACGGTACGTTTTTGCTGGAACTCTGCTCTGTTTTTCTGCGCTTTCTCTGGTGCGTGGATTTAGCCATAAAAACAGGAAGGAACCTTGGCTACCGAAACCCTCACCCCTTCGTGGAAAACTGTCTTAAAAGGCGACCGGCGCGCCTTCCGGCGACTGGTCGAGCCGTATGTGGACGAACTGCTCCGCGCCGCCCACCGCGAACTGGAGCATTATCGGCGGCTCAAAGAACTGCGTCCGGAAGACCTGACCGCCGAAGAACTGGTGGGCGAGACGCTGATCACTGCCTGGCGCCAGCGCCATCGCAAGCCGCGCC
Source organism: Rhodothermus profundi (assembly GCF_900142415.1). Lineage (NCBI taxonomy): Bacteria > Pseudomonadati > Rhodothermota > Rhodothermia > Rhodothermales > Rhodothermaceae > Rhodothermus > Rhodothermus profundi. The sequence continues at coordinate 130,907 of NZ_FRAU01000004.1, forward strand.
GGCTGAGCCTCCGGGCCTGGCTACTGGGTCTGTTGCACCGCGTGCTCCAGCGTTACGTGCAGCGCGAACGGCTCTTTCGCCAGCTCTGGGAGCTCTCGCTGGAGGCACCGGTGCCTTCCGAGCCCATTTATGACGATGAAGAATCGTTCTGGGAATGGTATCAACCCGACGACATCGAACGCTGGGAAGACGTCCTTCCAGATCCCAGCTCGCTTTCCGAAGAACGGCTCATTGTAGAAGAAGTGCCGCCAGAAGCACTGGAACCGCTGGAGCCAATCGAGCGCCAGGTGTTGCTGCTGCACGACACGCACGCTTTACCCATTCAGGAAGTTGCTATCGTCGTGCAGCGGTCGGTGCGTGAAACGGCTGAAATCCTGCAGCGCGCGCGTCAGCGCGTAACGGCCGCACGCACCTGAACCCACCCGGGTTGTACCCCAAATCCAAACCAGCGAGAAGACTCCTATGGAAAAACAGACGATGCACCTGACGCAGACGCTCTCGCCCGAGCTGCGCGATCGCATCCTGGCCCGGCTCGAACAGGAGCGCACCGAGCCTGCTTATCGCCTGCTGACGCCTTCGACCCTTCGGCAACTGGGCACAATCCAGTCGACGCGTGATCCTATCGTCAGTCTGTACCTGGAGCTGACGCCAGAACGCCGGCTGAAAGACGCCTGGCACGTGGCTTTCAAAGACCTGGTACGGGCCAAACTGGAACGCCTGGAAGATCGACGGCTGCGGGAGCAGATCGCCGGCGAACTGGAACGTATTGAGCTGGCCCTGCAGGAAGGGCTTCCTGCGCTGGGCCGCGGCGTAGCCTTTTTCGTGTGCGAATCGCTGGGACTGTGGCGACAGATTGCCCTCCCGATCCCGCTGCCCGACCGGCTGGAACTGGCTTCGACGCCCTACACGCGTCCCCTGGTGCGCACGCGCGACGAGCACGACCGCTTCGTGGTAGCCCTGCTTTCCCGAGAGCACAGTCGCTTCTTCATCAGTCAGATCGGCTACGTCGAAGAAGTGCTCACCCTGACCGGTCCCAGGCTCCGGGGCATGGTCACCGACTGGATCGACTGGAACCAGCGTGACGACCTGGAGCGGCAGCTTACCCATCAGGAAGGCAAAGCCCTGGCCACCATTGCGGCCCTCATCTTCCAGCAATTTGAGGCCCGCTATCTGCTGTTCTCGGCTCCTGAAAAACTTAAGGCGAGCTTCCTGGAGCATCTCCCCAAGGCCATCCGAGCGCAGGTAGGAGGCGTGTTCTCAGTGGAGGTGCATGCACCGGTAGCGCAGGTGGCGACCGCCATTGAGCCGGTCCAACGGGCCGTTGAAGCCCGCGAAGAAATGCGTACGCTGGAGCGCATTCAGGAAAGCCTGCCAGAACGAGGCGTCTGGGGTATCGAAGCGGTCATCGACGCGATCAACCAGCGGCGGGTTATGACGGTAGCGGTTGACGACGCCCTCCAGATAGCCGGCGGCTACTGCCCGCACTGCGACCTGCTGGTGCTGGACGCCTCGAAGCCGTGCCCGGTCTGCGGCCAGACTGTGGAAGCCGAAGCCGACCTCGTTGACCGGGCCCTTGAAATGGCCCTGGCTCAGGACGCGACCATTGAGCTGGTGCGCAGCGACGCTGCCCGCACGTTCATGGCGCAGCATGCCCCTATGGGCGCGCTGCTACGCTTCTAAGCGCTTGCGCCAAGCAGGCAGGCTGCGTAACCTTAACGATATACTTCGTTGAAGCGAACCATGAACAGTAAACAACTGCAACGCGCAGCCATCTCTCAACGCCACGGCGCCAGTCGCCCGTGGCTTTTTTTGTGGCTCCTGCTTGGGATCGGCGTACGTGGCCCAGCCGCCCAGACGGTCGATCCCGTCGCCCTGGTACGGGCAGCCGAGGAGGCGATCAAAGGCAAAACCAGCCATGCCGTGCTGGAAATGACCGTCGTTACACCCGACTATCGCCGCACCCGAAAGCTGGAAGCCTGGTGGAAAGGGAACGAAAAAGCGCTGATCGTCACGCTTGCGCCTCCTCGTGAAGCAGGCAACCGCACGCTCAAACGCGGCAGCGAGCTGTGGATGTACCTGCAGGAAACCGAAACCACCATTAAGATTCCCCCCTCCATGATGCTTCAGTCATGGATGGGATCCGACTTCACCTACGACGATCTGGTGCGCGAATCGAACCTGGTGCGCGACTATCATATCCGGCAGGTCGGGACCGACACGCTGGAAGGGGTGCCCTGCTACGTGCTGGAGTTGTTGCCTAAACCGGAAGCACCCGTCGTCTGGGGCAAGCTGCATTACTGGATTCGCCAGACCGACCGGCTGCCCGCCCGCATCGAATACTACAGCGAGCAGGGCGAGCGAGTACGGACACTTTCGTTCCATAACGTGCAGCGGATGGGGGGACGCCGCCTCCCTACCCGATGGATAATGCACAACGACCGTGAACCGGGGCGCTACACGGAAATCCGCCTCCTGGAGGTAGCCTTCGATATGCCTATACCGGAAGCGATCTTTAGTTTTCGAGCGCTGGAGCAATAGCCATGACCGGACGGCTCGCCTGGCGCAATCTGGGGCGCAATCGCCGACGCACGTTACTCACCGTAGCGGCTGTCTTTTTTGCCACGTTTCTGATGGTGCTCCTGCGCGGGCTGCAGCTCGGCACCTACGATTTCTTCATCCGTCAGAGCACCCGGCTTTCGACCGGCTACCTCCAGATCCAGCACGCAGACTATCTGGACCGACAATCGCTGCGCCAAAGCTTCCGGCTTCCTGACACGCTCTTTGTCCGCATTCGCACCACGCCGGGCATTACAGGGGCAGCCCCCCGCCTGGAAAGTGGCGGCCTGATCAGCAATCGCGCAACTTCTTATGGCGTGCGCCTCCTGGGGATTGATCCCACCTATGAGCCAGAAGTCACCGATTTTCCCGCCCGGCTCATCGCGGGACGGATGCCGGCGCCCAACGACCACCTGGAGATCGTCGCAGGCTACCGCCTGCTCGAAAACCTGAACGCTTCGGTCGGCGATACGCTGGTGTTGCTGGCCGAAACCTATCAGGGCTTTCTCACCAGTCGCTTTGCCGTGGTAGTGGGCGCGCTACGCATCGGTTACGAAGTGCACGATCGTTCGCTCGTGCTGATGCCACTGCAGGCCCTGCAAGACCTGCTCGAAACCGGCAACCGCGTAACGGCCGTCGCCATGGCCGTCCGGCGCAACGCCGACGTACCTGTCGTGCGCGACCGCCTGCAGGCCTGGCTGAGCCGCCCACTCGTCGTGCGCACCTGGGAAGAACTGATGCCCGAGCTGCGCCAGGCAATCGAACTGGATAACATCAGTGGCCTGCTCTTTCTCTTCATGCTGCTGATCGTTGTGGCCTTTGGCGTGCTCAACACCGTGCTGATGAGCGTGCTGGAACGCTCGCGCGAATTTGGCATGTTGCTGGCCCTGGGCATGCCCAACGAACGGCTGCTGCGCGTGGTGTTCCTTGAAGCCGTGCTGGTCGTCCTGCTGGGGTTGATCCTGGGAAGCGCGGCCGGTTTTGCCGTCAACGCCTACCTGATTCGCCATCCGATCACGCTGGGCGGAGAACTGGCCCAACTGTATGAGTACTATGGTTTTCTGCCAGTGCTGACGTCCTCCGTGGCTCCGGAAATTTTTGCGCGCACAGCCCTTCGGGTGTTGACGATTGCAGGGCTCGCCATTCTGTACCCGCTCTGGCATGTGCTCCGGCTGGAACCCCTGAAAGGCATCCGCTACACCTGATGGTTTTCCAGGACATCACCGGATTGGCCCGCGTGGCCTGGCGCAACCTCTGGCGCAACCGACGCCGCACGCTGATTGTGCTCAGCAGTGTGGTGGTGGGCGTGTTTGTGCTGGTCCTCTTTGACACGCTCAACCTGGGCATGGTGGAGCAGATACTCGACAACCATCTTCGCCTGCACATCGGACATGTCCAGATCCACCGCCAGGGCTACCACGCCAACCCGGCCGTGGCGCATTTCTTTCCGAACGCCCGGGCCGTGCAGCAGCAGGTGCGTACTTTCCCATCGGTGCGGGCGGTTGCGCCGCGCGTGCTGGCCCACGGGCTGCTTTCAAGCGCCTACAACAACGGTGGCGTGCAACTCGTGGGCATCGAGCCCCGAGCAGAATCCCTGCTAACCTACATTGCCCGTCAGGTCATCGTCGGTCGCTACCTGCGGGGGGAAGGCCGCGAAATTCTCCTCGGTGAGCGGCTGGCCCGCAAGCTTGAGGTGCGTCCTGGCGACCGGGTCGTCGCGATGGCTGCCCGCCCGGACGGCCAGATCGGCTCCGAAGTGTTCCGCGTGGTCGGTCTGTTTCGCACCGTCAGCGCCGACTTTGATCGGACCATGGCCTTCATTCCCATCACGCAGGCACGTGCGATGCTGGGTCTGCCAGCCGACGCTGCCCATGAATTAACCTTGCTCCTGCAGAAAGCCCAACAGGCCGACGCGCTCAAAGCGCGCCTGCAGGCCCTGCTGCCGGAAACGTTCGAGGTGCTGACCTACCGGGAAGTGGTACCGCTACTGGTCATGCAGCGCGAGCTGTATACCGAGATGATGTATCTGGTTTACCTGATCATCGGGTTTGCCCTCATTTTCGGGATCATCAATGCCATGCTCATGGCCGTGTTAGAGCGACTGCCGGAGTTTGGCGTGCTGCGCGCTCTGGGCATGAGTGAGGGCCGGCTGTTCCTGCTCGTGTCGCTTGAATCGCTGCTGATCGGACTGCTGGGAACGGCCCTGGGCTGGATGCTCAGCCTGCCGGTGTATGCCTATCTGGCCCGGCATGGCCTGGACCTGGCCATTTTTTCGGAAGCGCTGGCCGCCTTTGGGATCGGTTCGGTGATCTATCCCCGCCTGACGTTTCGGGTAGTCTGGAATGCCTGGGTAATCATTCCGCTGGTAGCCTGGCTGGGGGCCCTCTACCCGGCCTGGCGGGCCATACATGTTGAACCCGTAGAAGCCATGCGGGCTGTATGAAGTCGAACGCTATAGTTCGGGTCGAACAGGTAACCAAGGTCTACGACGAAGGCGCCGTGCCTGTCCAGGCACTACGCGGCGTCACCCTCACCATCGAGCCAGGCGCATTCACAGTCATTGCCGGTCCCTCCGGCTCTGGCAAGACGACCCTGCTCAACTTGCTGGGCGCGCTCGACGTGCCCACCACCGGACGGGTGTTTTTTGAAGGACAGGACCTGAGCAAACTCTCTCGACGCGAGCGGGCCCGGCTCCGACTCTACAAGATCGGCTTTGTGTTTCAGGCCTACAACCTGATTCCGGTACTGACAGCCCTGGAAAACGTGGCGTTCGTGCTGTTGCTTCAGGGCGTGCCGGAGCGAGAGCGGCGCCAACGGGCTCTGGAGGTGCTGGAGCAACTCGGCATCGCCGATCTGGCCCACAAACGCCCTCACGAAATGAGCGGTGGCCAGCAGCAACGGGTCGCGGTGGCCCGCGCTGTGGTCAGCCAGCCACGCCTGGTGCTGGCCGACGAACCCACTGCCAACCTCGACTCGGCCACCGGCGCCCGCCTGCTCGACCTGATGGAGCAGCTCAACCGCGAGCAGGGCGTGACGTTCGTCTTCTCCTCGCATGACCCTCAGGTCATTGAGCGCGGCCGGCGCCTGATCTGGCTCCACGACGGACAGATTAAGCGCGACGAAACGCGGTGAACCGTCTGCTGATCCTCTTGGTGCTGGCAATTGCCGGCTCGATGCAGGCACAACCTGTGCGCCTGCGCGGATACGTCCTGGCCCTACACGCCTGGGAACGCTTCGCGCCGGCCGGTACGCTCCTTTTTGGAGGCCCGCGGACGCTGCGCCTGGAACTGCTTCGCACGCGGCTGATGCCCACCGTGCGCCTGCCGGGCAGCCTGCGGCTTCAGCTCGCCTATGAGGTAAACCTGCTCTATGCCTCGACCCCGAATCTGCTGTCTGCCCCGGCCGATCCCATGCGTCCGCGCCAGATGATCAAGCTAAGCGCCCGCCTTTACCACGACCGCCATGTCCGCGTCACGCACTACCTCGACCGGCTTTCGCTGCGGCGCTCTTTTACGTGGGGCCGCCTTGAACTGGGACGCCAGCGCATCGCCTGGGGCGTTGGCCGCCTCTGGAACCCCGTGGACTTTTTCAACCCGCTGGCTCCTTTCGAATTTGCCCGCGTCGAAAAAAACGGCGCCGACGCCTTCTCGCTCCGCTACTATCTGGGCCTGCTCAGCGACCTAGAACTGGTGTACAATCCGGAGCACCACGGCCGCTGGCACAATGTGGCCTTCCGGTGGCGCACCCATGCAGGAACCTACGACCTGGCGTTTGTGGGCGCGATCCTGCGCCGCCGGGCTACGGTGGGGCTGACGGCGGCCGGCAACCTGGGCATGGCCGGTGCCCGCGCCGAACTGCTCTGGGAGCAGGGCCGAGCGATCAGTCTGGTGCTGGGCCTCGACCATCAGTTCGCACCCCGCTGGTACGGACTGGTCGAGTATTACCGGAACGGTCGGGGCGCGGCCCGTCCCGAAGCCTATGACTGGCTGGCCCTGGCCCGTGGCGAAGCCGTGCAGGTAGGCCGCGACGAGCTGGCGCTGATGTTGCAGTACGAGCTACACCCCCTGGTCCGGCTCCAGGCGCTGCACCTGCGCAACCTCAACGACCAGAGCTTCTATACCGGCTTCCAGCTCACCTGGCTGGCCACCCAGGCCGTCGATCTCGTGCTGGGCGGCTGGCTGGGCGAAGGGGATCGGCTCAGCGAATACGGCCTGTTGCCCGACGTGCTTTTTCTGCGCGGACGGGTATATTTCTGAAGCGCAAGCCTTCTGCATGTCCGACCTTCGGGCCGATCTTACCGGCCGGCATCGCACCGATCGACGGCACTACCCGGCTCCGGCAACGCAATCTCGGGCCAGCGCCACACGCCTGCATCCTGCGATCCTGACGACACCGACCGGTACCCTATGGCGAAAGGACCATGTCCGGCTCGGCCAGCGGCATCCCGGCCTGCACCCACTGGCGGATCCGGTCGACCCCGACCAGCCGAAGCAACAGCCGGGGATGACTTTCCGCGTCCAGGTAGAGCACCAGTTGCGGCGTGGCGGCTGCGCCTCCATGCATTGCCCGCAGCCCACGAAAGGCCAGGCTGTTCCAGCGTCCCCCGGCCGCCACCTCGTGAAAGGGTCCCATCCGCTCCAGGTGTTTCAGGCCATCTGCAGGCGAGCGACTGATGGCCACCCCGACGAAGTGCACGCCCTGCCGATGCGTTTCAGCATACGCCCTCAGGTGCGTCCGAATCGTCCGCAACAGCGCCGGAAGGTCCGGGTGGTTGGAAGGCCCACAGGTGGGCGAGCCAATGTAGACGGCCACCAGCCGGGTATTGAACGACGCAGAGGTATCGACAGGCGCCCCCGGAGCAGCAAACAGCTTCTGGTACCATAGATACCCACCCCACGCAAACAGCACAAAGCTGGGGAGATAGAGGCTAATACGTGTAATATGAGATGTTGGGGACTTCATCATAATCCTCAGCTATCATGATATGGTCATCAATATACCTTATTCTTGACACACCTATAGAATCAATAAGATGGTATTGTTTTGTATCCAAATCAAAAATATAGCCAAAAAGCTTCTGTATTTTCCATGATTTTAAAGTCATATATGTACTGATCAGTTTATCATTTAAAAAATGAATATTAGCCAACCTAATTCCATCTGAGGCAACAAATATTCCACCATCACTTTGCTCCTCAAATCCCGTCAAAGGTAAGTTTTCAATCCATATCTGGTCTATCAGATTACCATCTGTTTTATATATCTGAATCAGCGGAGCATTTCTATACACAAGAAAGATTCGTTGCTTCTTAAAATCGCAGACTATATAGTTCCTGGTAATAAACATACGCACAAGTCTATTCTCTGTCATGTAATCAATATTTCCAAATTTACCTATTAAATCTCCCTGCTTGTTCAGGTGGTAAATCAGGGAATCTCTCCAAGAAGTATGTTGTGAGATAAAAAGCGATGAATCATTGACGCATAACCCTCCACTCGGAGTAATAGGGAGTAAGATTGTTCGATAGTAAGCATATCCCGTCTCTGCGGGCACAAAAACTTCAATTTTTCGACGCCTATCCGTTACATACAGGGTGTCATAATCATCAAGTTCTAACCACTCTGGATACAGAAACTCTCCAGGACCCTCTCCTTTTCCTCCTATAGAAAAAAGATAGCTTCCATCTGAACTGAATACACGTACCACAGTATTTTCTTTATCCAGAACAAAAATACGTCCTTTTCGATCCTGCGCTACATCTCCTATCTCACCAAACAGGGTCCACGGATCTGATTCCCCCCACCCACCGACATGCCATCGACGTTTTGCCGTTTTAAGACGCCCAATCAATCGATTGATTTTCTCGTTTTCCTGAACTTGCTGCCACGTAGAAATTTCAGAAAACGTAAAGCGTGCTCTGTCCGGATGTTGACGAACTGTTCCAGCCTGCTCTTTCGAGCGACAGGCAGCTATCGCTACAAGCACTGCACTAACAATACACCATTTTCGAAACGATGCATACATTGCAGTAAGAATTTTTTACTGATAACTGGATGGGGGTAGGCAATAGCCCACCCCCATCCAGCTCATTCCTTCTCTACTGCCTCTGAATCCCACACCCCAATGTTTTACATCCGCTACCGACAACATCGCAGAGTGTATAACCGTCTGGGTTCTCAACACATTGCCCTCCTTCACACTCATCATCTTCACAGTACAATGCTACACTTGGCGTCTCAGGCCATAGAACAGCTCCACCTAAAAACGCTACCGAGCAGACCAGCAGGATCAATGCCTTCTTCATGGCGCCTCCTGTTTTGATTGGTTGAACAATGGATATGAAACTTTTTTGAAATTTCTCTCTCTCTCTCCTTCGTCAAGTATTCAATTTTGAAATTTCCGTTAAAGATGACAATCTGCGAGACAGCCCGGTCGAGGATCGGACCCAGCGTCTGGCAACGAAATGTCGATGCATCTTACCCACCTTCACAGGCAATCCGCCGGCCTGCCCACCTCCCGTTCCTCGAAAAACTTTCGCTCCCAGCATCGGCGTTAGCGGATGCGTCGGATAGCAGAAGCCTCAGCGCCCTCCCAGTCGCACCACCAGTCCCATGTTCGGGAGCAGGTCCCATTGCAGCACGCGCCGACGGGTGAATTCGTCGCGTCCGGGCCCTCCGGACAGCCGCTCCTTCCACCGGGGCACGCCGATCATACCCCCCTCTATAGCCCATCGCCGGCCGGGGAGCCACACCCGCACGCCAAGCTCCAGTCCGAATACGACCGTTGCCGCTCCATCCCAGAAGCCCGCCATGTACATCAGATGCAGGCGCCCCAGCAGGTCAACCCGACCGTCCATGCGCACGGTCACGCCAGCAAATCCGTCCGCAATCAGCAGCAGCCATCCCGCGCCGAGCGTCCCGTGCAGACCACCGCCCAGCGGCCCTTCCGCCATCACACCCACCCCACCCACGGCTTTGGCCTGCATGCCCCACCAGGCAGCCGGCTGACCGTACCCCGTGCAGACGCTTCCGGCCAGCAGCAGACCCAGCGCGACGGTAAACGCGCGTCCCTTTACCATGGCGTGAACGTTTTCACCGATCGGCACTTAAAATCCGTGGTAAATTTAAAAAGCGTCGGTGGGACGTTCGGTAGGTATGTATGGCAATGTACTATCCCACAAAATACTGGCACCGGCTGGCAGACGGACGGGTGCAGTGCGATCTGTGCCCGCGGCATTGCCGGCGCCAGGAAGGCCAGCGCGGCTTCTGTTTTGTCCGGATGAACCGGGACGGCCAGATCGTGCTGACCACCTATGGCCGTTCCAGTGGGTTCTGCATCGACCCGATTGAGAAGAAGCCCCTGAACCACTTCCTGCCGGGCACGGCTGTGCTCTCGTTCGGGACGGCCGGCTGCAACCTGGGATGCCGGTTCTGCCAGAACTGGGACATCAGCAAATCGCACGAAATGGACACGCTGGCCGACGAGGCCACGCCCGAAACGATTGCCCGGGCTGCCGAAGCACTGGGCTGCCGGAGCGTCGCCTTCACCTATAACGATCCGGTCATCTTCCACGAATACGCCATCGAGGTCGCCCGCGCCTGCCATGCGCGTGGCATCCGGACGGTGGCCGTCACGGCCGGCTACGTCTGCGCGGAACCCCGCGCCGAATTCTATGCCCACATGGATGCAGCCAACGTGGATCTGAAAGCCTTTTCGGAACGCTTTTACCGCAAAATCTGCGCAGGCGAGTTAGGGCCCGTGCTCGACACGCTACGCTACATCTACCACGAAACCAGCACGTGGCTTGAAATCACGACCCTGCTCATCCCTGGCGAAAACGACAGCGATGCCGAGCTGCATGCGCTCACCGAATGGATCGTCACCCAGCTGGGGCCGGACGTGCCGCTGCACTTTACGGCATTCCATCCCGACTGGAAGATGCAGGATCACCCGCCTACGCCCCCCGAAACGCTGCGCCGCGCCCGCACGATTGCCTTGAAAAACGGCCTGCGCTACGTATACACGGGCAACATGCTGGATCCAGAAGGCCAGAGCACCTATTGCCACGCCTGTGGCGAGTTGCTCATCGGGCGCGTGGGCTATCAGCTTACGGCCTGGCATCTGGACGCACAGGGACGCTGCCCGCGCTGCCAGACGCCCTGCGCCGGCGTCTTTGAAGCCCGGCCTGGCGGGTGGGGTCCCCGCCGCCGGCCTGTATGGCTCGGAGCTTTCGCGTCGGCGTCATAAAAAAAGCGCCCGGTCCGAACGGTGGAGCCGGGCGCTCTGTCCCGCGCAGCAAACCAGTGATCAGCCGCAGCCGCTCGAGCTACCGCAGTTCGGACAGACGTAGCAGGCTCCTGAGCGCACAGTGATCGAGCCGCAATTTGAGCAAGCCGGCGCGTCTTCCTGATTCTGGAAGGCGGCTGAGGCCACGGTAGCTGCTTCGGCTGCAGCAGCCACCGCGCTTCTCTGCTGCGTTTGTAGGAAGGTTTCGATCGTCTGTCCTACCAGCGGTGTCACGCTACCGGTCGGTTGCGTCTCAAAGCTCAACTCCAATTGCCGCTCATCACGGGCTGGACCGCTCCGCTTCACCTCGGCGGCCACTCCCTCCTGCGGGTCTTCACTCTTTTCCTCCTGCGGCCGTCCCAGGAATTTGAGCGACAGGTAGCGGAAAATGTAGTCCATGATGGACTTGGCAATCGGAATCTGCGGGTTGTTCGTAAAGCCCGCCGGCTCAAAGCGCATGTGGCTGAACTTGTTGCATAGATCTTCGAGCGGCACGCCATACTGGAGCGCAATCGAGATGGCCGTGGCAAAGGCGTCCATCAGGCCCGAGATTGTCGATCCCTGCTTGGCCATCGTGATAAAGATCTCGCCCGGCATGCCGGTATCCGGGTAGAGGCCAATGTGCAGATAGCCTTCGTGCCCGGCCACGGAAAACTTGTGCGTAATCGAAGGCCGCTCGTCGGGCAGTCGCTTGCGCACCGGCTTATAGACGACCTTTTCCACAATCTTTTCGACCACCTGCGGCTCGCCGGCGGCCACCCCATCGCCTGCCGCCTCGGCCTTCTTGTCCTCTTTGCGCGTCGAAAGCGGCTGGCTCCGCTTCGAGTTTTCCCGGTAGATGGCCAGCGCCTTGAGCCCCAGCTTCCAGCCCTGAATGTAGGCGTCCATGATCTCCTCGACCGTCACATGCTCCGGCATGTTGACGGTCTTGGAAATCGCGCCACTGATGAACGGCTGGCAGGCCGCCATCATTTTGATATGCCCCATGTAATGAATGAAGCGCTGGCCTTTGTAGGGTTTGAACGCGCAGTCGAAGACCGGCAGGTGTTCCTCCTTCAGGTGCGGCGCCCCCTCAATCGTGTCGTTCTCCTCAATATAGGCCAGGATATCTTTAATCTGCGCTTCCGAATAGCCCAGGCGACGCAGGGCGATAGGGACCGTGTTGTTGACAATCTTGAACATGCCATCGCCCTTGCCCGCCAGCAGCTTGTACTTCACGAGGGCAATGTCCGGCTCAATGCCCGTCGTATCGCAGTCCATCAGGAACGAAATGGTCCCGGTCGGGGCCAGTACCGTGGCCTGGGCATTGCGGTAGCCGTAGCGTTCTCCCAGCGCAACCATGCGCGCCATGCTTTCGCGGGCCGCCTCCTTCAGGTAAGCCGGACAGCTCGGATGGATATCCTCGACGGCGGCCTGGTGCAGGCGCATCACCTCCAGCATAGACTCCCGGTTCTTCTCAAAGCCCGGGAAGGGCCCGATGCCCTCAATGGCTGCAATTTCCGCGCTCCGGGCATAGGCCTCTGCATGCATGATGGCCGTAATGGCGCCGGCCACGGCCCGTCCTTCGTCGCTGTCGTACGGCAGGCCCATCGCCATCAGCAGCGCGCCCAGGTTGGCGAAGCCCAGCCCGAGTGGCCGGTAGTCGTGGCTGTTCTGCGCGATCTTTTCCGAGGGATAGCCGGCATTATCGACCAGGATTTCCATGGCCGTGATAAAGATCCGCACGGCTGCCCGGAAGCGCTCGACGTCGAACGATCCGTCCGCTCGCTGAAACTTGCGCAGGTTCAGCGAGGCCAGGTTGCACGCCGAGTTGTCGAGAAACATGTACTCGGAGCAGTTGTGGACGGCGATCCCGTTCGCCACGAAGTGGTCCGTAACCGGCTCCGTCAAATCGTAGACAGGCTCTTCGCCCAGAAGCTCAAGCGAGACAACCTGATCAACCAGCGGATCTTCGTAGGCCGAGACCGTAGCGTTCAGCGCGCGCAATGCTGCCGCCTTTGGACTCTCTGGAAGGAACCCGATCTCGCGCTCAAAGCGCACCCGACTCGACCGACTGATACGCAGACTATACATGGGCTGCACGCGATACTCCTGCACTCCCCCTTTGCCGTCCGGCAGCAGCGCGCGATCGGTCAGCCGCCGATTTTCATACAATTTGCTCTTGATGCCAAACCCCAGCAGCAACAGCTGAACCTGCTTCAGTAATTCCTGAGAACTCGAATCCAGACTGATGTACTGGCTCTTACTGCCGTAGTTGGCGACCGTACCATCAGCGGTGAACAGGCCGCGCAGCAGCGCAGCAACGCTCTGTCGATCCAGCTGGAAAACCTCTTCGGTGAACCGTTTGGCTGCGGCCCCCTGGTCCAGTACGGCAAACTGCTTCAACACCTCCTGCACCGTCCGGGCACCGGTAGCAACGGCGACACTGGCAGGCCGCTCGGCGACCTGCACGCCTTTACGATGCGTCTGCCGGTCAAACTGATTGACCACCTGGGCCATTTTTTCGGCCACAGCCCTTTCCCGTCGATCCAGCGTCAGAATGGCCACTTCATGCGAAAGGCATCCGTCCCCCACCATCAGCCCGATGTATTCGGCCACCTCCGGATCCAGATGCTTCCGGCCAAACCGCGGTGGCACCAGGCGCACGACGTCGTCACGGGTCAACTCAGCGGCCGGCACGTCGCCCCGGTTTTCTGTCCACACCCGGTGATCGGCCGTCAGCTTCACCTCGTAGCCGCACCGGGTACGCAGCCGGTAGACCGGCTTGATCCCCGTTTCGATCACCCGGGTTGTGCGGTGCAGGCGGCCGTCCAGTCCCACTACGCGTGGCGTTTCCCCCACCAGACTGTCGATGCGGCGTAGCCCGTCCTCGGTGGCCACCAGCGTATCGCCTGTCACACACGGGTTGCTCGAGTTGATCGGCCCGCTACGCTTGCAGGTGTGCCACTTCTGGATCGTGTCCTCGTACTGCAACCCCGGGTCGCCGCAGATCCACGTGCCTTCCGCTACCTTATAGAGCAACTCATAGGCATCAATCTCCTCAATAACTTCGCCTGTTGTTACAGCCCGGAGGGGGTATTTTTTGCGGGCCAGCACGGCCTCCATGAATTCATCCGTGACGCGCACGGACTGGTTCACATTCTGAAAGGCGACCGAGCTGTACGCCTCGCCATTGAACGAGCCGTCGTAGCCCTGTTCGATCAGCGCCCAGGCCTTCTTTTCCTCTTTGGCCTTGGCCGTCACAAACTCCATGATGTCGGGGTGCCAGACCTTCAGCGTCTGCATGATGGCCGCCCGGCGGGTCTTGCCCCCCGACTTGATTGTAGCGCCCGTGGCATCCTGCACGCGCATGAACGACACCGGGCCGGAAGGCCGTCCTCCTCCGGAAAGCTTCTCTTTGGTTGAGCGCAGCCTGGACCAGTCGGCGCCCACGCCAGAGCCAAACTTGAACAGGCGAGCGCTCTCAGCCATGAGCTGCCAGATATCGTCAATCGAGTCCTCTACCGAGATGATGAAGCAGGCCGAGGCCTGGGGCCGCTCGTATGGATCAACGGGCACGACCCGCTGCTTTTCAAAGTCCCAGCCAAAGATCGTTTTGCCTCCTGTATCCCGCACTCCGTACTGATGGTAGAGGCCGACGTTAAACCAGACCGGCGAGTTGAAGGCCCCATACTGGTGCAGGCAGAGCCAGGTTAGCTCATCGTAGAAGCGCTCAGCGTCTTCCGGGGTCGCAAAGTATCCCTGCGCTTTGCCCCAGTCAGCAATCGTGCGGGTAACCCGATGAATGAGTTGCTTCAGACTGTACTCCCGTTTGCCCTCGCGGGGATCGCCGTTGCCGGCTGCCAGGTCACCGTAGAAGTATTTGGAGGCAACGACGTTTGTGGCAAGCTGACTCCACGTCGTAGGAAATTCTACCTCTTTTTGTTCAAAAACCGCTTCGCCTTTGCTGTTATAGATGGCAGCGGTTCGGCGCTCCCAACGGACCGTATCAAATGGATGGACGCCTTCCTGAGAAAACACGCGCGCAATGCGTAGGCCGCGACGAAGCTCCTGGGCATTTGCGGACGACTTGCGGGGGGACTTTGCCATGGCTGCCTCCAAAAAACCAATTGCGTTTTGATGGTTAAACCAGCCTGCTCAGCACCGGCGACTGCATAACGGCAATAAGAGGACCTTTCCCGCCGTTCACCGGCACAGATGCGGTTTTCTAATAAAGAACCTGAAGACCCGTTTATGCAAGGACGAGTTAATCACATTTTATCCACAAGAACGGCATCCTTGCAAGAATAACAGACTTTCATGCAAGCGCATATCTTTATTTCCGTTATACATCAAAAAGAATCTTTTCCTTTTTTTCAGCCCCACTTTTCACATCTCCACTACTTCTCTGAGATATAACGGAAATCAAACAAAAAACCCGGTCATTCAGACCGGGAGCCCACAGCGACACATCCGCCTTTTTATGCCCACTCGCTGACCAACTGCGCTTCAAAACGTCTCTTCCTCATCCAGATCATCAAAGTCATCAAATTCAAAATCCTCTTCGTCAAAATCTTCAAAATCCTCCTCCTCGAAGTCATCTTCAAAATCTTCAAAGTCTTCTTCCTCAAAATCCTCAAAGTCCTCCTCGTCGAACTCAAAATCTTCTTCCTCAAAATCCTCAAAGTCTTCTTCATAGGCCCAGATGGGCTGCAGGGGCAGCCGATCTGGCGCAAACGCTGCCGTACGCATGGTCGGAAAAGTTACCGGTTTGGTGAACAGGGATTCGGCCAGAACGCCCGGCCACTCTTCAAAAATACGCAACAAACCCCTCAATGCAAGACGCTCCAGGCCTTTCTGAAATATGAAAATTTCCCCGGCCGTCCCCTTTGAACCGAATACCCTTTGAACGAGTACACCACTGTCTAAATAGGGCACGAACAACCAGGACTAACCATGTACGACACCGACCGCAGTGCGTATCCGCACCCGGATGAGTTTAAGGTAAAGCGTCCAGAATACACGCAACTGGAGGACGGTTACTATCGGGCAATCATAGAAATCGCTCCCTTTAAAGTGGTGGGCGAAAGTCGCACCAAGGCAGGCGCCCGGCGCGTCGCGCTCTATCGAGCAGCGCTGACCTATCGCTCCTACCACCCCTCCTACCGGGTGGAAAATCCCTACCCCGACGAGTTTGTCGACCAGGAAGGTACGCGCTGGCGCCGGCTGCCTGCCTCCCAACGAGAGCTCGGGGACTATGCCTTCGTCGGACCCGACGGCGAGGAGGACTACGCCACTATCGAGCAAATGCTCATGTGGGACATCCGACCGGCCACCACTTCAAAGGCAGAAGAAACGTCCTGAAGCGCTTCTTTCTCAGGCGCTCCTCCAGGGAGCGCCTTTTTTATGGTACCGATCCTGAGTAACGATCTTTTTGTTAATTTTCACGTATATTCCCTTGAATCCTTCCGAAAAGGACTACGATGCAGGCGCACGTCCTGCTTGCCCCTTCGTTCGAGCAGCTAGCAGACCACAGGCACGGATTTGTTGGCTGGTTGGTCGATTTGCTGCGCGGACCGCTGGCTTACCGGCACACGCTGCTGGCCGTATGTCCCAATTCCGAAGCCGTAACGCGCGCCGCCCTGGAAGCTGCGCGCGAAGCCAACGCCCCGCTATTTTTTGCGGCTACCCTGAACCAGGTCGACCTGGATGGCGGATATACCGGCTGGACCCCGGCCACGCTGGCTCGTTTTGTTGCCGACGAGCGCATCCGCCTGGGCCTTCGCGCCCCTGTCGTACTTGGTCTGGATCACGGTGGCCCCTGGAAAAAGGATTGGCATGTCCGCAACCGTCTTCCGTACGAGGCAACGCTCCAGGCGGTGCTTCGCGCGATTGAGGCCTGCCTCGACGCAGGTTATGGGCTGCTTCATCTGGACCCGACGGTAGATCTGGAATTGCCGCCCGGCACACCCGTCCCCATCCCACGTATTGTCGAACGAACGGTAGCGCTTTTACAACATGCTGAAACGTATCGCCAACAGCGTCGCCTGCCCCCGGTCGCCTACGAGGTAGGCACGGAGGAGGTTGGCGGCGGCCTGCAGGCTGAGGCGCGAATGGCAGAATTTCTGGATCGACTCTGGACCGTCCTGGATCGGGAAGGGCTACCCCGTCCGGTGTTTGTGGTGGGTGACATTGGCACCCGGCTTGACACGCACACCTTCGACTTTGAACGCGCCCGTCGCCTGGATGCCCTGGTGCGCCGCTACGGTGCCCTGATCAAGGGGCACTACACCGATGGAGTAGACCGCCTGGATCTATATCCACAGGCGGGTATCGGTGGAGCAAACGTGGGGCCTGGCCTGGCTGCTATCGAGTTTGAAGCGCTGGAGGCCCTGGTGGCCGAAGCGCACCGCCGCAAGCTGCCCGTTACCTTTGACCGGACCATCCGCCAGGCTGTCATTGAAAGTGGACGCTGGCAAAAATGGCTGCGCCCTGAAGAGAAAGGACGTCCCTTTGAAGCATTACCTCCAGAACGCCAGCGGTGGCTGGTCGCTACAGGCAGCCGCTACGTGTGGACGCACCCGGCTGTCCGGCAGGCGCGCCATCAATTGTATCAGGTGCTCGCTCCCTGGCTCGATGCCGATGCTTTTGTGCGCGCGCGCATCAAGGCCCGCCTGATGGACTACTTCCGCGCTTTCAACCTGATAGGCTTCAATGAACGGCTGCAGGCCTTTTTACCTAATTGAGCGAAAATCAGGCAGGCTCATTGGCTGGCGCCAGCGCTTCTTCTTTGACGCGATGCAGGTAGGCAAGCGCCTCCTCGCGATCAGCCGGCAACTCTCCTTTGAAGATAACTTCCTTAATCGCGCCTAACGCACGCCGCTCCGGTCCCTTGAGCGCAGCGACCATTTCGTCGAACAGAGCGGCGCGCCGCATCGCCTCGTCTTTAATGGCCATCATATACTGAAAGGCCGCGTCGTGCTCGTTCGGAATACGTCCTTCCAGAATGGCTTCTTTGATGGCTTCCTTGATGATGCCCACCGCCACTCCTTCGCCAATGCCCAACGTCCGCATAATCTCTTCCCCATCAACAGGTGGCTGGAAATTGCGGATGCGGTCTTTCTCCTCCACCTCCGCCATACGGACTTCCAGCCGGTCGAAAGCCTCCAGGTAGCGACGCACGCGTCTCGGATTTTTGGACGTAACGTCGGCCCGCACCAGGAGCATTAGATCCTCCAGCTCGTTGCCCGCCTCAAAGAGCAACCGCCGGATAGCCGAGTCGGTTACTTGCTCGTCCACCAGCGCAACGGGGCGATGGTGCAGGCGGACCAGCTTCTGCACATAGGCCATGCGCTCATCCATGGGCAGCTTGAGCCGGCGAAAGATGCGTGGAATCATACGCGCCCCCAGGTCTTCGTGGCCGTGAAAGGTCCAGCCTGTTCCCGGTACAAAGCGCTTGGTAGCCGGCTTCGCGATGTCGTGCAGCAGCGCGGCCCAGCGTAGCCAGACGGCGTCATCCTCGCAGGGGCGATCGGCCGTCATGCGCGCTACGTTGTCCACGACCTGCAGCGTATGGTAAAAGTTGTCCTTGTGGCGATACCCTTCGATGGTCTCGACCCCTTTGAGCGCTACCAGCTCTGGGAAGATGCGCGCTAGAATGCCGGTGGATTCCAGAATTTTGAAGCCGACGGACGGCTGCGGTGCGCACAGGATCTTTTGCAGCTCATCGGTGATCCGTTCCTGGCTGAGGATTTCAACGCGGTGGGCTTTTTCGCGCATGGCAGCAAACGTATCGGGCTCGACGCGGAAGCCTAGCTGGGCCGCAAATCGCGCAGCCCGAATCATTCGCAGCGGATCGTCCTCAAAGGTCTGGCGCGGGTCGAGAGGCGTGCGCAGCAGTCGCTGTCGCAGATCGCGCCGTCCGTGAAAGGGATCAATCAGGGTGCCCCAGCGCGCAGGCCACAGGTCGATCGCCATTGCGTTAACGGTGAAGTCGCGGCGGCGCAAATCGTCATCCAGCGTGCCATCTTCGACGATGGGTTTGCGGGAATCCTTACGGTAGCTTTCGCGACGAGCTGCCACGAATTCGAGCACCATCACGCCGCTCTGATCTGGCGCAGGTACGCGAATGGCCGCCGTACCGAAGTTTTCGTAGATGTGCACGGTGCGGCCGCCCAGCGCCCGCGCTACCAGGCGAGCCAACCGGATACCCGTTCGCGCTCCCACCGTTACGAAATCAATGTCGGTGGTCGGTCGATCCAGGAACAGATCCCGCACGACGCCTCCGACCGCGTACACCGGAATGTCGCATTGCTGTCCTAGCTCGCCAATGCGCCGAAGGAGTGAAGCAAAAGGGCGTTTCTCCAGCCGTTCCTGTATATGCAGTGGTAAGGGCCGAACCGTCACCGTCATCGCACGCTGATTTCGGGTTGGAGATACTTAACGCAGGCGGCTCATTAAACGTTCGACAATCCGAAGCACCTGAAGGGTTTCCAGCAGCGAAACGGGTGCCGGTTGCCGAGCAGCAAGGGCTTTCAGAAAAGCCCGGACTTCTGCCTGAATCAGGTCGTCACCGGCAGCTTCAAGCTGAAGCCGACGGTGCCAGCCTGTGCGGGCCAGGTACAGTTCGGGCGTAGAGGTTTCCCCATTACGCCACATCAGCACCTGGGCATACGTACCGCTATGGAAACGTAAACCAAAAGCTATCGCCTCAAGCCAGGTAGGGCCACCGCGAACAGCTTCGCCCTCAATGCGCAACACGCTGCTGGAGTGAGCCAGCGCGCAGCATAGATCGACCACCTCGGCCAACCGAGCATGCCAGGGAACCACGCCCTGTCCCCCTACCTGCTGGCGATAGACCAGGAGCGTAGGGGGTGTTTGCTCCCAGACAGACTCCAGGGCGGGATGAAAGCGCAGCGGCCGGCTAACGCCAACCTCTACACGGGCTTCTTCAGCCAGCCGATTTAACCGCTCCAGGTCGCGCAAGGCTGGTGCAGGCGGCCAGGCCACAAAGCAGTGCACCCCTTCGCGGAGCGCAATTTCGGTAACCCGAAAGCGTTCGGCCGGCGGGGTCGCGATAAAGACCACATCCAGGGTTCGCATCCAGGCGGCCAGCCGCTCGTCGGGTAGCTCCAGGGTATTTTCAGACAGCCGCGCAACGGCATGCATGGGCTTCAACGCGCGCAGCGCAGTCTGTAGGCTGTGGACCGCCCGGCCACTGCCGATCAGGCCGATCCGAAAGGCCGGCGCGGGCTCAGTAGCCTGCGGCCTGTCCATCCTTGCGCATCTCCGAAGCTCCGTGATAAACGCCTGACGAGTCGCGCAGAATGGCCTGGTAGCCACCAAAAGCCCCTCGGGTAAAGCGAACGCGATGCCCACGCCGCTCCAGTTCGCGCACGACAGCCGGATCAAAACCACTTTCCAGCAGCAATACGCCACTCCCTTCCCGCGTACCCAGCGGCGTGCGTCCTCCGATGTGTCGCCACCGGGCTGCATCGCCCGCCTCCTGCACGTTCATGCCAAAATCAATCAGATTCGTAAGCACCTGCACATGCCCTTGCGGCTGCATGTCCCCTCCCATCACCCCAAAACTCAGCCAAGGCTCACCGTCCTTCATCACAAAACCCGGAATGATCGTATGAAAAGGCCGCTTACCAGGCGCATAGGCATTGGGATGGTCAGGGAGAAGAGCGAACAGCGCACCACGATTTTGTAGCATAAAGCCTGATCCATCAGGCACCAGTCCGCTGCCCATACCGGTATAATTGCTCTGAATGAGCGATACCATCATGCCCGAGGAATCGGCCACGGTGAGATAAATGGTGTCGCCGTCTGGCAATGGCTCGTCCAGCCCCGGTCCTACCGTGGCCATCACCGTGTCCATGCGGATCAAGCGGCGGCGCTCTGCGGCATATGCCTTAGAAAGGAGTCGCTCTAATGGAATATCATAAAAATCCGGATCAGCGTAAAAACGAGCCCGGTCTTCGAAGACGAGTCGTTTGGCTTCTGCCATGACATGCAGGTAATCGGCACTGCCCCATCCCATTGCTTTGAGGTCAAATCCCTCTAAGATGTTGAGCATCTGCAGCACGGCAATTCCCTGGCCGTTCGGTGGCAGTTCGTAAACCTCATAGCCACGGTAGGTTACCGAAACGGGTTCGACCCACTCGCTGCGGTGGGCGGCCAGATCCGCTTTGCGCAGGTAGCCGCCAATGCGGCGCATATAGGCATCAATGGTCTCGGCAATGGGGCCCTGATAGAACGCATCTCGACCCTGCTCGGCCAGCAGTTCATAGGTGCGCGCCAGATCTGGATTGCGAAAGATTTCCCCCTCCCGAGGCGCTCGGCCATCAGGGAAAAAGGTCTGCAAGGCGTTGTCGAATTCAGGGATCAGGTGCCGGTTTTCCTGGAATCGTTCCAGATTGCGCGCCCAGTAGTAAGCAATCACCTGCGAGACCGGAAACCCCTCGCGCGCGTAGCGAATAGCCGGCGCCAGCACCTCGCGCATAGGCAGGCGCCCAAAACGGGCGTGCAACGCAAACCAACCATC
This sequence comes from Rhodothermus profundi, assembly GCF_900142415.1. Lineage (NCBI taxonomy): Bacteria > Pseudomonadati > Rhodothermota > Rhodothermia > Rhodothermales > Rhodothermaceae > Rhodothermus > Rhodothermus profundi. The sequence goes on from NZ_FRAU01000004.1 coordinate 152,278, forward strand.
TACCGCCCCCGGTACCGTAACAGGCAGCACGCCCCAGAGCGGAATGGTGGGCGGTTCGCCAGATGCTGGCGGTTGCAGACGCTGGGCTTCGGCTACCATGGTCTCGAACGAAAGCCCTTGCGGAGAACGCCCGCTGGCGTTCAGGCCATAGAGCTTCCGGGTTTCGGGATCCCATACAATCGCAAATAGATCACCGCCAATGCCGCATCCAGTTGGCTCCATCAGTCCCAGCACGGCATTGGCAGCAATCGCAGCATCGACCGCCGAACCGCCCCGCTTCAAGATGTCCAACGCTACCTGCGTGGCCAACGGCTGACTGGTGGCCGCCATGCCGCGGCGCGCCAGCACAGGACTTCGCGTAGCAAAGGATGCCCCGACCAGCCGATCCCCTCCGCCGTGTCCGAACACCTGAGCCGGCGCGTGCGAAAGCGGAATCCACATGAGAACTCCCCAGATCAATCCATAGAGCTTAGCCGGAATGCGTCGCATGATTTACGTCGTTGGTTCAAGGTGAGCCAGCACCTTTTCGTGGATGTCGCGGGCACGTTCATCAAAAAGTACAAAGCGCACGTGCCGCACATGCTGAAGCCGGGAGGCCTCTTCCAGCACCGTCTTTAGCGCAACCTGCGCTGCCTCCTCCATAGGATAGCCGAATACACCGGTGGAAATGGCGGGAAAGGCCACCGATCGCACTTTATGCGCGTCTGCTACCTTCAGCGCATTCCGATATGCGTCGGCCAGCAGGCGATCCGAGGGCACGTCGCGTCCATAGACCGGCCCCAGCACATGGATCACATAGCGATTGGGCAATCGAAACCCTGGTGTGATGACCGCCTGGCCGGGACGAATAGGAGCCAGCGGACGGCACGCTTCAGCTAATTCTGGTCCGGCCGCCCGATGAATAGCACCGGCTACGCCACCGCCTGGCATAAGCTCGGCGTTGGCCGCATTGACGATGGCCTCCATATCCGGCTGCTTCGTAATGTCGCCCTGAACAATCTCAAGGGTAACGTTGCCTTTTTCGACGCGCATAGCCGCTCCGGTTGGGGCCGATGGTTTTTTGCAAAAGATAACACGCGCGCGCCCAAAGTGCAGCCTCACGCAACCGCTGACTTTTATGCGACTTTTTTGTTTTTTAGGCAGCAATGCAGGGCTTTTGTCCTGTTTCTGGCGTACAACTGTCCATCTTTTTCCAACCGAAAACCCTGGTTATTGCTATGAAGCCGACCCATATGGTTGCTCCCCGACGGGTAGTTGTTACCGGCCTGGGCGCTGTTACGCCCATCGGACTGTCGCCGCAGGAATTCTGGGAAGGCATGATGCGTGGCGAAAGCGGTGCGGCTCCGATTACTCGCTTCGACGCTTCGCGCTTCGACACGCGCTTTGCCTGCGAGCTGAAAGGATTTGATCCGCTCAATTACATGGACCGCAAGCTGGCCCGCCGCCTCGACCCTTACGCGCAGTATGCGCTGGCGGCCGCCCGGCAGGCCCTCCATGACGCAGGCATCGACACCAGTACGCTGTCAGACGAAGCCCGCGAGCGCTTTGGCGTGGTCTTTGGCTCCGGCATTGGTGGCCTGCGCCTTTTTGAAGACCAGACTGCCCGCTACCTGCACGAAGGTCCGCAGCGCCTGTCTCCATTTTTCGTTCCGATGATGATTTCAAACATGGCCGCCGGGCTGATTGCCATTGAGCACGACCTGCGCGGCCCAAACTATTCGGTGGTATCGGCCTGCGCTACCGGTAATCATGCCCTGATTGATGCTACCATGCTCTTGCGACACGGCCATGCAGACGTGGTGCTCTGCGGCGGCAGCGAAGCTCCCATCACACCGCTGGGCATCGGTGGATTCAACGCGATGCGGGCGCTATCGACTCGCAACGAGGATCCCCAAACGGCCAGTCGTCCCTTTGACAAAAACCGAGATGGTTTTGTGGTAGGCGAAGGGGCCGGCGCCCTGGTGCTGGAGACGCTCGAACATGCTCAGGCGCGAGGCGCTCGCATTTATGCCGAGCTAATCGGGTTTGGCATGTCAGACGATGCCTACCATTTTGCCGCACCAGAGCCAACCGGCCGGGGGGCCCGGCAGTCGATGTTGCATGCGTTGCAGGATGCTGGCATTGCGCCAGAAGAAGTGGATTATATCAACATGCACGCTACTTCCACACCCGTAGGCGATCCCATTGAATCAGAGGCCATTAAGAGCCTTTTTGGAGAGCACGCCTACCGGCTAAGTTGCTCGGCAACCAAGAGCATGACCGGTCACCTGCTGGGAGCCGCCGGAGCCGTTGAAGCAATCGCAACCGTACTGGCCATCTGGCACCAGACCATCCCCCCTACCATCAATGTCGAAGAACTTGATCCCGCCTGCGATCTGGACTACACGTTACATAAACCGCGCCAGCGGGAAGTGCGCGTCGCGCTCTCCAATGGTTTCGGCTTTGGTGGTCATAATGCAACGGTAGTCTTCCGACGCTATGAAGAATGACGCGCAAAAGCAGGCGGTCTCCACGCCGCTGCGCATTGTGTTTATGGGCACTCCCGAATTTGCCGTCCCGTCCCTGGAACGGCTGGTCGCGGCCGGTTATCGCCCGGTGGCGGTGGTAACCGGCCCCGACCGTCCTCGTGGACGCGGCCAGCGCGTGCAACCGACTCCGGTCAAAAAAGCTGCGGAGCGGCTGGGGCTGGCGCCTATCCTGCAACCAGCGTCCGTTCGGGATCCGGCCTTTGCAGAAGCTATTGCAGCGCTGCACCCCGACATCATTGTAGTGGTGGCCTTTAAGATCCTACCACCTGAAGTGTACACCCAAGCTCGCCTGGGCGCTTTCAATTTGCATGCTTCGCTGCTGCCCCGCTACCGTGGAGCCGCGCCGATCCATCGGGCGATCATGGCCGGCGAAACGGAAACAGGTGTCACCACTTTTTTCTTGCGTCCTGAAGTCGATACCGGTGAAATTATCCTGCAAAAACGCACGCCGATTGGTCCCGAAGAAACGGCCGGTGAGCTGCATGACCGGCTCATGCACCTGGGTGCTGACGCCGTAGTGGAGACCGTTCGTCTTATCGAACGAGGCGAAGCCCATCCCCGGCCGCAGGATGACCGCCAGGCAACCCTTGCGCCCAAGCTGACGCGCGAGGAAGCCCGCGTTCCCTGGCATCGCCCGGCCTTTGCAGTGCACAACCACATTCGAGGTCTATCTCCCCATCCGGGAGCCTGGACCATGCACGGCAATCGCCTGCTCAAACTCTACCGCACGCGCCTGGCAACGGGCGAAGGCGCTCCGGGCACTGTGCTTGAGGCGGACAATCGGCTTGTAGTGGCCTGCGGTGAAGGCGCTGTAGAAATTTTAGAGCTGCAACAGGAGGGACGTCGCGTGCTGCCAGCCGATGCGTTTCTGCGCGGCTATCCGCTCCGTCCCGGAGATCGCCTGAGCTGAAGGTAGCGACACGCCTGAACCGTCAGACAGCCCCAAACGTATCCGAATAGAAAGGCCAGAGGCGCGCTTAAACCGCCCGACAACGACACCCTGCTACGCACCTATGGATTTTCCACCTTCACATGGCACTAACAGCCCGCTGCTTCGCACCTATCGGGAAGTGCTTACGCGTTTAGAAGCAGAAGCGCCCCCTTCCCCCGAGGTGCATCGCGCGCAATGCCAGTCCCTGCTGCAGCGGCTGGGCCCGGAGGATTCCGAAACAGTGCGGGTCCAATTCGTTCATGGAACGCCCGGCTTACTGGCCGCTCACACGCATTATTTCGATGGCTTTGCGCTGCTACTGGCGATTGCGCACGGCACCGCCGTGGCCGTCCGTCCCTCTCCGGATGCCACCAGTCGCCTGCTGCTGCCTTCCGACGAAACGCCCTGGACGTTGCCGTCCGGAGCGCCGGTGCCCCCGGACTGGCCTTTAGAGGTGTCGCTAACGTTTTCCGTACTGCGCCATTTTCGTCCCGAGCAGGCTGTAGAGGTAGCTGTGTTTAGCTCTGTGCCTGCGTTTGCGCGGGAAGTGCAGCTAACCACGCTGGCCGTCGCGCTGGCGCAGGCACTGGAATCGCCGAATGCTTCCTCGGAGATAACGTCCGCCAAACTCCGAGCGCTGGCAGAAGTTATCGAACGCTGCACCGGCTTCCCGTTCAGCGTTGCCTACCTGTTGGCGGCTTCGGTGGCCCGGCCTCGAACGTTTGTGCTCATTGACACCGCCACGCTCGAACATCTTGAACTGGAAGGGCCGGCCCCCGAAGTACTACGCTGGCTGTTAATCAATGCGGGATGCACCCTGCTGCCTCCTCCCGAGCATCACCGCCGGCAACGCGCCCTGGCCCAGCAAATTGTTGAAATTCTACAACGCCGTGGATTTCGCGAACTGACGTCTCTGCGCGAGCTTGCCTACAATGATCTGCCGCGCGCTCAGGCCCTGTTGCCTCGCCGGCTACATCCAGTGCTGCGCTACCTGGTCTCCGAAAACCACCGCGTGCACCACCTGGTGGTAGCGATCCGGCAGCAAGACTGGCAAAAACTCGGTTCGCTGCTGCTTATGTCACATGCGGCGCTGCGACACGACTGGCTGGCCTCCTGCGCCGAAGCCGACCTGATCGTTGAAGTGGCCGAAACCATGAGTCTGGAGGGTATCTTCGGGGCCAGCATGAACGGCTACGGGAACGCTGTACTGGTAGCGGGCCGCCCGTTTCAGCTACCTGTCTACCTGGAACGTCTCAAGAAAACCTTTGAGGCCCAGTTCGGTCGCGCTCCAGAAGCACTGCTGCTCTGACGGGAACCCGCACGTTTGCCACGACTTCGATAGGGCTGAAGCTCAGGAAAACCCTTTCAACGCATGCCTTCGTTCGATCTGGCGCGTGTAAATGCCCGCATTGAAGCAGACAGTGCTTTCCTAGATGCGCTGCGCACGGAGGTAGGCCGCGTCATTGTGGGCCAGCGCTATCTCATCGATCGCCTGCTGATCGGCTTGCTCTGTGGTGGACATGTCCTGTTGGAGGGGGTGCCGGGACTGGCAAAAACGCTGACTGTTAGCACCCTGGCCCGCGCTTTGGGCGTTCAGTTCCAGCGCATCCAGTTTACTCCCGATCTACTGCCGGCCGATCTGCTGGGCACGCTTTACTTCAATCAGAAAGAAGGCACTTTCTCCATCCGGAAGGGCCCGATTTTCGCGAATTTGATTCTGGCCGATGAAATTAACCGAGCACCGGCCAAGGTGCAAAGCGCCCTGCTCGAATGCATGCAGGAGCGACAGGTAACCCTGGGCGACACCACGTTTCGGCTACCTGAACCGTTCCTGGTGCTGGCCACGCAGAATCCCATAGAGCAAGAGGGCACGTACCCGCTGCCTGAAGCCCAACTTGACCGCTTCATGCTTAAGCTCCACGTGGGCTATCCTTCCCGCGACGAAGAATTAGCCATCATGCGGCGCATGGCCCGCACGGATAATCTTCCGGCCGTGCGCACCGTCGCTACCGGTGCCGATATACTGCGAGCGCGCCAGGCGCTTAACGAACTGTATGTGGACGAGCGCATCGAGCAGTACATCGTGGACCTGGTTGTAGCTACCCGCATGCCCGAGACGTATGGTCTGGATGACATGCGTCCGTATCTGGAGTTTGGCGCCTCGCCTCGAGCTACCATTTACCTGAACCTCGCCGCACGGGCCCACGCGTTTCTGGAACACCGGCCCTATGTAACGCCCGACGATGTGCGCGCGGTAGCCCCCGACGTGCTCCGCCACCGCCTGGTGCTCAGCTATGAAGCCGAAGCCGAAGCGGTTACCAGCGACATGCTGGTAGAGCGGCTGCTCGCCCATATTCCCGTACCCTGAACGCAACCGCCACGCCCAGCCATGCCCTATCAACCGAACCGGATTTATCGCAAAGAGTCGATCACAGTTGCCTTTATGGTCGAGCAGCTCCAGAGGACGGTTGGCCTTCCTGTGGAGCGCGTTAACCAGGTCGACGACACCCTGCGCCTGGTTGTTGAAAGTGAACTGAACCGTCCAGGCCTTGTTCTGGCCGGCTACACCGAGCTATTTACGTACCAGCGCGTCCAGATTCTGGGCAACACGGAAAATCGCTACCTGCGCCACCTGCCGCCAGCGCAACGCCGGCAGGCTTTTCAGAACCTGCTGCAGTTTCCCATTCCGTGCATCTTTCTGACCGACAATAATGAACTGGAGCCCGAGCTGGTCCAGATGGCTACCGAAGCGGGCGTGCCCGTCTACCGCACGCCGGTGCCTTCGACACGATTCATGGCCCTGCTGCGCGACTTTCTAAACGATCAGTTTGCCCCTCAGATGACCGTCCACGGCTCGCTGGTGGACGTCTACGGGATCGGGCTGCTTTTGATCGGCAAACCGGGCATTGGCAAAAGCGAAGTCGCCCTCGACCTGGTCGAGCGCGGCCATCGCCTGGTAGCCGACGATGTGGTGATTGTCACGCGTAAGGAAGAAACCGTCCTGATGGGCACCGGGACCGACCTGGTGCAGCACTTCATGGAGGTGCGCGGCTTAGGGCTGATTGACGTGCGCGCTATGTTTGGCGTGCGCGCTATTCGCTTCCAGAAACGCATCGAAGTCGTGGTCAAAATGGAACTGTGGGACCCGGAGGAAGAGTACACGCGCCTGGGCATGGTTGAAGAGACCTATCGGCTGCTCGACGTAGAACTTCCCATGGTAAAAGTCCCCATCACGCCCGGCAAAAACATCACGGTGCTCTGCGAAGTCATTGCCATGAACCACCTGCTGCGCCACTACGGGTACGATCCGGCCGAAGTGTTTGCGCAGCGCCTGAGCGAGCGTATCCGCCAGAAAGCTTCTTCCGTTCCCTTAAGAGGCACCGAATATTTTGAGCAGGATTACGAATAAGCCGTTGGCGCGTAAAAAAGAAACCAGAATTACCATGTAGTCCAATTTCTTTCTGTTGACACAGTCTGAGTCTCCATGTATTTTCTGATGCGTTTTTAATCAAGATGAGGGGCCCCACCATTTTTATTTGTGCATGCATTGAAGATTTTGCTGCAAGGCACGATTTTTTAAAGAAGGAAGCTACGTGTGAAATTTGAGTGCATGGAAGGGGTGGTATCATGCCGAAGAACCGGTACTACTATTTCGATCACACCACATGCTCCTTTGTAGAGGTACGCCCGCATCCACTGCGGCGTTTGTTGCTGTTTGCGAGCGTTGCCGTCTTTTTGCTTGGAGCAGGGGCGCTGCTTTTCTGGTACGCTACGGGTCGCCTTGCCACCCCACGGGAACTGGCGCTGGAAGCTGAAAACGAGGCGCTACGGGCGCAGTTGAGTCGCCTGAGTCAGAAGTTAGACCAGTTTGCCGTCCGCCTGAACGAGCTGGCCGCCCACGACCAATCGCTTTACCGAACCCTGCTGGAAGCGGAACCTATCTCAGAGGATATATGGCAGGTAGGCGTAGGAGGCACCGACACCTACGCTGAATTTGACCGCTTCAGCAAACCAACCGCTACCCTTCTGCGAGAGACCTCGCAGAAACTTGATGCCCTGGAACGCAAAATTGCGTTGCAGAATGCTAGCTACCGGGAGCTTGTGAAGCTCGTAGAAGCCCGAGAGAGCTGGCGCCGCCAGATGCCGGCTTTGCTACCAGCCGACGGAGTCATCGTATCGGGCTTCGGCATGCGCCTGCATCCCATCCTGCGCGTGCGCAAAATGCATGAAGGCATTGATATCCTGCTTCCCTATGGATCGCCGGTCTACGCGCCCGGCGATGGCATTGTGTATAAAACCGGCCGCAGCGCAGGCTATGGCCTTTACATCATTCTGGAGCATCCCGCCACAGGTTACCGCACACTCTACGGCCACCTGTCCAAAATCCTGGTGCGGCGCGGGCAGAAAGTCAAACGCGGCGATCTTATCGCTCATAGTGGCAACTCCGGACGCTCAACAGGCCCCCATCTTCACTACGAAGTACGGGATGCGCGGGGACGTGCGCTCAATCCTCTGCAATTCGTCGCCCCCAGCATGACTCCCCAGCAGTACCAGCAACTGTTGGAAGCCGCCGAAAACTCCAAGATTTCACTGGACTAAAAATTCTTTTCTCTCGCCATCGAACGGGAACTCTTATCCCCTTTCGCCGATAGGGAAAAAAGCCGATATAAAGAAAGCAACCTCTTGCTTTTTTCAGGCCGGTGTGCTATCGTGCCGGCCCATGATGGGGAACGAAAAGCCATTGTGTCAACCAAACCTGTGTGCCGACGATGGGGTACTGGACACTCGAGCTGGCCTCCTACCTGGAGGATGCCCCCTGGCCAGCCACCCGTGACGAGTTGATCGACTATGCAGAGCGCACGGGTGCGCCGATCGAGGTGATCGAAAACCTCAAGGAACTGGAGGACGACGGGGAGCCCTACGAGAGCATTGAGGAAATATGGCCGGACTATCCTACGGCCGACGACGACTTCTACTACGAAGAAGAATAAGCCGAGCATCTGATCTGGTCGGCCGTCCGGCCACTCCCCGTCTCTTAAAGGGATGGCTACTCTGGTTGATCGGCTGGGGGCTGCTGGGTGGGCTTCCGGTGCGGGGGCAGACCCAGCAGCAATTTTTTTCTGCGCCGTGGCTGGTACGCGAAGTGCGCCTGGAAGGCAACCGTTCTTTCTCTGACGAAACCCTTCGTCCTTATCTCCACACCACGGCCAACCGGCGCTTTCTGGGAATTCCTGGCTTTACCTGGTGGCTGTGGCTCTATCAACTGGGCGCTTCCGGCAAGCTGGGTGGCCTGCTGAGCCGGGCGCTGATGGCCAGCGGCGAACCGCCTGCCTATTACGAGCCGGCAGTGGTACAGGCCGACGTAGAACGGCTTACGCTGTTCTACCGCCAGGAAGGGTTTCCCAAAGCCCGAATAGAAGCCCGGCTGGACACCCTGCGCCCCGGCTACCTGCGCGTAACCTTTCATATCAACGAAGGCCCCCCGACCTACCTGCGACTCATTCGGTATGAAGGACTCGAGCCACTCCCTCCCGCCTTGCAACAAGCCCTGATCCGCGGCGCTCTGCTGCGCCACACTCCGCCGGCAGACTCGGCCCTGCTGTTGCAGGCCCGCAATCAGCGCTACTCGGAACTCACCCTGCTCGAAGAGCGCCAGCGGCTCATGGAATTCCTGTGGAACGCAGGCTATGCCGCCGTTACGCGCGACTCAATCCGGGCCATTGTCATTCCCGCACGCCCCGACTCCTTTGACCTGATCTTTCAGATTCATCCCGGCCCCCGCTTTCGCTTTGGCGACGTGCATGCTGAGGTCGATGGCCCGGAACCTGACGCTTTTTTCCAACGCGATACGCTCTGGCTGGAAGCGGCCGCCGACACGTTGCAGCCCGGCCAGCTCGTAGTCACCCGCCGCCAGGAACGCCACCTCAGCCCCTCCTTCCTAGCCCGCATGCTGCGCTTTCGACCAGGCGACTGGTACAACCGCTCGCGCCTGCTAAACTTCCGACGTCGCCTGGAAGCTACCGGCCTGTTTTCCTACGTGCGCATCGAACCAGGCTGGCGCGACACCATCCGCGTAACAGGCGAGACAGCCCCGCGCCTCCCCCATCGACTCGTGCTAAGCACTCGGCCCCGCCACCGCATGCGACTGGAAACCTTTATGCTGCAGCGTAATGGCCTGCTCACCGGTAGCGAAAACGAACTGGGAACCGGCATAGCCCTCACCTATGAAAACGCTAACCTGCTGGGCCGCGCCGAAACGTTCAGCCTGCGCACCTCTGGCTCCATCTCTGGCAACTTTGAAGAAGGCCTGCTGACTTCAGCCCAGCTCGAAATCACCGCCTCCCTGGTCTATCCTTATGCCATCCGTCCTTTCGGCGTGCTCGAGCGCTGGCTCCAACTTTACGACGCCCGCACACGCCTATCGCTCAGCTTGCTCACGGCCCGCCGCGACATACTTCGCCTGGTCATCCGAGGACGCGGCACCGCCCGCTTTCGTCTCGAATTGCAACATACCCCCACGCTTACCTCGTTCGTAGACCTGCTTGACCTGAGCTTGAGCAATCCAGACACCCTGACCGGCTTCCGCGCCGCCTTCCTCGACGAAGTGCTGCGCCCCATTGAAGATCCTGTGCAGCGCGCCCAGATCCTTGACGACTACACCGTGCCCCAGATCAACGACGTCGTGCGCTACACGCTGCAAGCTGCCCGCTTCAACCCGTTGCGCCGCGAACGCGGCTACGCCCATGAACTGTCGATCGAAGCAGGCGGCCTGCTGTCTGACCTGCTGGACCGTTTTGTATTCAGCCCGGGCCAACACGAAGGCACCCTGCCCGGCCTTCCTCTATTCCGAAGCGGTCCAACAGGCAACCGACTGCTCTACCGCCCGTACCTGCGCCTCAGCGTAGATATGCGCCGGTACCGCCCTCTCCGTCCAGGCACCGTAGTAGCCGGCAAGCTGCAGGTTGGCCTCGCTCATCCGGTCGGTATACCCGACGTCATTCCTTTCGACCGACGCTTCTACAGCGGCGGTGCTACCAGCGTCCGCGGATGGCCCCTACGAGGACTGGGACCGGGCCGTCTGCAATTGATGGAAAACGTGGACGGCGCCAATCTGCTGGGCGGCGAAATCAAACTGGAAGCCAGCCTGGAACTGCGCCACCGACTGCTGCGACGCGTACTGGCCGCCGACTGGATCGGGACGCTTTTCACCGACGTAGGAAATGTATGGTTTGGCCCCCGCAATCCAGGCGCCAAAGCCGGGCATTTTCGCCTTAACCGCTTTCTTCAAGAGCTGGGGTGGGGCGGAGGAATAGGCTTGCGATTGGCCTGGGAATATCTCATTCTTCGATTAGATGTGGCCTATCGGCTGCACGACCCGGCCCGTCCGGCAGCCGGTCTTCTGCCTGACGGCCTGCACCGCCCAACACTCCACTTTGGCATTGGCCACGCTTTCTAAACTATCCGAAAATCATGCACACGCTCTGGCACACCCTGCAACACGCCTACCAGCGCCTGTTTCAGGCGCAGGAGGACGCTCACACCCGCGAGCTGCTGCACATCCTGCGCCACGTTCCCATCTTTCAACATCTGCCGCGACGCACCTTGCGCACCCTGCTACCCTACCTGCATGCCCGCACCTATCGCCGCCACGAAGTACTCTACTTTGAAGGTGACCCCGGACTGGGGCTATACATTATCACCCGGGGCACCGTACGTCTGCTCACCGAAAACGAACACGGCCAACTCGAAGAGCTCACGCGCCTGAGCGAATACGACACCTGCGGCCATCTGGCATTGCTGGGGGAATTTCGCCGACTGGAAACAGCCCAGGCGGCTACCGAAGTGCAGGTGCTGGGCTTCTTCCGCCCGGACCTCAAGTTGCTACTCCGACGCCACCCGACCGCCGGTGCTGCCATTCTGCAGGCTGTAGCCCGCTACGTGGCCGCTCGCCAGGTAGAACTGGTTGGCCTGCTGGAGCAGTGCGCCAATCGCCGCCAGGCACTTATCTGGCTCCAGGAAGCAGGCCGCCGCGCCGAACACCGCCTGCCTTCGCTGCTCTCTGAACGGTAACGGCCGAACCCTTTCGCCTGCTCCGGGGTTTGTTGAGCCCGACCACTGACCCACACGGAGCACCGTGCTGAAAAAAGGCGCTGAGCTGGAACTGATCGTCGAAAAATTCGCAGACCGCGGGAAGTCCCTTACCCGCGTCGATGGGTATGTGCTCTTCATTGAAGGGGGCGTACCCGGCGACCGCGTGCGCGTGCGCATCACCAGACGCAAGAAAAACTACGCCGAAAGTCGCATCATCGAACTACTCGAGCCAAGCCCTCTGCGCACCAAGCCCCGCTGCCGGTATTTTGGCACCTGCGGGGGCTGCAAATGGCAGCACGTGCGCTATGAAGCCCAGCTCGAAGCCAAGCGCCAGAGCGTTTATGAAGCGCTTGTCCATCACGGCGGCTTCGAAGACGTTGAAGTGCGCCCTACCCTGCCTTCTCCTCGCCTTTACGGCTATCGCAACAAAATGGAATTTTCCTTCAGCGCCGACCGCTGGCTGACCCCTGAAGAAATCGCCAGTGGCCAACCGCTCGATCGCCACTTTGCCGTAGGACTACACGTACCAGGCAACTTTTACAAAGTGATCGACCTGGAGGAATGTCACCTGCCTGCCCCTATTACAGTGCACCTGCTCAATGCGCTCCGCTCGTTCTTCAAAGCCAGAGGCTGGGAGCCCTGGGACATTCGACGGCATGAAGGCTACCTGCGCCACCTGGTCATCCGCACCGGCACGCGCACTGGTGAAGTTATGGTCAACCTCGTAACCAGTCGCTACGACGAGGCCCGCATGGCCGAGCTGAGCGCTTTTCTGCAGCAGCACGTTCCCGAAGTTACGACGCTGGTCAACACCATCAACTCGCGTCCGGCACAGATCTCCTACGGCGAAGCCACCTACACGATCTTCGGCCCCGGCGTCATCCACGACTGCATTGGCCCGTTTCGGTTTGAAATTGCTCCCGATGCTTTCTTCCAGACCAACACGGAACAGGCCGAGCGACTCTACGAAGTCGCTTGCGAGCTGGCTGCCCTGCGCCCGGACGATCTGGTCTACGACCTGTACTGTGGCACCGGCACCATTTCTATCTTTGTGGCTCCCCACGTGCGCCATGTGGTCGGGGTGGAACTGGTCGCATCGGCCGTCGAAAACGCCCGGGCCAACGCAGCCGCTAACGGCATCACCAACTGCACGTTTGTAGCAGGGGATCTGCTCCAGGTGCTCACTCCCGCTTTTGTGCGCACGCATGGTCAGCCGGACGTGGTCATCGTTGATCCGCCCCGCGCCGGCATGCATCCAAAGGTGGTGCGTCGCATCGCGCAGTTGCGTCCACAACGGCTGGTCTACGTAAGCTGCAACCCGCAGACCCAGGCGCGTGATCTGAAGCTGCTCCGCGCGCACTATCAGATCGAGGCGGTGCAGCCTGTCGATCTGTTTCCGCATACCGATCATGTGGAATGCGTCATTGCCCTGCGAGCTCGTTAATCCTGAAGTGCTATGCATCGAGGCATTGCGTTCGTAACGGGCGGAACCGGCTTCATCGGCAGCCACCTGGTAGAAGAGCTGCTGCGCCGGGGCTACCGCGAAGTGCGCTGCCTGGTACGAAATCGGCTGCGCTGGCTAGAAGGGCTCGACATCGTCCCCGTACGCGGCGACTTTTCCCGAATTGAGGTGCTCTGGGAAGCCGTGCGTGACGCCGACGTCGTCTTTCACGTGGCCGGCGTTACGCGCGCCCGTGACTGGGCGACCTTTGCGCAGGGCAACATCACGGCCACGCTGAACCTGCTGGGTGCCGTACTGGAAGCCAACCCCAACGTCCGCAAAGTGCTCATCACCAGCAGTCTGGCGGCCGTGGGGTACTGCCCGGGCGGCGTGGCTACCGAAACGTCGCCCCTGCGTCCGATCAGCGCCTACGGACGCAGCAAGGCGCTCATGGAACAGGCGCTCCAGGCACCTCGCGCCGAAGGTCCGCCCTTCATCGAAGTGCTTCCCCTGGTAGTGGTGCGTCCGCCTGCCGTCTACGGTCCTCGCGACGCCGACATCTATACGTTCTTTCGGACGGTCAGCCGGGGGCTGTGCCCGATCGTGGGAAGTGGCCGCCACCCCGAGCTGAGCCTGGTGCACGTGCGCGACCTGGTGCGCGGCATGGTAGACGCCGCCGAATCGGACGCCACCACGGGCCAGACCTATTTCATCGGCAGCGAGCAGTTCTATTCCTGGCGCGAGATTCGCGACGCAACCCTGCGTGCGCTGGGCCGCCGTGCGCTGACCCTGCACATCCCCCCCTTCCTGGTTGAGCCCATCGGGACGCTGGTTGAGCTGGCCGGACGGCTGACCGGCACCTATCCCCCGCTTAACCGCGAAAAGGCCCGTGAAATCCGCCACGCCTGCAAAATGTGCGCGGTCGACAAAGCCCGCCACGACTTTGGCTACCGCCAGCAGATTGACCTCGAAACCGGCATCCAGGAAACCATCGCCTGGTACCGGCAGCAGGGCTGGCTGTAGCCTATCCTTCCTTCACCGAAGACTGCAGCGTGGGTTCAGGAAGGCCGTAGCCCACCACCAGGGCCATGACCAGGAGGGCCAGCGCGCCCAGCAAAGCATTGCTTGCGTAGCCGTATTGCGTGAAGAGCCAGCCCGCAACGACCCCGCTGATGCCAATGCCGAGCTGTCCCAGCGCAATCGACAGGCTCATGAGCGAACCGCGCCGCGCTCCCGGCACCAGCGCCGTCAGCAACGACTGGAGCGGGCTCATGCGCATGCCCACCAGGGCCATGGCCAGGGCAAACAGTCCATACGCCGCAATCCTACTCCGCATGAGAAAGGGCGCACCGGCCATCAGCACAGCCAGTCCAAGCGTGGCACTTACAATGAGGGGCTTGCGGCCCATGCGATCCGAGAGACGCCCGGCTAACGGGCCGGCCACGACATTGGCCAGTCCGCCGAGCAGAAAGAGCAGCGCCATCGCTTCGGTGCGAAACCCGAGCGTACGCTCCAGCCAGGCGGGCAGATAAATCAGAAACAGGCCGATGCTGAAAAACATCAGGAAATAGACCAGTGGCGAGGGGGCCGTTGCGGGCTGCCGCAGGAGCTCCCCATACCGCTGCAGCATGCCCTGAAGCGACAGCGGTTCTTCGGCCAGCACGCCCGTGGGCTGCGGCACGTAGCGCCAGATCAGCAGCGTGGCCAGCGCCATGGTCAGTCCGAACATCAGGAACGGCCAACGGAAGTCGACCCACCCCGCCAGCAACGTCCCCGCCGGAATGCCCACGATCTGGCCAAAAGCGATGCCGCTCATCACCCACCCGTTGGCCCAGCCGCGCCGCTCATAGGGAAAGTAATCACCCACGTAGCTGACGGCCGCCCCACTGAGCAATCCTCCGGCCGCACCGGCCAGGGCCCGTACAGCAAGCAGCGCAGCATAGCTGTACGCGATACCATGGAGCAGCAACGCCCCCGTCATTGCGGCACTGCCAACCAGAAGAATAGGACGACGCCCCAGCCGATCTGAGACCGGCCCCGCTACCAGGGCCATAAGGCTAAGCATAACCGCATAGACCGAAATCAAGCTGCCCTGTTCTACAGCAGAAATGCCCAGCGTCGCGCCAATGCGTGGAAGAATGGGGACCATGATGATCACCTGACTACTGGCTGAAAAGACCATCAGCCAGAGCGCCAGGAGGATATGCCGTTCAGATTGGGCAGCCATGCCCTGACCAGCGGTGTTTTCCGCGCCCAACCGCCGGCGCTAACGCTTTGTTTCGACAGAAACATCTCTCTGGATTACCCCTACTCCCTGCCCATCTGCTCAGGCATCAAATAGCCCCATCGTTAACGACTCGCTAACAGGCGGATAATCTCTGAATAACAACCACCCCCTACTTTAGGGACGGTTCTAGAAGCGAGCACAAGGGCCTATGAAGCGTTTGCTTCTGCTGTTTCTGGCGATGTGGCTGGTCTGTCCGGCTCAAGCCCAGACGGGACGCATTGCCGGCACTGTGGTTGACGCCGATACCGGCGAACCGCTTATTGGCGTCAATGTGTTTGTCGAAGAGAATAGCACAGGTACGGCCACAGATCTGGAAGGACGCTACGAAATAGGCAACTTAGCTCCAGGCACTTACACGCTTCGTTTCTCCTACGTGGGCTACCACAGCCAGACTGTAGCAGGCGTAACCGTACAGGCAGGCAACGTTACGCACCTCAACATCAAGCTGGCTTCGCAAGAAGTAGGACTGGAGGCTGTAGTTGTCGAAGCACGTCTGCTGCGCAATACCGAAGCCGCCATGTTAGCTGTCCGCCAGAAGGCAGCCGCCCTCAGTGAGGCAATCAGCGCCGAAATGATGGCGCGCACTGGCAGCAACAACGCAGCCGACGCCATGGAAAAAGTAACAGGCGTATCGGTGCTTGATGGCAAATATGTCTACATCCGAGGGCTGGGCGAGCGCTACATGAACGCCCAGCTTAATGGACTCGACCTACCCAGCGCTGATCCTGACCGAAAAGCTGTCCCCTTCGACCTTTTCCCGACGGCCCTGCTGGATAATATCGTTACTGTCAAAACGTTCACGCCCGACAAACCTGGGAATTTTACCGGGGGCAGCGTCAACCTGAACACGCGCGCCTTTCCTGATGCCTTATCGATTAGCTTTACCACCTCAATTACCTATCGCCCGCAGGTAGTAGGGTTTGGCAACCTGATGCTGGCGGTGCCCAACGCAAATCCGGGCACCTGGGGCCTCCAGGCCAGCCAGCTCGACGTGCCCGCTCTGCTGCAACGCTATCGCCTTGAAAACATTCCGTCTCTTAGCGAAGCAATTGTAGATGCCCAAAACGCCCGACTACTGGATCAGCTTTCCAAAGCCCTCACGCCAGCATTAACGCCCATCTATCGGCGCGCACCGTTCAACCGAAGCTACACCCTCTCGGTAGGCAATCGCCTGAATCTGGGCAATGGACGGCTACTGGGCGTGGTGGCCAGTTTTAGCTACCGCCGACAGGCTACTGCCTACGATGACGGCATATGGGCCCGCTACCGACTAACGAGCCGCAACGCAACGGTCCTTTCTGAGGACAATTACCTGCACACCATCTCAGGTACCGACGAAGTCCTCTGGGGTAGCCTGATCAATGCGACCCTGCGTCTCCACCGCCACCACGAACTGAGCGTCCGGTTCATGCAGAGCCACAGCGCTGAAAGCACCGCGCGCTACCAGCGCGGTCGCTTTCTGTACACCCTGGAGCCGGACGACATCTATGAAACCCGATCGCTGATTTACATTGAGCGGAACCTGCGCACCTATCAGATTCACGGCAAACATGCGCTGACCGACAAAGAAAAACCGGCTACGCTGAGCTGGGACCTCTCCATCACAAACACCCGGCAGGCCGAACCCGACCGTCGCTTCTTCACCAACCACTATCGCATCCGTACCAGCAGCGACGGCTCGGCTGACACGCTCTACACAATCCGCGCTACCACCCCACCGCAACGCTACTTTCGCTCTCTTAAAGCCTCCAATCAGGTAGGCAAGCTGGCCCTGGACATACCGATCACAACCCGGCTTCGCTTGAAACTGGGCGGCTACCTGCAACGCAAGAGACGCCTTCACCGAGAGCGCAAGTTTGTCCTGCGCCAGCAACGCGGTGCCCGCTACAACGGTAACCCGGAAACGTTCTTCACCTCTGAAAACCTGGGGCTTATTCAAGAGCACGACATCAACGGCGACGGCATACCCGACCTGTTCACTTTTGGATTATACCTCCAGGAAGATACCCAACCCTCCTCCAACTACGATGGCCTCCAGGACGTATGGGCTGGTTTTGCCATGATCGACGGGACTCTCGCGCACCGACTACGCGTGATCACCGGTCTCCGGTATGAAACCACCAATATGGAGGTCGTCAGCCACGACTCCACCAAAGAGGCCGGACGACTACAAAATGGCGACTGGCTACCAGCAGTAGCCCTGATTTACCAGTTGGCGGGCAACATGAACCTGCGCCTGGCCTATGGCCGCACGCTGGCCCGACCGATCTTTCGAGAGCTGGCTCCTTACTCGACTTTCGAATACGTGGGAGGCTACCTGCTTACCGGCAATCCCGGACTGCGCCGCACGCTCATAGACAACGTTGACCTGCGGTGGGAATGGTTCGTGCGCCCAGGCGAACTGCTGGCTACCAGCGTGTTCTTGAAACACTTCCATAATCCCATCGAGGCGGTATATCAGCCCTTCGCTCCTAACGATAGCCCGGAGGTGCAGTACCGCAACGTTGACGACGCCGTGCTCTATGGACTCGAGCTAGAGCTGCGAAAGCGACTGGACTTTCTGCATGGTGCGCTTCGCCACTTTGAAATCAGCGGCAATGCAACGCTTGTTCATGCAACCGTACAGGTGCCCGCAGAAGAGCTTCGGTCGATTCGTGCATTGCGCCCCGACGCGCCGGCTACGCGTCCGCTCCAGGGACAATCGCCCTACCTCTTCAACGTGAATCTGAGCTATGTGCATGAGCAGCGAGGAACCACGGTCAGCCTGCACTATCACGTATTCAGACCGCGGCTGAAGGAAGTAGGGTTGGGTGGCACCCCCGACACCTATGAGCGGCCTCGCCACCTGCTGGACCTGAACGTTAGCCAGCGGCTGCTGGCTACCTTATCACTTAAAATTTCGGCCAAGAACCTTCTGAACGCTCGCTATCGCGTTTCCCACACCTACAAAGGACGAGAGTACGTAACGCGCGCTTATGGAAGCGGACGCGCCTTCTCCATCGGACTCCGCTATCAGTACTGATCCCGATGCCTCCCAACGCAAAACGAAGCGGCGGCCTGTGGGCCGCCGCTTCGCATAAAGACCGCTCATTAACAAACCATAAACCCAACGTAATCCTGCCATGAACACGCGCCTGAGCATGCTGCTCCTACTATGCTGGCCCCTGGTAAGCCATGCGCAAAACGTGGTAACCATTACCGATGCCGACATTGGTCCGGGCGATCAGGTTACCTGGACCAGCGACAATATCTACCTGCTCGACGGCTTTGTCTTTGTGGAAGAGGGGGCAACCCTCACCATCGAACCCGGCACCATCATCAAAGGCAAACCCGGCACCGGTGAAAACGCCTCTGCCCTCATCATCACGCGCGGCGCCCGCATCTATGCCGAAGGGACTCCTGAGCGCCCCATCATCTTCACGGCCGAAGCAGATCCCCTCGATGGAAGCTTCGATGCGTCCATTCGCGGCCAGTGGGGCGGACTGATCATACTTGGTCGCGCCTCTACGAACCTCGCCACCGGTGAAGCCAATATCGAAGGCATTCCCTCCACAGAAACCCGCGCCCGCTACGGCTGCGTCCCAGGCAACAACACCCCCACCCCAATCGACGACTGCGATGACAACGACAACTCTGGCGTCCTCCGCTACGTCTCCATCCGACACGGCGGCTCCAACATCGGGGCAGACAACGAAATCAACGGACTGACGCTGGGCGCCGTTGGACGAGGCACAACCATCGAATACGTCGAAGTCTTTGCCAACGAAGACGATGGCTTTGAATTCTTCGGTGGCACCGTTAACACCCGGTATCTTGTAGCCGCCTTCTGCGGCGACGATGCCTTTGACTATGACGAAGGATTCCGCGGTAAAGGTCAGTTCTGGTTTGCTATTATGCCTCCCGACGGAGGCAACCGAGCAGGCGAACACGACGGCGGGCGCGATCCTGAAGACGGCCAGCCCTTTGCCATTCCGCTTATTTACAATGCCACCTATATCGGATCGGGCGCCAGCTCGGGCAATGCCGACAACAATGTCTTTGTCTTCCGCGACAACGCAGGCGGCAAATACTACAATTCTATTTTCACAGACTTTGGCAACCTGGGCATCGTCGTTGAAGACCTGGAAGGCATTGCAGTCGACAGCCGCCAGCGTCTTGAGCAGGGGGACCTGGTGCTGGCCCACAACCTCTGGTGGAGCTTTGGTGCAGGCAACAACCTGGCCGATATCGCCCCGCAAGCGTTTGTGCAGCAACACCTGCTGGCTAACAATAATTTTGTTGAAGATCCGATGCTGCGGGGCATCAGCCGGGAATCGAATGGCGGGTTGGATCCACGTCCAGCGCCCAACTCACCGGCTCTGACGCGGCCACGGGCCGCCTATCCCGCCCAGGACCCCTTCTTCACACCCGTGGAGTACCTGGGTGCCTTCGGCCCCGATGACCTCTGGATCAAGGGATGGACCAAAGTCGCCCAGCTCGGCATCTTGACCGGCCTGAAGCGCAACGCCACCGAAACATCCTTCCCGGTGATGCTCTATGCTGGTTCTCCCAACCCCTTTCGCTCCACGGCCACGGTAGCATTTTCGCTGAATCAGCGGCAGCACGTTCGGCTGGCCATTTATGACCTGCTCGGACGCGAAGTAGCCCGCCTCGTTGAAGGCGTTCGCCCGGCCGGCACCTACCATATTCCCTTTGATGGGAGCCACCTGGCGGCCGGCACCTATCTGGTCCGTCTTGAAACCCCCTCGGGCGTGCAGGTGCGAACGCTAACGCGCCTGCCCTGACCACGCCCAGAGCGAATGCACAAAAGGGGAGGAAGAAAGAACTACCTCCCCTTTTATTTCTGGTGAAAAGATTCCGCTTCTACTGACAGCTTAAGCGGCCAGACTACCGCCAAAAGCAGTCTGTGCGCAGCAAATGCCTCCTTCAGGCCTGATGACTCCGGGCCAGCGTAGCCAGTTGCACAAGCTGGAGCTTCCCGGTATTTTTGGGCGTTGCGTAACGGTATCCTCCTGTTTGAGTATACTGCCTGCCATGCGCAAATACCGGTGGGTCCGCCGTCCCCTTGCCGATCCAGATGCGGTGGCCACGCTGATGGCAGCCGCCCGTTATCTACCGGAGCCCCTGGCACGCGTGCTGGTAGCCCGAGGCATTACAACGGTGGAAGCTGCTCGCGCTTTTTTTCGGCCAACCCTTGCTCAATTACACGACCCTTTCCTGATGGCTGACATGGAAGCGGCGGCCCGCCGCCTGGCCCGGGCGATTGAACAGCAAGAGCACGTGCTGGTCTATGGCGACTACGACGTAGACGGCACAACGGCCACCGCGCTCATGACTTCCTTCCTGCAAACGCATGGCGTGCCTGTTCGATACTTCGTGCCGAACCGTTTTCGGCATGGCTATGGCTTAACGCAAAAAGCCCTTGAAGAAGCGCTGGAGGCCGGCACCCGGCTGCTCATCGCTCTGGACTGTGGCATCACGGCGGCCGAAGAGGCGGCCTATGCCCGCGCCCGGGGCGTTGATCTGATCATCTGCGATCACCACACCGCTGGCGCCACGCTCCCGGAGGCCGTGGCCGTGCTCGATCCGAAACGTCCCGACTGTCCCTATCCGTTTCCCGAACTCTCAGGCTGCGCCGTCGCCTTCAAGCTGGTGCAGGCAACGCTGCAGGTGCTGGGCGAGCCCCTCGAGACTTCCTACGCCTACCTTGACCTGGTTGCGCTCTCAACCGCAGCCGATATCGTACCATTGACCGGCGAAAACCGCATCCTTATGGCCGAAGGCCTGCGTTACCTGCGCCGCACGCCGCGTCCAGGCCTGCAGCAACTGGCCGCTAAAGCCCGCTGGCCGCTGGAGACACTGACGATGCACGGCATTGTGTTCGGGCTTGCTCCTCGCATTAATGCGGCTGGCCGGCTGGGCGATGCCAACCGCGCCGTCCGGCTGCTATTAGCCGACGATATGGCCAGCGCTGAAGCACTGGCCGCCGAGCTGGATGCGGCCAATCGCGAACGCCAACAGCTCGACCGCCAGACGCTTGAAGAAGCTATGGCGCAGGCCGAACGCCAGATCACTGCCCGGGACGATCATTATGCCCTGGTGCTGTATCACCCTGACTGGCACCTCGGGGTCATCGGAATCGTGGCCAGCCGCATTGTCGAACGCTTCTACCGTCCCACTATTTTGCTCTGTGCTGTTGATTCCATTCTCAAAGGATCCGCTCGCTCCATTGCAGGTCTCAACATCTATGAAGCGCTGCACGATTGCGAAGATCTGCTGCTGCAATTTGGAGGGCATACGTATGCAGCCGGCCTTGCTCTGGAAGAAACCCACCTCGAAGCCTTCCGCGAGCGCTTCAACGAAGCCGTAGGTGCCCGCCTGACACCTGAACTGCTCATCCCCCGCCTCGAAATTGACGCGTTACTCGATCTGCACACGCTGGACGAACGCTTCTGGCGACTTCTTCAGCGCTTTGGCCCCTACGGGCCCGAAAACGAAGAGCCCCTGTTTATGGCCCGCGATCTGGAAGTCGTAGGCGACCCTCACCTGGTGGGCGGCGAAGGCAAGCACCTGAAGTTCTATGTGCGCCAGCGCGCCTACCCCGAAGATCCACCCTGCGAAGTTATCGGCTTCGGCATGGGACGCCTGCTTCCCCTGGTGCAGCACAGCCGTCGGACAGGACAGCCGCTGGCACTGGCCTTTACCCTCCAGGAAAACTCCTGGCAGGGCCAGACCCGCCTGCAACTTCGACTCCGCGACCTGAAACTGCAACGCGTAGAAGCATCCGTCAATAAAATTTCTTGAAAAGGAAACCCTCTCCCCCCCAGGCGTTGCATTTCTGCGTTCAGACATTTAGACTATGTCTAAGCAAGAATCTCGGCCGGAGGTAGGAAGCCATGCGGAGTGATGCGGCCCCGCTGACCTGTTTCCAGAAAGGACAATACGTACAGATCGAGTGGCTGGCTCTCGACGAGGCGGAGGCGCAGCGGCTGCGTGAGCTGGGCGTGCGCGAAGGCTGCCGGGCGTGCGTGATGCTCAACGCAGACAAGTGCATCCTCGGGCTGGGTGCCTGCCGATTAGCCCTGCAACGCGAAGTGGCCATGCGGCTGTTCGCCGTACCTGCCTGAGCAATGACGACGCTACGTGATCTCCGGCCGGGAGAACGGGGCCGCGTGACCGGCTATGCCAGCGACCGGCTTCCTCCTCGCATCTTCGAGATGGGTCTGTTGCCCGGCACCGAAGTGGAACTGATCCGCATCGCTCCTCTGGGCGATCCACTAGATTTGAAGGTCCGCGGGTTTCATCTCTCCATTCGCAAACACGAGGCGGAGTTGATCCTCATTGAGCGGCTATGAGCGGAAGCTGCCACGAACCGGCGGTTGCGGTTAAGACGCCTCAAACGACGGTCATTGCGCACCGCGTCGCGCTGGCCGGCAACCCGAACGTAGGCAAAACCACGCTCTTCAATCTGCTGACGGGCCTGCGCCAGAAAGTAGCCAACTATCCGGGCGTGACGGTTGAGCGCAAAAGCGGCCGGCTGGTAGGGCATGAAAGCATTGAGGTCGTTGACCTGCCCGGCACCTACAGCCTCAACCCGCGCTCCATCGATGAACGGGTAGCGTACGATGTACTTGTCGGGCGCATGCCCGGAGAGCCGGCCCCCGACGTCGTGGTGTGCGTGGTCGATGCGACGAACCTAGAGCGCAACCTCTATCTGGTCTCCCAGATCATGGATCTGGGACTACCGGTCGTGGTAGCGCTCAACATGATGGATGCGCTGGCCGAGAACGGACTGGAACTGGACGTAGATGGGCTGGCGCGCCGGCTGGGCATTCCGGTCGTACCTATTGTCGCTCGCAAAGGAGAGGGTATCGACCGCCTGAAAGAAATTCTCTTGCGTGGCGTTCCGCCTCCTCCAACCGAACGGCGCTGGACGCTTATGCCCGCCGTGGCCACGGTTGTTGAGGAGCTGGCCCGGCAATTAGGCGAAGAAGTCCCTGCCTTACCTGCCCGTCAGCGCTTCTTTGAAGCCCTCAACGCTTTGACCAGCGATACGCTGCTGGAAGCCTGGAAGCATCGCGCTCCGCGCTTCTACGAAGCGGTGCGAGCGGCTCGCCAGGAATTAGAAGCCCGCAACGTACCCTATCGCCAGGCCGAAATGATCGGTCGCTATGGCTGGCTGAGCCCGCTTGTCGCCTCGGTGCTGCATCGTCATCCTGAAGCGCAGGAACGTACGCTTTCGGACCGGATCGATGCCGTTCTCACCCATCGCGTGGCCGGTCCCCTGATCTTTCTGGGCATTTTGCTGCTTATCTTTCAGGCCATTTTTTCCTGGGCTGTGCCGTTCATGGATGCCATCGAAACGGCCGTTGCCTGGACCGGCGAGCAGGTGCGCACCGTTCTGCCCGATGGCTTTCTGGAAGACCTGATCGTAGATGGCGCCATTACGGGCGTAGGCAATGTGCTGGTCTTCCTACCCCAGATTCTGCTTCTGTTTTTCTTTCTGGGGCTGATGGAAGACACAGGATACATGGCGCGCACGGCCTTTATCATGGATCGCTTGATGCGCAGATTAGGCCTGAGTGGCGCCTCGGTCGTCCCTTTGCTCAGCGGATACGCCTGTGCCGTACCGGCAATCATGGCCGCCCGCACGCTCGACAATGAGCGCGATCGGATCATTACCATTATGGTCACGCCACTCATGAGCTGTTCAGCTCGCCTGCCCGTCTACACGCTTTTTATCGCGGCCTTTATTCCCAACCTCCCCGTACTTGGCCCGCTCAATGCGCAGGGGCTGGCGATGTTCAGCCTGTACCTGCTGGGCACTACCATGGCCTTCGCAGCCGCCTGGGTGCTGAAGACTTTCGTCTTTAAGGGCGAAAGTGCATACTTCGTCATGGAACTTCCCCCTTACCGGGCGCCCCAGTTCAAGCAGATCCTCTATCGCATGATCGACCGTGCCAAGGCGTTTGTTACGCGGGCCGGCAAGATCATTTTTGGGCTGAGCATTGTCATCTGGTTTCTGGCCAGCTTTCCACGGGCCGAACAGGATCCGGAGCTGGCTGCGCAACGGGCCGCCCTGGAAGTCTGGTATAGTCAGGCCCGAGATAGTCTGGAAGCCCTGGGCGCATCGGACGCAGCTTTCGCCGAGCTGGAAGCGACCTACAACGCCCGCCTGGCTCCCCTCATGGATGCCGAGGCAGCCCGCCAGATCAGCCAGAGCTTCATCGGCCGCCTGGGCCATGCACTGGAACCGCTCATGCGTCCGCTGGGCTTCGACTGGAAAATCACGGCCGGCATTATCTCTTCCTTTCCTGCCCGTGAGGTGATCGTAGGGACCATGGCTACGATTTACGGCGTGGCGCACGCGGGCGAAGATGAAGTGATCCTGCGCCAGGCGCTCCAGGCAGACCCCGCTTTCTCGCCTCTGGTGGCCGTCAGCCTGATGGTCTTTTACGTGTTCGCCTTGCAATGCATGAGCACGCTGGCCATCGCGCGCCGCGAGCTGGGGAGCTGGAAATGGCCAGCCGTCATGTGGACCTACATGTTTGCGCTGGCCTACCTGTTTTCGCTGGTGGTCTACCAGGGCGGTCGCTGGCTGGGACTGGATTGAATCCGAACTACTATCTTAATCAAGGCAACCCTTAGCCGATTTTTTGCAAAACTTCGCTTCTTCCTCCCGGTAAAGAGGAGAAGCTCAGGCGACAATGGCACGTGTTCGTGCACATATCGTCCCGGCAATTGGCCGGATTATGATGGGGCTACTGGCCCTGTTTCCCCTGGGGCCGCACACGCTGACCGGCCTGCTGCTGTGCATTGAAGCTGGAGGCCGCGTTCATGTCGAAGGAGTTGCCGATAGCGACTGCGCGGCAACAGACCTGCTGGCCCAGTGGGAAGCGCATCCGGTTCATCCACTTGCAGCAGCCACCTCGGCCACGCAATGGCAGCGGGTAGATGAGACGGCGCCCTGCATCGACGTGCCGCTCCTGCTCAGCCCCACAGACGGCTATGGCCAACTGGCACGTGGGCAGGCCGTCGTACTGGCCGTAGCGGCAGGAATGCTGTGGATTCCATGGCATCTGGCGTCCAACCAGACGCCTCTATTCCATCTGTCGGATCTATCCTCCCGCTTTCCTCGCTTTACTGCACCTCTGCGCACGGTCATCCTGCGCCTCTGATACGCTCCAGGACCAGGCGCACCTGACCTTCTCGCTGTGCGCTCTGCTTAACCGGTCCGCTACCTGAGAATCGGTTCGGGCTTTTTCCACCAAGGTTCCTGGAGTATACCCATGGCTTTTTCGATTCGTCTGTATCTGTGGAGTAGCGCCCTGTTGCTGCTCGGACTGGGCTGTTCGGCGCCGCGTGATCTGGCCTGGCAGCCGCCGCGCCCTCTGGCCGCCGATCGGCCAGCCTATCGTCCTCCGAAGCGCCCGGTGCTGCACGCAGTAGCCGACACCGGCCGCACCGCAGAACCGCTCACGCTCGAAGCGGCGCTTCGCTATACCCTCCAGCTCAATCCTGAACTGCAGGCAGCCGCCTGGGAAGTGCGGGCCCGAGAAGCCCGCACCCTGCAAGCCGGCCTCTGGCCCAACCCGGAACTCGAATCAGAAATCGACGGCGCGGGCGCCACGGCACCAGGCCTTGATCCCCAGGACCGAGAAATGAGCCTGATCCTGAGCCAGGAGCTACCGTTGGGCGGCGACCCCGGAGCTGCACGTCGCCTGGCGCTACAGGAAGCTCTGCTGGCGGGCTGGAATTACGAGGCCATGCGGCTGGAGCTGGTTGCCCGCACCCGGCAAGCTTTTGTTGAGGTACTGACGGCCCAGGAGCGGCTGCGCCTGGCCGATAGCCTCCTGCAGCTGGCGCGTCGCTTTGAGCAGGCCGTGCAGGCACGCGTGTCGGCCGGCAAAGCCCCTCCGTTTGAAGCCCAGCGAGCAATGGTGGTCCGGGCCAACGCCGAACTGGCAGCGCGCGAAGCAGCTCAACTGCTGGAGGCCGCCCGGCGCCAACTGCGGAGTCTCTGGGGACCCACCGGCCCTCGCTTTAAGCGGGTTGTCGGTACGCTGCAGGAGGTGGAGCCGGTGCCTCCGTTCGCCTCCCTGACGCCTCTGCTAGCTCAGCATCCAGCCCTGGCCCAGTTTGCAGCCCGACGTGCCCTGCGGCAGTCCGAACTGCAACTGGCCCGGGCTCGCCGGATTCCTAACCTCAACCTGGTAGCCGGCCTGGTGCGCTATGGCAACACAGGCACCCAGGCTTTTCGCCTGGGGTTGCGGCTTCCGCTGCCGCTGTTCGACCGGCAGCAGGGGAGCATCCAGGAAGCACAGTACCGCTTGCTGCAAACCGAAACCGAAGCAGAAGCAGTTCGCCAGGCCTTGATTCGACGCCTGGCTGCTGCCCATGCACGCCTGCTCACTTCTTACCAGGCAGTCCAGCAGCTACAACAAGAAGTCCTGCCCGCCGCCCGAGAAATCTTTTCCGTCATCGAACAAGGGTATCGCGAAGGCAAATTCGACCTGCTAACAGTGCTGGACGCACAGCGCACCCTGCTGGAAACGACCAACCAGTACCTCGACGCGCTGCAGAATTATCACCAGGCGCGCGCCGAAGTCGAAGCATTGATCGCGCAACCCCTGAATGCACAGTCCCCCTGAACCGAGCCGAAGAGAAACGCCATGTGGATGTCCTATAGAACCCATGCACTTTCGCTCCTGAGCGTTGGTCTGCTGCTGACCGCTATTGGCTGTCAGTCGGGCGACGCAGACCCTCCACCAGCGACTGAAGTTGAAGCCGACCATGTAGAAGTCGTTCGCCTGGAGCAAGTCGATCTTGAAGATTTTGCCATTGTCATCGACACGGCAGGTCCGGGCACGCTGACCTTTACCAAAACCTTTCCAGGTGAGGTGCGGGTCAACGAGGATCGATTTGCCCACGTCGTGCCTCGCCTGCCGGGCATTGTGCGCACGGTCTATGTGACGCTGGGCGACCATGTGGAGGCTGGCCAGCTCATGGCTGTCCTCGAAAGTCGCGAGCTGGCGGAATTAAAAGCCAACTACCTGGATGCCCTGGCCCGGCTGGAGCTGGCCCGGGCCACGTATGAACGCGAAGCCCGCCTCTACCGGGAAAAGGTGTCCTCCGAGCAGGAGTACCTAGAAGCCCGTCAGGCCCTGGCCGAAGCTGAGATTGCGTTGCGCTCTGCCATGCAGAAACTAATGGCGCTGGGCTTCTCACAACGCTACATCGAATCCCTGCCCGACCAGCCCGACAGTCTGCTTCGCGTCTATCAGTTGCGCGCTCCGATTCGGGGCACCGTCGTGGCCAAACACATTGTCCAGGGAGAAGCGGTCGAAGCCTTTACCACCGTCTTTACGGTAGCGGACCTGTCTACGGTCTGGGTGGATCTGTCGATCTATCAGCAGGATCTCGCCCGCATCCATGAGGGCCAGCGGGTGACCATTGTCGGGCTGGATCATCAGGAAGAAGGGATTATCTCCTATGTCCAGCCGCTGGTTGAAGAAGACCGACGCACTGGACTGGCTCGGGTAGTGCTTCCCAACCCCCACGGCCGCTGGAAACCTGGCCTGTTCGTGACCGGCCAGATCATGATCGGACAGCAGACCTATGCGGTCGTTGTGCCACGCGCCGCCATCCAGACGATGGACGATCATCCTGTTGTCTTTGTCCCCACTCCAGAAGGTTTTATGCCGCGGCGCGTCCAGCTTGCGGCGGAAACCGACAGTCTGGTTGCGTTGGCCGACGGCCTGGCTCCTGGCGAGCCCTTTGTAGTGCAGGGGGCCTTTACGCTGAAAGCCGAACTGGAAAAAGAAGAAATCGGCGAAGGCCACGCACACTGATCGTTGTTCTTCTCCAAGCTTTGATCCCGACAAGCCATGCGTAAGCTGATAGATTTTGCACTGCGAAATCGCCTGCTGGTGCTTTCGCTGGGCCTGCTGGTTATGGGCGCAGGCTGGTACGCTTACACGCGCCTGCCCGTTGATGCTTTTCCGGACGTTTCGCCCTCGCTGGTGCAGGTATTCACCGTAACCCGAGGACTGGCTCCGCAGGAGGTCGAGCAGTACGTAACCTATCCAATTGAACGGGCCATGAGCGGACTGCCAAACCTGAAGCAGATCCGCTCGGTCTCCAACTTCGGGCTGTCGGTTGTCAACATTTACTTTGAAGACGGCACCGACATCTATTTCGCCCGACAGGTAGTCGGAGAGCGCCTCCAGGAAGTCCGGGAACAGATCCCTCCCGGTTTTGGCGAACCCCAGATGGGTCCTATTTCCACCGGCATGGGCCTGGTCCTGTTTTACTACCTGGAGGACACCACGGGCCGCTACTCTCTGGAAGAGCTACGAACCATTCAGGACTGGGTTGTCAAACCCATGCTCGAATCGGTGCCGGGCGTCACTGAAGTGCTCGGCATTGGCGGTTTTGAACGCCAGTTCCAGGTCAACGTCGATCCCAATGCGCTGCTGCGCTACGGGGTGACGATGACGGAGCTGGTCGAAGCGATTGAAGCCAACAACCTGAACGTAGGCGCCCAGTTCATTGAGCAGCACGGCGAGCAGTTTGTCATTCGTTCCGAAGGACTGGCCACCGGCATCTCGGACATTGAAAACATTGTGGTGAAAACCGTTGATGGCACGCCCATTTACGTGCGCGACCTGGCGCGCGTCGAAATCGGGGGGGCCATCCGCCGGGGCCTGCAGACGCGCAACGGCGAAGAAGAAGTCGTGGCGGGCATGGTCATCAAGCTTTACGGAACCAATGCATCGACGGTGATCGCCCGCGTCGAAGAAAAACTGGCCCAGATTGAGGACGTCCTACCCCCGGGCATTCGGATCGTCCCGTATTACGAACAGAAAACGCTCGTTGAGGCGGCTGTTTCGACGGTAACCAATGCGCTCTGGCAGGGCATTCTGCTGGTCATTCTGGTACTGGTAGCGTTTCTGGGCTCCTGGCGTCCTAGCGTGGTCGTGGCCCTCTCCATTCCGTTTTCGGTACTCCTGGCCACGTTGTTCATGGGCCAACTGGACATCTCCGCCAACCTGATGTCACTGGGGGGACTGGCCATCGCAATCGGTATGATGGTCGATGGCGCCATCGTGATGGTAGAAAATGTGGACCGTCATCTCCGCCAGGCCGCCCCCGACGAACCCCGCCTTCATGTCGTCGCCCGTGCCTGCCTGGAGGTGGCACGTCCGGTCGCGTTTGCGATCGCTATCATTGTGATCGTCTTTCTGCCACTGTTCACGCTGCAGGGCGTCGAAGGCAAAACGTTCCGGCCGCTGGCCTACACCACAGCACTGGCTATGTTTGGCTCGCTGGTCTTTGCACTGGTGGTAGCTCCCGTCCTTTCCAGCCTGTTTATGCGCCGGAGCACGACCAACCGGACGCCCATTGGCGAGCGCATTATCCAGCGCCTGCTGCAGTATTACCGCCCTCTGGTCACCTTCTTTGTGCAGCATCGCCGCTGGGCGCTGGGGCTGGCTGGCGGTCTGCTGCTGCTGGGCGCCACCGCTTTCCCCTTCCTGGGAAGTGAGTTTACCCCCACGCTGCAGGAAGGCACCATCGTACTTCGGCTGACCATGGCCCCATCCATTTCCCTTACCGAGGCCAAAGCAACCACGCAACGCGTCGAGCGTCGCCTGATGCAAATTCCTGAGGTCATCGGCGTCGTTACCCGAATCGGACGCGGCGAGGTGGGCGCCCACAGCGACCCGATCAACTCGGCAGAGATGTATATCCTGCTGAAGGACCGGGACGAATGGCGCGTAGATAATCAGGAAGAGCTCCTGAGGCTTATCCGCGAGGAGCTGGGCACGCTGCCTGGCGTGCTGACCAATTTTACGCAGCCCATCCAGATGACCGTCGATGAACTGCTCGAGGGCGTGCGGGCCGAACTGGCGGTCAAGCTCTTCGGAGATGATCTGGAAACGCTCAAACGTAAGGCCGATGAGATCGTGGCCGTGCTGCAGACCATCGAGGGCGCGCGCGACGTGCAGGCTGATCAGATCACAGGTACCCCGCAGATCCGAATTGTTGTGGACCGCGCAGCCATTGCGCGCTACGGCATTAATGTAGCCGACGTGCAGCGCACTATCGAGGCAGCTATTGGAGGCGTAGAGGCCGGGCTGGTTTTCGAGGGGGTGCGTCGCTTTCCTATCTACGTGCGCTACCAGGAACCCTACCGCGCCACCCCCGAGCAGATTCGGCAGTTACTGATCCCGGCCCCCGGCGGCATTCACGTGCCGCTGGCTGAACTGGCCCAGGTTGAGGAAGTCGTTGGTCCACGTCAGATCACGCGCGAGGACCTGCAACGCTTCATTACGATCCAGCTGAACGTAGAAGGACGCGACATTGGCTCCTTTGTGGCCGAAGCCCAGCGGGCCATTCGGGAGCGCATTGAACTCCCGCCGGGCTACTTTATTACCTGGGGAGGCCAGTTCGAGCTGCAGCAGCAGGCCAATCGACGCCTGATGCTCGTGATCCCCATCACGCTGCTGATTGTACTGGTACTGCTTTACAGCACGTTTAACTCGGTGCGCAATGCAGCGCTGATCATCCTCAACATTCCGCTGGCCCTGGTCGGGGGCATCCTGGCGCTGTGGCTGACCGGCCAGCACCTCTCGGTGCCTGCTTCGGTAGGCTTTATTGCGCTGTTCGGAATTGCCCTGGAAAATGGCCTGGTCCTGGTGTCTTACATCAACCAGCTCATCCGGGATGGCCTTCCAATCGACCGAGCCGCCATTCAGGGTGCGCTCCTGCGACTCCGACCGGTACTCATGACAGCCCTGACCACGTCGCTGGGGCTGTTTCCCCTGCTATTCTCGCAGGGAACCGGCGCTGAGGTCCAGCGGCCTCTGGCTACCGTCGTGGTCGGCGGTCTGTTTACCTCTACGGTGCTTACGCTGCTGGTTCTGCCGGCGCTGTATAAATGGTTTGCCATTCGTCTGCCCTACGACCAACCGCCCACGGGATCATGAAGCTGGTTTACGCCTACATCAAACCCCATAAGTTGCAATCCGTTGTGCTGGCCCTGCACCGCGTACGGGGCCTTACCGGCCTGAGCATTAGCAACGTGGAAGGATTTGGCCGGGGATGGTTTCGGCAGGACACGCCGCCCGCCTCTCCGGCCGAAGTGGTTGACTTTATCCGACATGTGCGGCTGGAGGTCTTTTGCCGAGACGATCTGGCCGAACAGGTGGTGCAGACCATCCAGCAGGCCGCTCACACCGGCCTCCGTGGAGATGGTAAAATTTTCGTGCTGCCGGTAGAAGACGCAGTGCGCATCTCCACCGGAGAGCGGGGCCAGGCTGCCCTGTAAGGGCTTCCCAGCCTTATAGCCGCTTCGTATCTTTGGGGCACCGTACGTCTTCCACCGCGGACCCTCACTGTGTTATGCCGGGTGTTGGCATCCGACTGTTGCTGATCGGCAGCCTCAGCTTTGGCCTGCTAACGCATTCCGCTGCTGCGCAGAACGGGGACAAACCGATCACGGTTACGGATCTGCTGCGCATCCGCCAGCTTGAAAGTCCGACCGTCTCTCCCGACGGCCGCTGGCTGGCTTACATCGTGCGCCAGATCGATACGGTCGAAACCAGACCCGAGGTGCAGTATGCCTACCGCACCCATCTGTACCTGCTCCCCACCGATGGAAGCGCGCCGCCCAGAGCCTACACGCACGGTGACCGAACGGCCCGTCAGCCCGCATGGCATCCCGAAAGCGATCAGCTCGCCTTTGTCCGTCCGGTCGAAGGCAAACCTCAGCTCTTTGTGATGCCCCTCTTTGGCGGGGAAGCGGTCCAGCTCACCGACTTCCGGTACGGCGCCAGCCGGCCGCGCTGGAGCCCGGACGGCTCGCTGCTGCTTTTTACGGCCACGCTCTCGGAGGAAGACGTACGCCGCACAGCAGGCACTCCCCCCTGGCCCGACGAGCGACCGGCCCGCACAGCAGCCGACACCGCCGGCGTCCGCCCCGACCCAGACGGCTCGCTCGCGGAAATCCGTGCCTGGCTGGCCCGCAACGAAGCCCGCCAAAACCCACGGGTTTTTTACCGGCTGGACTTTCAGGGAGAACTGACGCTTCAGCCGCAACTGCGCTTCCAGCACCTCTATGTCGTGGAACCTCACCCGGGCGCCACACCCCGTGCCCTGACACGTGGTTTCTTTTCGTTCACCGGAGCCGAATGGCTGCCTCATGGCCAGCAGGTCGTAGCGGCTGCCCGGATCGACTCCACGCGCCACCCCGACCGCATCCGAGGCAGTGATCTCTATCTGATTGACGTGGATACTAGTCGTATCCATCTACTACTGCATATCGACGGCTACGCCCTCTTTTCCCCCGTGCCGTCGCCCGATGGCCAATGGATTGCCTTTCTGGCCTCTCCCCTGGCCGACTCAGGCTACGCCCAGACCGAAATTGGCCTGTTTCGCCTTGATGGGCGCCATCCGCCTGAACTGCTCACGCTCCACTTCGACCGATCCGTGCGCAACCTGCAATGGTCGCCCGACATGCGTTACCTCTACTTTGTGGCGCCTTCAAACGGCGGCTTTCCTCTCTACCGCATTGCGTTCTTCGACCTGCATCCTCCACGTCCCTCCCGAACCGCCCCAACCGACACAACGCAGGTCTCCCGCGCGCGCTTTACGGCCGATGAAGTTGTGCGACGAACGCCAGAAATTGAACGCCTGCTTGATTACGAAAAAGGGGTGCGCGCCTATACGTTGAGTGAAGCAACGGTGTACTACGTACTTACCGAATCGACCAATCCTTACGAGCTCTATGCAGCGGATCTGGCCTTCAAACGCCCCCGTCGCCTTACCGAACACAACGCTTCCTGGCTGCGCAGCCGACGCCTGAGCCGACCCGAACCCTTTACGCTCCGCCGCGACACGCTGGAAATTCAGTACTGGGTGATGAAGCCCGCCTTCTTTGAAGAAGGCCGGCGCTATCCGATGCTCCTGGAAATTCATGGAGGGCCGGCCGCCATGTGGGGACCCGGCGAAGCCACGATGTGGCACGAGTTTCAGTTCTTTGCAAGCAAAGGCTTTGCCGTCGTGTTCTCGAACCCGCGGGGATCCGGAGGCTACGGGCAAGCCTTCCGACGCGCCAACTACCAGGACTGGGGCGATGGCCCGGCCGGCGATGTGCTGGCTGTCGCCAGCGCAGCCGCCCGGCTACCATGGATTGATCCAACCCGCCAGGTGGTAACCGGAGGTTCCTATGCGGGCTACCTGACCGCCTGGATCGTCGCGCACGACCATCGCTTTCGGGCCGCTGTGGCTCAGCGGGGCGTTTACGACCTGCAAACGTTTCTAGGCGAAGGGAACGCCTGGCGCCTGGTCCCCTGGCACTTCGGCGGCTATCCCTGGGATCAGGAAACGCCCGCCTTGCTGCACGGCGACACAGTCTCGGTGCGCGACGTCCTGTTGTACAACTCACCCATCACCTGGGTACACCAGATCCGTACGCCCCTGCTCATCCTGCACAGCGATCAGGATCTGCGGACTGGTGTTATTCAAAGTGAAATGCTCTACAAAAGCCTGAAAATTCTGGGACGCCCCGTCGAGTACGTCCGCTACCCGAAAGAAGGGCACGAATTGTCTCGTTCAGGCGATCCAAAGCGGCGCATGGACCGTATTCTCCGCATCTACGAATTCTTCATGCGTTACCTGCCTGCCGAAACGCCTTCCGCTTCGGAATGAGCAACCGTCTGGCCGCTGAACTTCAGCGCTGGCGTCAGGCCCTGCAGCGTCTTGACCGCCAGACAGTTCTTGTCCTGCTGGCTGCGCCCCTGCTGGCCTACCTGCACCTGCTGATTGGACGGCGCCGGTTCTACCTGGACACGCTGGTGCCTATACTGACGCTTCCAGAAACGCCTCTGGCCGCCTGGGCCTGGTGGACAGGCTTGCAGGCGCTGCTGGGCTTCGTAATTCCGGTGTTGCTCCTTCGTTTCGGCTTTCGTCGTCGCCTCACCGAGATCGGTCTGGGTCCGGGCGACCTGCGCTTCGGCCTGACTGTGCTGGCGGTCTACGTACCAATCGTCCTGCTGGGCACCTGGGTACTTTCGGCCGACCCGGCCTTTCAGGCCATCAACCCGCGTCTGCGTCCTGCCATCCATGACTGGCTCCTCTTTGTCCTGTACGAATTGCTCTTTCTGATGTACTGGATCGGCTGGGAGTACCTCTGGCGTGGGTTCGTCCTGTTCGGGACAGCACCCACCCTGGGCCTCTATGCCATCTTTGTGCAGATGTTGCCCTTTGCCGCCCTGCACGTTAACAAGCCACCTGCTGAAGCACTCCTTTCCATTCCAGGTGGACTCCTGCTAGGAGCTCTGGTGTGGCGCTGCCGCACTTTCTGGATTGCCGTCCCGATTCATTTCGTGCAGATGCTGGCCCTCGACTTCTGGTGCACGCTCCGCCTGCGCACCGGGCTGAATGGTCTCGGCCTGCAAACGCTGTGGCAGATCCTCGCCCATGGCTGGTAACCCCTCCCTGTTGCGCTGGAGGCACCACACGCAGCTTTCTGGCCGCTCTGGCCTCGCCCATGCCCTGCGCAGAGCTACAACCGCTGGAGATATCCCCTACGGGGGAGAAGTGGCGAATACAAGTGCAAGCGTAAGCATGTGCAGGGGAGGCAATCCCAGACGTTCAAGCTGTACAGTGTAGCCTGCGGTGAGCGGCAAATTGCCCAGATGGGTTGCCAGCATAAAGCCTGCGGCCGGCTGCCAGCCGCCCGCTTCGGGAAGACGTCCGATACGGTCCAGTCCGCCCAGCACGGCAAACGCCTTGCTTAACCGATAGGTAGCGCCTAACCGGAGTTGTCCCTTCCGCGCCCAGCGTCGCTCCGAAACCAGTCCTTCGCGAGGCGCATCGCCCACAAGCTGCACGCGGCGCCTGCGCACCTCGACAGAAGTGAACGCCACCTGGTACTCGCCCAGTAACCGCAGGCGTCCGGCCAGCACCTGCCACGATGCCCCCACGCGCACGCGGATAGGGAAACGATCCGAGGTAGTACTGCCCTGCTGCGGTCCGTAGAGATCGGCAGTGTTCCAGGTATAGCGGGCCAGCACGTCATCAATTGCCAGCCCCAGATGTAACGATTCAGACGCCTGGTAAAGCAGCCCCAGATCAAGTCCTATGCTCTGCACCGGGCGCAGCCCCTCAAACAGATCGGCGCGAAAGAATTGCAATCCCAGCCCCAGGGTAAGGCGATGGCTTACCTGGGTGCCAAAAGCCACCAGCAACGCGTATTCATCGGTGCGGTAGGTCTGCGTGTGGTAGCCACTGGCGTCACGTCCGTCGATATTACGCACGCCGGCATGGCGGAGCACCACGGCAATACCAGCTCGCGGCGGCATGCGCGTTGCCAATTGGACACTCTGCAACTCCCGGTCCAGTGCCATCAACGCACTGCTGAGCGCCAGGACAGGTTGCGTGGTAAAGACGGCCAGAGCCGGATTGTAGTAGGCAGCCGCTCCTTCCACATCGGCCACCAGGGCCTGCCCGAGCGCCAGCGCCCGAGCATCCAGCCCCATCCGAGCGAAAATACCGGCTTCCTGCGCCTGAGCCAGCCCAGCCCAGCTCAACACAACCAGTAAGACAATCCGCTTCATTCGATTACTAGAATTTTGCCCCAGTAGGTGGCCGTTCCTATTTCTACCGCATAGAAATAGACGCCATTGGCCACACGCACGCCTCGAGCATCCAGTCCATCCCAGATCACTTCATGCGGCCCAGCGGCCTGCGTTCCGTCAAAAAGCGTACGCATGCGTTGCAGGCTGAAGTCAAACACATGCACCCGTACAGAAGCCGTTCGATCCAGTTCGTAGCGAATGCGCACAAACGCATCCAGGGCCGGAGAAAACGGGTTCGGATAGGCATACGTATCAACGCGCGGAATTGCCGGCGACGGCTGCTCAGGGCGCAGAGGGACTTCTGCCCGAAACAGCCGCCAGGTGCGGCCCCCGTCGTCGCTGCGCAGCAGTCCATCCGAGGTACCGATCCACAGATGCGACCGGGTTACGGCTACGGCCAGCACCCGCACGTTAGGACGGAGCATGCGTCCCGAGGCTGCATCGTAAAAATCACGGATCGTTTGCCAGGTTTGACCTTGATCTGTCGAAATGAACAGGCCATTGTCCCCTGCAGCATAGACCGTGTCGCCCCGAAACGCGAAGTCGTTGATACGCTCCCCCCGCAGTACCTGTTGAAACGTGCGTCCTCCATCAGCGGTGCGGGTAATCCCGGAGGTCTCTCCAGGAATCTCTCCGGCCGGTCGTGTGGCGAACCAGAGCACCCGTTGCCCGTTGGGCCGCCGTTGCTCTCCGATCGCTACAATCCAGTTGCCGGTAGGCGCGTTGGGACGGCCGTCATTGAAGAAACGATCCCAGCTTAACCCGCCATCTGGCGAACGGTTAATTCCACCGGCCGTGCCAGCCCAGACCGTTCCTTCCTCATCTACATGCACGGCAAAGGCGAAATAATTATTGTAGCGATCAAGGACACTGGTAGGTGGTGCCACCCGAAAGGAATACGGCTGATCGGGCCGTAAGCCGTCGAGCGTGTCGGGAGGCAGAACGGCCCGGTGCCAGGTGCGCCCAAAGTCGTCGGAGTAGCGCAATCCGCCGTACCAGCTCGCTGCCCAGAGACGTCCCCGTCGACGGTCGTAGGCCAGATCAAACGTTGTGGCCAACTGAGGAGCGACAACGGGCTCTGCGGGAAGCCGTGAGATGCCATAGACAATCACCGTATCTGCAGGAGCGTCGAGGGGAGGGAAGCGAAAGCGCCAGCTTTGCCCGCCATCCGTAGAGACAACCAGGCCAACCGCTTCAAACACATCGTCCGCCACACCGTCGCCGTTCAGATCCGCCTGGTAGCGCGTGCCCAGGCTGGCCCAGATTGTGTCGCCCACCACCAGCAGCGCGTAGACGCGCCCGCGTCCCTGAGTGATCGAATCGACGCGGGCTCGATACCAGGTCCGTCCCCCGTCAAAGGTCAGGTCCAGCCGCGGTCCTACCCAGAGCGAATCTCCCCGCGCTGCCAGATTACTCACAAAGTTTTCAGCGATGCCTGCCACTGGCATCAGCTCGGCCACGCGTCGGCTCCAGTCCACTTTGGACTGGCTGCGCCCCT
Source organism: Rhodothermus profundi (assembly GCF_900142415.1). Classification (NCBI taxonomy): domain Bacteria; kingdom Pseudomonadati; phylum Rhodothermota; class Rhodothermia; order Rhodothermales; family Rhodothermaceae; genus Rhodothermus; species Rhodothermus profundi. The sequence continues at coordinate 189,696 of NZ_FRAU01000004.1, forward strand.
CTCCGAGCGACAGCCCCAGCAGCAGACCGATCCAGACCAACCGTTTACTCCACAACCACATGTCGGCGCACCTCTTCACTGGTGAGTCCTGTGCGATCAATAGCCTGAAAGGCAAACGTATAGGTACCGGGCACGTTGTCATGAGCCAACGAGAGCGTCATGGTAAACAGACTGTCGCCTGCTACAGCATCACCGCTGTTCGGAATCCCTCCGCAGATGCCTTTGCTTCCGTCATCACACAGCAGAATGGGCGCTCCTTCGTTGACCCGCAGCTCTACCCGCAGAATGTTCTCCAGTCCGTCGGGATCTGACACGCGGGCCACGACCTGAAAGACGACGGGTGGCTCGCCAGGCGCAGGTCGTCGGAGCGTATCGGGCACCTGGACCGCTTCGATAACGGGAGGTCCTCCAGTAGCCCAGAACCAGAGCGTACCGCGCACCTGATTGCTAAGCCGTTGTTCATTATCCACGGCATAGACCAGAACCGTGTAGGGCCCCACCTGGGCTCGATGAAGCCGCAGGATGGTCTGGCCTGCGTACCGATCTCCCCCGATTGCCTCCAGCGTACCGGTTGCCACCGGTTCCGGGGTACTTAGCGGAGCCTGCACCACAAAAGCCACCTGGACGACCTGACCGTCTGGATCATGCGCGCGTACGGCTATGGAGAGAGGAATAAACGCTGTATCTCCCTGGATCTGAGCAGGCGGCAGGGTATTAAAGTCGACCGAATCCGGCGTAAAGGACAGCTCCGATACCACTGGAGGACGTCCCTCCAGCGATGGTGCGCCTGGCAGGGCGTCGCACCCCCACAGCAATCCGCCCGCCAATCCCAGCAGCCAGAAAAAAAGATGACGCATGGGTAAGCTAAATGCTATCCGCTCAGCGGCTCACGTCGTACCGATGTTTCATAGGCGCGGGCGGGAGAAACGTTGCGCGTTTTCCGAAAGATACATTACGATCGCCTTGCCGTACGGATCAAATCAGGTACAACGGGCGCATGCTGAAGCACAGCACAAAGATAACAATAGCGGTCCACCCCAGCACCCGTTGCCTGCGCGTAAGCGTCAACCGGTATCCTACGGGAGGGTGATCCACGCGAATAAGGTAAAGAATTATCAGACTCCAGAGAAACCAGCCGCTATGCCCGAGCCAGCCGACCCAGTCCGCCAGGCGAGGAGCTAACGCGGCCAGCACCATAAGCCCCAGCAGCGCCGGCGCCACGACGCGATGGTCTCCTTCAAAAAGTCGATGCAAATACAGGTATAGCACCAGCGCCAAGCCAAACCAGGCAGCCGGCTCCAGCCACCAGATGCCTTCCTGCAACAGCGGCGGCAACGTTTCCAGGGCAAAGCCAATGGTAGCTGACACAAGCAGGGTGAGCACAAAGACGCGGGCTAGCCGTCGGTGCCATTTGCGTCCAAAAAGAGCATATAGTACGTGCCCACCATCAAGCTGCCCTACTGGCAGCAGGTTCAACGCCGTAAAGAACAACCCCAGCCAGGCCGCAAACAGGGTAGGATAGTGGTACAGCTCGTACATAGGGGGCACATTCGGAAAAAAGCGAGCCAGGGTATCAAACAGCAGGGTGGGGCCTAACACGAGCGTCACACTGTTCGGATCGGCGGCTGGAAGGGGAGCCGATGGGAAACGGCCGTGCGCCAGAATGTACGCCTTGAGGGCTTCGTGGCCGGGCACGTCCAGCAGATACGTAGGCGGTGGTAGCGTCAGCAGGGCATAAAGCAGCACAATCAGCGCCACGACAAAGCCGGCCAGTGGGCCGGCTACTCCGATATCGAACAGCGCGCGCGTGTCGGGAATGGGCTCCCGAATGCGAATGACGGCTCCAAAAGTTCCAATCCCATTGAACGGAAAGGGAATGTAATAGGGCAGGCTGGTGTCGATGCGATGAGCGCGAGCGGCCAGGTAGTGCCCGAATTCATGCACCGTCAGAATGAGTAGCAAGGGCAGGCTAAAACGTAATCCATCGGCCAACAGGGCGCTGTACCCGACGCGTTCGTACAGTAGCCATCGACCGGCCCAGTCAGGCCAGGTCAGAGTTGTTGAAACCAGCGTCAGGGCGAACAGCAGCAAATGCAGCCATACCCGCTGCGGCCGCCGAGGCGTAACGTTGACCGCTTCCCGCAAGCGAAAGCCCGGGATTGGCTCCAAAGGTACCTCCGGCTTTGTTCTACATCGGCCCACTCATACGATCTGGCCGCCCAAAAGCTTCCGCCGATTCATTGCAGAGCGGCCAGCCCGGCTTCAATACGTTCCATGGCTTCCCGAAGGTCTTCCATCGAGGCTGCGTACGAAATGCGCAGACCATTCGGGTCTCCAAAAGCCTGCCCGGGCACGAGGGCTACATGGCACTGCTCCAACAGATACAAGCAAAGCGATTCACTGTCGGTAATGGTTTGCCCATCAGGGGTGCGACGTCCGTAGAAGGCAGACACCTGAGGAAACAGATAGAAGGCCCCCTCAGGCTTTGGACAGGTGATGCCTTCTATAGCCTGCAGCCGCTCCAGCACGAAATCGCGGCGTTGCCGGAAAGCTGCGACCATCTCCTGGATAGGGGCCTTATCCATCTGGAGCGCAGCCAGCCCGGCTTTCTGGGAGATGCTGCAGGGCGCTGAAGTAAACTGGCTTTGCACCTTGGCCGCTGCCCGGACAATAGGTTGCTCCGCTGCCAGATACCCCAGTCGCCACCCGGTCATAGCAAAGCCTTTTGAGAAGCCGTTCACCGTAATGGTCCGCGCTTTCATGCCGGGCAGGCGCGCAAACGAGAGATGCTCGGCATCAAATAGAATGTACTCATAGATTTCATCCGAAAGCACGTAGACATGCTCATGCCGCCGCAGCACCTCAGCCAGGGCCTCCAGTTCTTCGGGCGTATAAACCGTTCCCGTCGGATTCGAAGGAGAACAGAGAATAAGCAGACGCGTGCGCTCCGTAATGGCCGCTTCCAGTTGCGCGGGCGTCAGGCGATAGCCGGTTTCGACCGAAGTGGGCAGAATGACCGGTGTAGCTCCGGCCAACCGAACCATCTCCGGATAGCTAACCCAGTAGGGCGCCGGAATCAGCACTTCGTCTTCAGGACGGCAGAGTACTTCGATGGCCATCGCTACGGCCTGCTTGGCTCCGTTCGTGCAGAGAATCTGATCGGGCGTGTATTCGAGGCCATTTTCTTCAGCCAACTTGCGACAGATGGCCTCCCGGAGCTCAAGCATGCCGGCGTTTTCCGTGTAGTGCGTAAATCCTTCACGAATAGCCTGAATAGCAGCTTCCGTAATGGGGGCCGGCGTATCAAAATCTGGCTCCCCTGCGCTCAGCCCGATAACCGGCTTGCCTTCGCGGCGCAATTGCCTGGCCCGAGCCGTCATGGCCAGCGTAGCCGACGGCTGCACGGCCATAACCCGGGGATTCAGCGCATCAAGCTGTACCGACATGGGCGACTCTGAAGTTGACGAACAAATCCCTTTGCGTCAAAAGATTTGCGCGGAAAGTTAATGGCAAAATGGCCGCGCTTCAACGGCCAGCACGTTTCTTCCGCAGCGCTTCAACAACAGGAGGGGGCACGAACAGACTCACGTCGCCTCCCCACCGATGAATCTCCCGCACAATCGACGAGCTAATCATCGCGTATGCCTCCGAAGTCATCAGAAAAACTGTCTCCAACTCGGGGTAGAGGCGCCGATTCGCAAAGGCCATGCGAAACTCATACTCAAAATCGCTCACCTGCCGCAGTCCTCGGACCAACGCGGTAGCACCACGGGCCCGGGCATGGTCGACAAGTAATCCCTCAAAGGCCACTACTTCAACGCGGTCCAGGTGCGCAGTGCACTGTCGAATCAATTCGCACCGTTCCTCAATAGAAAAAAGTGGCTCCTTGCCAATGTTGACAGCTACGGTCACCTCCACCCGATCAAAGATGCGCAGCGCTCGCTCCACAATATCGAGATGACCATAGGTAAACGGATCAAACGAGCCAGGATAAAGGGCCAGCCGTTCTCGCATAGGCATTAGCGCTTGACAGGTTGCGGGCGAAACACCGAGACGATTGTGCGGCCATAACGCCGACTGGTATCCAGATGGGGATGTCCCTCAAACTTGTGACGCTTATCGTGTTCAAGCACAAACAGGCCATGTGGCTTCAGATGGGGAAATGCCATCTCGGGAAGCTGCGGCAGCTCAGGGAGATCGTAGGGAGGATCAGCCAGGATTAAATCGAACGGCGGGCCGCTGTAGCGGCGCAGATACGCAACGGCATCGCCCCGAATAAACACACAGGCCTCTTCTACCCCCAGCGCGCGTGCGTTTTCGCGGGCATAGGCCAGGACAGGCCCCTGGAGCTCAACAAACGTAACCGCCGCAGCACCCCGACTGATGGCCTCCAGCCCCAGCGCGCCGGTGCCTGCAAACAGATCCAGCACATCGGCGCCTTCCAGGTCCATGCGGCTTTCAACGAGATGAAACAGGGACTCTCGCGTGCGGTCCGTTGTTGGACGGGTTAGATGTCCTTGAGGCGCGCGCAGCGTTTTGCGACGAAATCGTCCGGCAATGATTCGCATAGCGCAGCCTCCGCTCTGCTCAGGTTAACGCAACTCCAATGCAGGGCACGTACGCCACGGCCTCCGAAGGGTTCAGCGCTTCTGGATCTAGCGTGGTGAGCACCACAGGATTGAGCAAAGCGGGTTCTACAGCAAACAGCGGTTGGAGCTGCTCCGAAAGCGTGGCAGGCACCTGCGTGCCGTAGAGCGTTACCTGCTCCACCATAGCCGCACTCAGTCCAAGCCGGTGGAGCAGCACCATGCAGAAATAGGCTGCGTCTTCAGCACTGCGCGTATAGTAGCTCAGGTACCAGTGTCCGCGTCGGCAGAGGGTAAACTCCGTGTGGGTCTCGTAACATCCTATGGCCAGCCCGACTTCAGGAGGTATGCCAGGTTCCGGGCCAGGCAGGCGCTGCAGTGCAGCAGCCGCTCCAGCCGTGCTGAGTCGAATGCGATAGCGCGTGCAGGGCGCCTGCCGCAGCACGCGCTCCAGATGCTGTTGCACATGACGTGGCAGTACAAGCACCTGATACCAGCGAGCGCGCTCCTCCTCTAACGCCTGGGCCCAGCCGGGTTCAGCATGCAGATGCAGCGCTTCCGCAGGCTGTCCGGTAATCCAGACAGCTTCGGCCAGCAGGCGCTGGCGCAGTTCATCCGCCTCAATGGGTTCAGGTTGCAGGCTGGCAAATGCTGCCATTCCATGAGACGGATGCAGCGCCACGTTCAGCTCATCCGCAACCAGTCCGGATAGCACATCGCGCAACGCCTCGCCGACCACGTCCAGGTAGCGCGGCGACGCAGCCTGCAACTCGCTCAGCACGTTAAAATCAAAGTCGCAGCTTCCCAGCCGCAGAAGCTGATAGCGATCGCCACGACGTTCCAGCTCGGCATAGCGCAGGACCACGTCGTGCAATTCAATCCCCGCCCGTGCCCTAGGCTCCATAACCAGCGCTCCTGGCCGCCTGTTGACGACCCTATTCCCAACTGGCCGCGTTCAGCTTGGTAATATCCGGTTCCAGAGAGCCGATATAGTCGTCCGACGCCGGATCTTTCAGATAGTAAATCTCTACGCGTCCTGTGTCGTTAACCACGTACTCAAACTTCCCGTTACGTGGCGAATAGATCAGCGAGTCCAGATTAAAGCCTGGCCCAAAGATGCTGTCCGCCTTGGCCATCATAAACGAATCCTGGCGGATCCACGCCACCAGGGAGTCAAGGGTTGGCGGATAATGATCGTACAACAGTTCGTAGCGAATAAGCGCCGTGCGAATATCACTCATGCGGTCACGCGTCAGGCGCGTCAGCTCCTGCTCGCGGCGTACTGCCTCGTAGGGCTCGGTGATCGAAAGGTACAGATAGTAGGCCAGGACCACGATCACCACACCCAGCACGATCTGCAAAATAAGGCGCGTAATATGACCACGGGTAGCCATGCGTCGCGTGCTCCTCTGATGGCTAAATCGTTCAACAGTACGGTAAAGAAAAAAGCGACATGGATCTCCATGTCGGCTCGGAAAATACAGGACACGCCCGCCAAATGCAACCACTTTCTTTTCACCCGGAAACGTTGTTTAGACGGCTTTGCAACTCCCGGCGCTCGCTCCGGTTAAAGGAGCCGGTTCATCTAACCGAAGCGAACGTTTGCGGTGACCCGCCTGCTTGTCAACATCGACCACGTAGCCACCCTGCGCAACGCCCGACAGGAGGCGTTTCCGGATCCGGTGCAGGCAGCCGTGCTGTGCGAGCTGGCTGGCGCCGATGGCATCGTCTTTCACCTTCGGGAAGATCGCCGGCACATTACGGACCGAGACGTTTTCCGCCTAAAGGAGGTTGTGCAAGGCAAGCTGGACTTCGAGCTATCGACCAACGAAGAAATTGTAGCCATCTGCTGTCAGGTGCGCCCCCACCTGGCTACGCTGGTGCCGGAACGGCGCGAAGAGATCACCACTGAAGGCGGACTGGACGTAATCGCTAACCGAACGCGCCTCCAGGAGGTCATTCCGCGACTGTTCGAGGCCGGCATCGAGGAAGTAGCCCTGTTTGTCGATCCGGATTTACGTCAGATCGAAGCAGCCCGCGAAGTAGGCGCCAACGCGATCGAACTGCACACCGGCAACTTTGCCAACGCCCGCACCGAAGCGGCGCGCCGCGCAGAAGCCGAAAAACTGGCAGCAGCCGCCCGCAAAGCGCATGCGCTGGGGTTGCAGGTCCATGCCGGGCACGGGCTTAACTACCACAACTATCCCCTCTTCCGAGAAACCGTCCCCCACATTCACGAAGTGTCTATTGGCTTTGCCATCATTGCACGCGCCGTGTTGGTGGGACTGGAAACGGCCGTGCGCGAAATGCGTCGGCTCGTGAAGGGTTACTGAACGCAGACATGATGGAACCAGAAAAAACGCAATCCACTCCTTCCCTGCTGATTGATCCAGCCCAACTGCCGCCCGATCATCGAAGCGGTTACGTGGCCATCGTGGGAAAACCCAACGTGGGCAAAAGCACCCTGATGAACGCGCTGCTGGGCCACAAGCTGTCGATCGTTACCCCTAAACCTCAAACAACCCGCCATCGCATCCTGGGTATCCTTTCCGGCGATACCTTCCAGATTATCTTTCTGGACACGCCAGGCGTGCTCAAGAAAACCCGCTATAAACTCCACGAACACATGCTGCGCACCGTAGATCGGGCAGTCGCTGACGCCGATCTCGTACTGTTTATGGCCGAGGCTACGCAACGCGCGCCGGACACAATCAGCCTGAACCACCTCGGAAATCGACCGGCAATTTTAGCCCTGAACAAAATGGACCTGGTGCGCCAGGAGCAGGTGCTTCCGCTCGTAGATGCCTACATGAAACTGTATCCTTTTGAAGCCGTCGTGCCGATCTCGGCCCTGACTGGCTACAACCTAGACGTCTTACTCAAAGAAATTATCCATCGACTACCACCAGGCCCTCCCTTCTATCCTAAAGATCAGCTCAGCGAGCATCCCGAGCGTTTCTTCGTGGCCGAAATCATCCGGGAAAAAATCTTTGAGCAATTCCGCGAGGAAATCCCTTATGCAGCCCAGGTCAACATTGTGGACTATAAAGAGCGCCCAGAAGGAAAGGACTTCATCGACGCAGAAATCGTGGTCGAACGCCCCACGCAAAAGGCAATTTTGATCGGAAAAGGGGGCCAGGCCCTCAAACGTCTGGGAACCGCAGCGCGCCAGGAGATCGAAGCGTTTCTAGGACGGCCGATCTATCTGCAACTGCACGTCAAGGTGCGCGAAGACTGGCGCAACCGTGATCGACTCTTGCGTTCCTATGGCTACTGAGCCACGGTTTCCGCTTCGATAAGCTGTACGCCCAGTCCAACCGTAACCGCTTCTTGCAGCGCTGCTGGGACAAACGCGCGCTCCATCCGATGCAGGGAAAAGCTACGGCGACGCGGATAGGTGCGGCGCAGCTCTAAGAAGCGTTCGGCCCGCTGGGCGGGCGTACCCCCCTGCATCACAATCCGAAAACGGGCATCATCAGCAGCAATGTCGTACATCTGGCGCACCAGCTCGGCCAACCACAACGTTTCAGGCAATCGGCTATCCGGCGGAATCAAATCTAACCGATCACCGGGTTGAGGCTGCAACAGCTCGCTATCGTCCGACTGAAGCGGTAGCTCAAGGTGCTGCGCCAGCGCGCTGGCCAGCATAAGCGTGGCCCGAACCTTACCATCATACGAATGCCCCGCAATGTGCGGTGTGGCAATGTCCACGCGCGCCACCAGTTCGGGGTCGGGCGTGGGCTCATCTTCCCAGACGTCCAGCACCACGCCTCCCGGATACCCTCGATGCCGGGCCGCTAAGAGAGCCCGGCTGTCCACCACAGCACCACGCGACGTGTTCAATAACCAGGCCGACGGACGCATGCGCGCCAGCGCTTTTGCATCGATCAGATGATAGGTAGCATGAGGCCCGGTGCGCGTCAGCGGCACGTGCAACGACACGATGTCAGCTTCTTCCAGGATTGTAGCGAGCGACACGAAGTCGGTGCGTCCCGTCTGCTCCGCCAACGGCGGATCGCAGCAAAGCACCTCTACCCCCAGCGCAGGCAGTCGCCGGGCCAGTCGTCCCCCAATATGGCCACAACCAACAATGCCAACCACTCGTCCTCGCAGCGAAATATGCTGCCGCACCGCCAGCTCTAGCAAAGCTGCCAGCACATACTCAACGACCGCATCCGCATTGGCGCCCGGGGCATAGGCAAAAGCAATCCCTCGCGCCTGCAAATAGGCCAGATCAACATGATCAACGCCGCTCGTGGCAGACCCCACAAACTGAACGCGGCTGCCGTCCAGCAACGTCGCATCGACTCGGGTAACGCTGCGCACCAGAAGCACGTCGCAATTACGCACCGTGGCCGGCGTAATCTGATCCGCAGGAAACGACCGCACTACCCCGAATCCCCGGAAAGCTTCGCGGGCAAGCGGAATATTTTCGTCTGCAACGATGCGCAGGGGACGCTGCAACCCGGGATGCAGCCACATGGGTCCGGCCACCGCTTAATTGCCCTAAAAGTACAAAGGGAATAGGCCTAAAGCCAGCACGAAATACCGATTTTTTTCTGCCAGATGCTCATAGCGTCATTTTGTCCGACGCACTTAATCATTTTATACATAAGTAACTGTCTTACAATATTTTATAACCAACTTTATCATACTTTATTCAAAAAGGAAGCCCTTCTGACCAATTAAGGCACGGGTTTTGAGCGATGGTACGGCAGAGCATTCACTGGATTTTCTCTATATGCTCACAGACACTTGGCATGCCGTGAAACTACCGGCGCCTCGTGTCATTAGTTCAAACAAAGGTTGCCGGGTCGTCAACAGGCAGGTTAATCGCAACCGCAGGCTGTCTGGCTGTTGACGACTCGGCTTGTTTTATGAACCAACCCGGTACAACCATGAGAAGCAAGCGAACAGCAGGTATCCTGCTGGCGCTGCTCCTTCTGGGCGGACTCCTGGTCTTTCATACAGACCGGTTGCTGGGGGACACAGCTCCCCAGACGGCAGTGGATACAACGCAGGTGTACATAGAGCTTGATTCCCTGAAGGACGTGCGGGCCCACCTGATTCGACTGGGGGCGCGTCGGCTGCCCCCGGTTCCCCCTGAAGCCATTGATACAGAAACGCTCTGGCTGGCCCGCGTGATTTATTCAGAAACCAAGCGGCCTGAAGAGATGGAGCTGGTCGCGTGGGTCGTCCGCAACCGCGTCGAGACGCAGTACCGCGGCAAAGCGACCTACCGCGACGTCGTGCTCGATCCGTTTCAGTTCAGCGCCTTTATTCCGTACAATCCGCGTCGGCATTACTACCTGCGTCTGACGCCGCACTCTAGAGCGCCTGGCTGGCAGCAGGCGCTCAGCATCGCGTATTACGTACGATTTGCCGACACCACGCACCGGCCGTTTTCTATCCGCACGCGCCATTTCTATAGTGAGCAATCCATGACAGGCCGCCTGCTGCCTGTCTGGGCCGAAGGCGTCCATCCTATCCGACCTATGCGCTATCAGGTAGACGAGCGGCGTTTCCGGTTTTATGAAGATATCTCCTGACGCACAACAGGCAATTGTTGTAACTTAAAGGCCTGTACCCTGAAGGTACAGGCCTTTTTTCATCAAACCTTCCTGCCATGATGACACGCCGCCTGGAGTCTCTCCTGCTGATTGTTTTCCTACTCCTGCCTGCCTGCCGACAGACCGAGCCGGAACCTGAAGTTGTTGAGTATCCTCGCACCGGGCTGTTTGTCCCCGAACCTCCCCCTCAATACCAGAGCGAAGGCATCCGAATCGCCACCCTCAACACATTCTTTCTCTTCGACGGGTATGGCGACGAAGGCCAGGCAGACTTTCCCCACAAAGGAAACCCCGAAGCTGCCCGTCGTCACCGCGCACGCATTGCACAGGTGCTGCGCATGATCAACGCAGATCTAGTAGTTCTTCAAGAGGTAGAAAACGCAGCCGTGCTTCAGCGCATGGTCGCCGAAGACTTGCCCGATCTGAACTACAAGGTCTACTTTGTCCAGGGACACGACACGTTTACCGGTCAGGACGTCGCGGTACTCTCTCGACTCCCTGTTGAAAAAATCGGCCGCACCGAAGAGCGCGTGCCGGTGGCAGGCACCGACGACACCTACGGCGTCAGCAAAAACATCTGGGTACGCCTCTACCTGGGCGATCTGCCGGCTACTATCATTGGCGTGCACTTCCTGTCGCGTCCCAACGATCCCCACCGCAAACCCCGCCGCGAAGCGCAAGCAGAAGTCATCCGCCGACTGGTTGAACGCGAGCTGGCTGCCGGCCGCGCCGTAGCCGTAATTGGCGACTTCAACGACTACGATGAAACTGTGCCCGACTTGAATGGCAACCGCCCCATTACGCGCGTCCTGGCTCTTGTCAAGGCAGCCGGCCCTTCCCCTGACGACGATCTTTACAACGTAATGGCCGAAGTGCCCCAGCACGACCGTTTTACCGTCTTCTACGACGCCGACGAAGACGGACAGGTAGAATGGCCCGAACTATCAGCCATCGACCACATCTTACTCTCTCCTCGACTCCGCGCCCGCCTGCGCGAAGTGCACTACGTGCAGGCCTACGACCCCCGCACCATTACCGACCACTTTCCCGTCGTCATTACACTGGCTCCCCGTTAACTAAATTAAGGCCACCCGAAACTCCGGATGGCCTTCTGCAACGCCCACAGCCGAGCTTACAACGCAATTCCTACCCGCAGCATCACCGCATTCAGATGCTGACGCGCATCCGGAACAAAGGCCACATCCCCCACACTGAACTCGTCGGCAAATGCCGTAATACCAAATGTGTACTGCAACTCCGGGTAGAGCCGCAGCCCAAGCAAGTTGACCTCCACCCCTACTCCCAGGCTTCCTGCCAGACTGAACGCCTTCAAATTGTCTTCAATTTCTCTGTCTGCCTGCGACGGAAAACGCAACACCGGTCCAGCCATCACATAAGGCGTCAGAAATGGCAACGTCATCCGATAGCGCACGTCAATGGGAATCTCCAGAAGCGATACGTCGAACCCTTCAGGCACCGGCTGATCCGACAGGTCGTCCTGAAAACCCTGGTACAGCGCCCCTGCATCCATGTAACGCAGCCCCGGCCGAATGGCCACCGGTCCCAGCGGCAAATCAAACCAGATCGCCACATGCCATCCCTGGCTATTGTCGAACGTAGCCTGCGCGTCCCCCACTTTAATATCGCTGAGCCGGTTAAAGTTGAGTCCTACCGACATGCCCAATTGCGCCCGAGCTGCACCCGAGGGTAACACGAGCAGCGCAAGAACTACATACAGCATGTGCAGCGCAACTTTCTGCCTGGTCATCGTTTTCCGGGTTTGGTTGTTCAATCATTCAATGAGGCCTGTGCAACCTGAACTCCGGTGCCGGGTTCACTGCTGCACGCCGCCCCTGTAAAAATTCACCGGCTATCGCCATGCGTATTGGAATCTCTTGCTATCCGGTATATGGCGGCAGTGGCGTGGTAGCCACCGAGCTGGGCAAGGCCCTGGCAGCTCGCGGCCATCAAATCCACTTTATTGCATACTCTATGCCGTTTCGACTCTCCCACATTACTGAACGAATCTACTTTCATGAAGTGAACGTCAACGCCTATCCCCTCTTCGAGTATCCTCCCTATGATCTGGCCCTGACCAGCAAAATGGTGGACGTGGTCAAGTATGAAAAACTGGATCTGCTGCATGTGCATTACGCCATTCCGCATGCCACCAGCGCGGTGCTGGCCCGCCAGATTCTGGAAAAACAGGGCATCTACGTGCCGGTAATCACAACGCTACACGGCACCGACATTACGATCGTAGGTCAGGACCCATCGTTCAGTCCGGTGGTCACGTATTCGATCAATGAATCGGACGGAGTTACGGCCGTCTCCGACTACCTGCGTTGCGAAACGCTCACGCACTTTGAAGTTACCCGTCCTATTGAAGTGATCCCCAACTTCGTAAACACGCAGCGTTTTCGTCGGCTGAATAAGCTGCACTTCAAGCAGGCGCTGTGCCCCCAGGGCGAAAAGGTGATCGTGCATGTGTCGAACTTCCGTCCTGTCAAGCGCGTGCCTGAAGTCGTACGCGTATTTCATCGGCTCCGCCAGGAAGGCGTCGCGGTCAAGCTGCTGCTGGTGGGCGACGGCCCCGACCGGGTGCCCACCGAACACCTGGCTCGCGAGCTGGGCGTCTATGAGGACGTGCGTTTCCTGGGCAAACAGGACCCGGTCGAAGAGATTCTCTCGATTGCGGATGTTTTCCTTATGCCCAGTGGCTCTGAAACATTTGGGCTGGCCGCACTTGAGGCAATGGCATGTGGCGTGCCCGTTGTAGCCAGCCATATCGGCGGCCTACCGGAACTGATCGTGGACGGTGAAACAGGCTTTCTGTGCCCACTCGGCGACCTGGACGCCTTCACCGACCGAACCCGCCGCATTCTAACCGACAATGGGCTCTGGGAACGCATGAGTAAGGCAGCCCGCCAGCGGGCCGTGGAACATTTCGACACGGAACGCATCGTTCCCCGCTACGAAGCCTACTACGAGCAGGTATTAGCACAGACCGCACCCCGGATGGTCTGACGGCAATGGCCCATCTAATCAGCCGCAAAAAACCAGCCTACCCTATCAGTGATTATCTGCGCTCCTACCTGGAGCGCTATGGACGCATCTACGATGGCGGCATCCGCTACGACGACCTGCTACGCTACAACAACGCCATTCCGTTTTACGATGAGCAAGGGCGCGATACGCTCTGGTCAACGGTCTTCTACCCAGAACTTGAACAGAAAGAAATTCATGACCGCCTGCGGCTTACCTATGCGCTTCTGAAAGCAGACGGCGACTTCTCCATCGCCGATCACCTCTACATCGACCGGATTGACCTGTGCCTTTATGGCAACACTTCGCCGTTCCGCGTGCGCATCGTCAATGCGCTCAATGACAACTTTGACTACTTCTACGTCAAACGCGTCGATGCCAACCGTATCTACGGCCTTGAACTGGAACACATCCTGTCTCCCAACCGCATCAACTATTTTATCTGGGGTGACACGATTATCGAAGAGCACATCATTGGAATCCCAGGCGATGACTTTATCAAGGATCACATGCCAACAAACCGCTTCGACCAGGTCCGGCTGGCTAAGGAGTTTGTCAAGTTCAATGAACGCTGCTTCGTCCGCCTGCTGGGCGACATGCACGCAGGCAACTTCGTGATCGACGGAACGCCGGATCTGGAAAAGTGGCACTACCGCATCCGCCCGATCGACTTTGACCAGCAAAGCCATCACTGGCGCAAAGAAGTCTACCTCCCTGAGTGCTTCCACCAGAATATGCCCTTCGTCGAACTGGTTGCCGAATACCTGCCTGAAGAGACCATCATTCAGTACCAGAAAGAAGAACGCGCCCTTATTGCCAACCGCATGCGCGTTTCGCGCGGCCGTTTCCAGGCGCTCATGGAAGTCATGCAGGAAGATCTGATTGCGCCCGAAGAAAACGTCCGGCGCCTGGGTGCGCAACTGGCCGAACACTATGGGGACGCTCGCTTTGAGCGTTGCCTGACCATGGGCGAGCTGGTGTGGTATTCAACGCAGATTGTCCTTGAGCGCAGCCGTCCGGCCTCCGTTGCCTTCTACTTACGCGCTGTTACGGGCTTACCCTGAGCTACCACGGAAAGGCACCGGTCAGGAATGGATTGTGCTGCCGCTCCTGACCGATGGTGGTTTCGGGGCCATGTCCTGGATAAACGCGCGTCTCGTCGCCCAGGGGAAGTAACTTTTGAAAGATCGACTGCATAAGCACAGGAAGGCTGCCCCCGGGCAGATCGGTCCGGCCAATTGATCCCTGAAAGAGTACGTCGCCTACAATAACCAGCCGATGCTGCTCATCATAAAAGCTAATAGACCCCGGCGAATGCCCCGGCGTATGCAGTACTTTCCACGTAGTCTGGCCAAACGTAATCGTATCCCCCTCATCTAAGAAGCCCTCCGGAGCGGGAGGCGGGTCGATCGGTACGCCAAAGAACTGCCCCTGCACATCGGCCTGCTCAAGCAGGGGGACATCTGCCCGATGCATCCAGAACCCCTTACCGGCATACTCGCTAAAAAACCGACACCCGAAGATGTGGTCGAGATGGGCGTGCGTCAGGAGCAAATGACGCAAGCGCAACCCATGACGCTCCAGGTAATCAACTACGGCCTGCTGCTCGGCTGGCGTGTGGCAGGCAGGGTCAACCAGCACGGCCTCGTCTCCATCGTGGCAGATATAGCAGTTCGTCTGAAAGGAATTGAAGGTGAACCGATGAATCTTCATGGCTAACAGCTCCCTCACGTTTCGCACAAACTTATCATGCCCGACGCGCTTTGAAAAGCACCTGACCGGTTTTTCACGGGCTGTCCTAACCTGAGCGGAACATCTCCAGAACGTTTCCGTGCTGCTTAGGCCATCGGCCGAACGGAAAGCTGAGAAGCTGTAGCAGTACGTATGGGGCGGTTTGTGCTATTTTCGGTCGGGCTTGTACTGGTGACGCTGGCCATCGACGGCTACGTCTATCTGCACTGGCGTCGCTTTGCTCAGTCCCGACCGGCATTGCGCTGGACGCTTACCCTCTACCGGCTGCTGCTATGGATCATGCCGCTGGCGCTACCGGGCTATTTTCTCCTGTTCCGCTGGTGGGAAGTCGAACCTAAGCTGGCCCGCGCGCTATTTTTCGGGAGCTGGGCTTTCTACTACGTGCCCAAGGTGCCCATCGCGCTGGTGTTGCTGGTCAAAGACGGCATGCAGCAGCTCGTGCGGTTGGCGATGCGGCTGCGTTCACGTCCAGCCCCCCTGGAGTCTTCTACAACCCAGACCAATACAGCCCGCCGCATGAGTCGCGCCGAATTTCTGCAAAAACTGGGATGGTCAGCCGCTGCCTTACCGTTTCTGGCGGTCGGAAACGGCGTGCTGCGCACGCGCTATGACTTCACCGTACATCGCGTGTCCCTACCGGTCCCCGACCTGCCCCGGGCCCTTGAAGGCCTGACCATTGGCCAGATCTCGGACCTGCACGCCGGTTCTTTTTTTGACGACCGCCCTGCTCATGAGGCAGTCGACCTGCTGCTGGCGCTCAAACCCGACCTGATTGTCATTACAGGCGACTATGTCAACCACGAGGCGGACGAGCTTCCCCTGATCCTGCCGGCGCTTCAGAAGCTGAAGGCCGAACTAGGGGTCTGGGGATGTCTGGGCAACCACGATCATTACGCCCACACGCCTGACGTAGTACGCCGGCTTCATGAACAAACGCCCCTGCGGCTATTAATCAATGCGCACCACACGTTCCGCATCGACGGCGCCCGTCTTCATCTGATCGGTACCGACAACACCGGCTTTCGCCAGCGCTTTGCCGACCTGCCTCGAGCGCTGGCCGGCCTTGAAGCCGACCCCAACGGCGAAGAATTCCGGTTGCTCCTGGCACATGACCCTTCCTTCTGGGACCTTGAAGTGCGTCCGGGGTATCCTGACATCGACCTGATGCTCTGTGGCCACACGCACGGAGGCCAGATCGGCATTGAACTGGGTCCGCTACGCTGGGGACTGGCGCGCCTGGTCTATGAACGCTGGGCCGGCCTCTACGTGGAACCGGCTCCTACCCCTCGAGGTCGTCAATACCTGTACGTCAACCGCGGTGTGGGAACCGTCGGCCCTCCGCTTCGACTGGGCATTCGTCCAGAAATCACGCTCCTTACGCTGCACCGCGCCTGAGCGCCGATCATGAAACACCTGCACCGCATGACGCTCAGCATGCTGCCCGGCCCCTTCCTGGGCTGGTTTGGCACGCTGATGTTTTTGCTCGTCATGCAGTTCCTCATCAAGTACCTGCCCGACCTGGTGGGCAAAGGACTGCCGCTGGGTATTATTCTGGAGCTCATCAGCTACAACCTGGCCTACATGGTCGTGCTTGCCGTCCCCATGGCCACGCTGATTGCCATGATCATGACGTTTGGACGGCTGGCCGAATCGAATGCCTATCAGGTTATCAAAAGCGCAGGGATCTCGCTGCTGCAACTGACCTGGCCTTTGCTAATCGTGGGTGCGTTGCTGACCGGCGCCATGATGTACTTCAACAATCTGATTCTACCCGAAGCCAACCACCGCGCTCGCAACCTGTGGATCGACATCCAGCGCAAAAAACCGGGCTTTCAGTTACAACCCGGCGTATTCTATGACGGAATCGAGGGCTACAGCATCCTTGTCCAGCACCGCGATCCTGAGACCGACTCGCTCCGTGATATCACCATTTATGACTATCGCTACAGCGGGGAACACGCTGTCCTGAAAGCCCGGCGCGGCCTGCTGCAACCTATCGCTGGCGGCCGTTTTATCGATCTCATTCTGGAAGATGGGGAGTTTCACCGGTTGCGCCGTCTTGAAGGACAGGAGCGCTACGAGCGTCTGGCGTTTGCGCGCTACCGGCTGCGCCTGGATCTGTCGGACTTTGTGTTTACGCGAAGCCAGGAAGAAGGATATCGCACCGACCGCACCACGCCCACACCACAAATGCTAGCGCTGGTCGACTCCATGGAAGCGGAAGTGCAACGCAACCGGCAGCGCATTCGCCAGCTTCTACTGGGCGTGCTGCATCCCACAGCGCAGCGCACTGCGGCAAAGACGCCCGCTTTCCAGGCAGCCGCAGATGACATGCTGCTTTCCCGCCCAGTCCTGCAAGGGCTTCCCGACACCCGGCGCAGTATGCTCTACGAACTGGCGCTCCAGCAGAGCCGCCGACTCCAGACGCAGATTGAAGAACTACAACGAACAGTTCAGTGGACAAAGCGACGGGCGGATCGCTACCGCGTCGAGATCCACAAGAAATTCTCCATCGCAGTTGCCTGCCTGATCTTCGTACTTATCGGCATGCCGCTCGGTCTGAGCGTGCGCCGCGGAGGACTGGGGCTGGCTGGCGGGCTGGCCCTGGGCATCTTTTTGTTTTACTGGATCACGCTGGTACAGGGCGAAAAACTGGCTGATCGCGGCTACCTGGCTCCCTGGCTTGGCATGTGGCTTCCTAATCTGGTCATGGGGCTGATCGGGTTGGTGCTGGTCACCTATGTTTCGTTTGACCTGCGCGTGACGCGCCCGCTGGTGTGGCTAACCCAAAAACTGCACGCATTGCGTGATGCTGTATCTCGTCCCTACGCCTATCGGTAACCTGGAAGACCTTACGCTGCGCGCCTTGCGGATCCTGCGTGAAGTAGATCTGATAGCCTGTGAGGACACGCGCACCTCGGCTAAGCTGCTCCGCCACTACGGTATCACCACCCCCACCACCAGCTATCATGCCCACAATGAAGCCCGCAAAGCCGCACAACTGGTGGCCCGCATGGAAGCGGGCGCACGCGTCGCTCTGATTACCGATGCCGGCACACCTGGCATCAGTGATCCTGGCTTCCGTTTAGTACGCGCTTGCCTGCAGCGACGTATTCCCGTGATAGCCCTTCCAGGTCCCACTGCGTTCGTGCCGGCGCTGGCTGCCAGTGGCCTTCCCACCGATCGATTTGTATTCGAAGGCTTCCTCCCCACCAAAAAAGGTCGCCAAAAACGCCTGGCCGAACTGGCAACCGAACCCCGCACGATGGTGCTGTACGAAGCGCCGCATCGGCTGGTCCGTACGCTTGGCGATCTGGCGCAGGCGCTGGGCGACGAACGACCGGCTGTCGTCGCCCGAGAGCTGACCAAAACATTTGAAGCGTTTGCCCGGGGCACACTGCGCACGCTCCATGCATACTATGCAGCCCAGCCGCGCGTGCGCGGTGAGATCGTACTCATTGTGGCTGGTACCACCTACCGTCCCGATCCTGACTGGCCACGTGAACAGGCTCTCATTATGTCATCATACGTTTCAGAAACACGCTCATGAGCACGCCTGCCCCTCTATCCCTGGATGGTAGCCAGCATTCTGGGAGCGGGACGCTGGTGCGCCAGGCAGTAGCCCTGGCAGCCCTGCTGGGCCGTCCCCTGCACCTCTACAACATACGAGCACGACGCCAACCACCGGGGCTGCGCCCCCAGCACCTGAAGGCCGTTGAAGCCGTGGCAGAGTTAGTTAATGCCCGGTTGGAAGGTGCCAGAGTCGGCAGCCAACGCCTGACGTTTGCTCCTCGCAGCCGACCGCGTGGGGGCGTCTACCGATGGGACATTGGGACAGCAGGCTCCGCAACGCTCCTGGTGCAGACTGTTCTACCCGTACTGGCCTTTGCAGACAGTCCTACCCGGGCTATCATTCGAGGCGGATTGTTCCAGGATTTTGCCCCGACGTTTTTCCACCTGCACCATGCGTTACTTCCGCTTCTCAGCCGCATGGGGCTGGAAGCTCGCCTGACCATGCAACGGCCAGGGTACGTGCCCCGCGGTGGCGGCGAGCTGCTTCTGGAAGTCACTCCTTTACGCGCACCCCTCCAGCCGCTTCGACTGGAACAGCAGGGGCACCCCATCCGCGTCTTCGGCATCGCGCTGGCTTCCCACCTGAAGCAACGACGAGTAGCCGAACGCATGGCGCTCCGTTGTCGCCAACGGCTGGTGGAAGCCGGACTGCCCGACCCTCATATCGAAATCATGAACGACACGAGAGCTTACCAGCCAGGCGCTGCCCTGGCCCTCTTTGTTGAAACCGACACGGGGGCTCTGCTGGGCGCAGATCAGGCTGGTGCCCCGGGCCGCCCTTCTGAAGTCATCGCCGACAACGTGGCCCATATGCTCGTGGAAGATCTGCGGTGTGGTGCCACTGTCGACCGCCACCTGGCCGACCAGCTTCTTCCCTACGTGGCCCTGGCCCAAGGAACCTCCACATACTACCTGCCAATGGTTACTGATCACGTGATCTCAAGCTGCTGGCTGGTAGAACAATTGCTGGGCGTCTCGGTGCAGCGACAGGGACAAAAGCTCTCCGTCGCAGGGATTGCGCAGCAACCGGCGGCCGCTCCGCCTGCGACACGCTGAGCGCAAGTCCTGCACGCACTTTTGGCCTCTGTTTGACCTCTACCGCACTGCTTTCGGGGCAACCCGCCCGTTGGCCCGGCGTTAGAAAGGCGTTTTTTCGGGAAATCCTAACCCCTGCCCCGATGCGACGCACCCTGATTGAGCGGCTGGTTGCCACCGCTGTTTTTCTATATGCGCTGGTTCTCTACGGCCTGACCATCGCGCCTACGGTCTCATTCTGGGACTCGGGCGAGTTTATCGCCAGCGTCTTTGGCCTGGAGGTCATGCATCCACCAGGCGCCCCCTTCTACATGTTGGTAGCGCGGCTCTTTTCAATGCTGGCCCCGTCGCGCGAGCTGGTGGCCCTGACCGTCAACTGGGTTTCCGCGCTTTCGAGTGCCGTTACGGTTCTGTTGACGCACCTGATCATTGTGCGCCTGATCCGTCACTGGCAACCGCCCGCCGACAAACGGTCGTGGACAGACGACTTTATCGCACTGGCAGGCGGGGTGGTGGGCGCCTGCACGTTCGCGGTAACCGACTCGTTCTGGTTCAACGCCGTTGAAGCCGAAGTATACGCGCTGTCCATGCTCTTTACGGCCCTGGTCGTATGGCTGGGCCTGCGGTGGAGCGAACAGGCAACGCTAGAAGTCGCTACGTTGCGGCGGGGCGGCACCCTTTCCGGGCTGGCAGCCAATCGCTATCTGGTCCTGATCGCTTATCTGTTTGGGCTGGCCATTGGCGTACATCTGCTCAGTCTCCTGGCCCTGTTTTTCGTAGCCCTGCTGGTCTTCTTTACAGAATTTGAGCGACCGGAATGGACCCCCACGCAACGAGGGCTTCGCATCCTGGGCGCCCTGGTAGTTTCTGCCCTCATCTTTCTGGCCATTTATCCGGGCATCATTCAGGAACTACCGAACTGGGCGGGCAAGAGCGGCGACCCACTGCTGTTTGGGCTGACCGTGCTGGCCCTGGTAGTAGCGGGCGTATACTACACCCACCGGCAACGTAAGCCCGCTGCTAATCTGGCCATGCTCTGCCTGGCCATGATCTTGCTGGGGTACTCAAGCTATGCGCTTATCATCATTCGAAGCAGCGTCGATCCGCCCATTGACCTAAATGACCCGGAAACGCCCCAGGCTTTCGTCTCTTACCTGAAACGTGAGCAGTACGGCGAAACCCCACTGCTGCGCGGCGCCACCTACAATAATCAGACGGGACAGATTGATCCCTCCCGCACGGTACTCTTCCCTCGCCGATGGTCACCAGATCCCAATCACCTGCGCGTTTACGCTCAGTACAGCTCCGACCTCGACTTTTTCCTGCGCTACCAGCTCGGCCACATGTACGTGCGCTACTTCTTGTGGAATTTTGTCGGCAAGGCTAGCGACGTGCAGGATGCTCCGGCCATCACCGGATTTCTGCCAGGCGAAAAGGATCTGTACTTCTTCCAGACACCCAGCGAGCGTGCTGCACGTAACGTCTACTACGCCCTACCCTTGCTGCTGGGTCTGCTGGGCATGGCATTTCACTTCAACCGTGACTGGCGGCGCGCTTTCAGCGTACTCATTCTGTTTCTCGTAACGGGCGTAGGCATCATTCTTTACTTGAACCAGACGCCCCTGCAACCCCGCGAGCGGGATTACTCCTACGTTGGCAGCTTCTTCGCCTTCAGCCTGTGGGTAGGCATCGGAGCAGCTGGTCTGTTGGAGCTTGTCCGTGACCGGCTAAAAAATCAATCGTCTGCGCTTCAACGCTTTCTGCTCGGGGGCACGGCTACCGTAATCTTTGCAGCCGTCCCTCTGCACATGTTGCTGCAAAACTACGACGACCACGACCGCTCCGGCCGCTACGTAGCCCGCGACTACGCGTGGAATCTGCTCATGAGCCTCGATGAAAATGCGATTGTCTTTACCAACGGAGACAACGACACCTATCCGCTCTGGTATCTGCAGGAAGTGGAAGGCGTGCGCCAGGACGTGCGCGTGGCCAACCTGTCACTGCTGAATACCTCGTGGTACATCAAACAGCTCAAACATCAATGGGCCCGCAAGTCAGCCCCCCTGCCCATTTCACTGAGCGATGCGCAGATCGACCGTCTCAGCGTGGTGCCCTGGAATCCACGCGAAATCGAACTCCCCGTCCGCCTGAATCCTGCCACCGAGTATGAACGCCTGGGCATTGCGCCCGAAGACAGCAGTCGCGTCATGCGGCCCATGCGCTGGCGTCTGGAAGGACGGCCCTACGCGCGTGACCTGCGTCTGCTTTATGCGGCGGACATTGCCGTGCTCGACATGCTCCGCTCCAACGCAGAAAACAACTGGGAGCGCCCTATTTACTTTGCCGTTACGGTCAGTCCGGACGGCCAGCTTAACCTGCAAAACTTCTTCCAGCTTGAAGGGCAGGCGTACCGCGTCGTGCCTATCCGGCATAACGTGACGCTTGGTCGCGTTGTCCCCTCAATTACCCTGGAGCGGCTCCAACGCTTCCGGTTCACCAATCTGGACAATCCGAACGTGTACTTTGATGAAAACATCCGCCGCATGGTGGATAATTACCGAAGCATCTTTGCCCACATTGCCGTGCAACTGGCCGAACAGGGACTGGCTGCCAAAGGAGAGGCGCTGCTCGACACCCTCATGGTACGCGTACCACTGGAGACCATTCCGGCTGATTTGCGCTCATACTACTTCTTAACGCAGGCATATCAGCAGGTCGGTGCTACAGAAAAAGCTGTAGCTATCTGGAAAAAAGCAGAACCCCTGGTGCTGTTCACGCTGCGCACGGCGCGCTCGCAACGTGAGGCTGATCTGGCGGCTCAGTTTGTGCAGATTATCCGCTTTACCTATATGATGGCCGGCGACTATGAAGCCGCTGCCGCCTTCAGCAATCGCTTAGCGGAAGTGCTGGGGGACGACAGCTTCCGCAAAACGCCTGAAGAGCTACGCCGGGAAATGGAAGAGTCGCTGTCAGCCCCCTCCCGCAACGATTCGTAGCATACCTACAGCAACCCCACAGCCTGCAAGTAGCGATCTTCCAACTGGTGCATGCGCTTTCGGTCTTCAGGGGCGGCATCGTTGTAGCCCACAAGATGCAGCAGCCCATGCACCACGTAGCGACACGCCTCCTGCGTAAAGGTAGCGCCAAATTCAGCGTGGCGCTCCGCTGCCGTATCCAGATCCACGTAGATTTCGCCTTCTACGACGCCCGGGGTCTCGGTAAGCGGAAAAGAGAGCACGTCCGTGTTATAGTCATGCCCCAGGTACGTGCGGTTAAGTTCACGCACGACCGCATGATCGGCCAGCACCAGGCTCAAATAGCGCAAACGCACCCGTTCGCCCTCCAGCACAGCCTGCACCAGGCGTCGGATTAGCCTGCGGGGCAGTCGCCGGGAAGGATGGGCGTAAACAATTTCCAGTTCTTCCATTTCCGGCCAGCGCCTTCCTCACGACTCATCCAGGTCATTGAAAAGGGTCTCGCTCATTGAGAGCGCCACACTACTCATGATCATTTCAGGAGGGAGCTGCATGAAGTCGGCCGAGAGCAACCGTTCGTGCACGTTTGCATAAAGCGAGCAGCCTACTTCGCGTTCGACGACCAGACCGCTGACAAAGCCCTGCTGTCGCCCAAAAAAGATCACCTCACCCAATTCCTGACTGGCCAGATAGCCAGTACATCCTTGAAGTTGCAGAAATGAACTGGGCGTGTAGACAGAAATCAGATTGGGAGGCATTACATTTTGCAAGGCGGAAGGGAGCGCTAAGGCGCGCTGAATCTCAAGCGTTAACCGCCGTCCACTTTCTGGATCAGCCAGCGAAAACCGAACACTGGAGCCCTCAATTTGCGGTGTTGCTGCCAGCGCAGCAGCAATCCGCTGAATATCTTCGTCCGAAAATGTGAACGCCATGACCTTATCCCTATCTTGCAGCCCCTGACTGCTGCAAGATAGCCGCACGCCAGGCGAAAAACAATGCCTGCTTAATTTTCAGGAACGACTGACGGAATGAGAACGGGAGGACGACGTTTCAGATGCATGCGCGCTTGAAGCTGCTTTGCGCTGCACTTCATCAAGCGGGACAACATTGCGCGCATGGAGCCCTTTGGGACCTTCGTGCAGCTCGAACTCGACCACCTGGCCGGTGCGCAGTGTCTTAAACCGCCGCTCGCTAATGATCTGCGAGTAGTGGACAAAAATGTCGGCGCCTCCGTCCGGGTGTACAATGAAGCCATATCCTTTCTTTGCGTCAAACCACTTGACAACGCCACGACGTGGTGCCATGGGAGGCCTCCCTCAGTCTACGCTGAACATATTTCCCATCAAAAGCTTGGCCTCCCCGTCTCTCGATGGCCGAGATGCCCGGGGACTACAGGCACAAGTCGCTGGCTACCAGTAAGATAGCCGCCGATTTTACCCTTGTCAATCTTTGCTTATTCTACACAGACGCGCCATTCTAATCAACCGATCATATAAAATTGCGCGAAAAGCGCAGGGAATGCCGACCTTTTGGCGTTAGCTTCGCTACGCCATTTTGCGCAGGTAGGCCACCACCTGGCGCACATAGTCGGCCCGTAGCATGATGTAGAAGTGAATGCAGGGGACACCTGCTTCCAGCAACTCTTCGGCCTGCCGTCGTGCCCAGGCAATACCAATCTCGGGGACATGCTCTGGCCGCGCTGCCTCCACTTCGGATGCCAATGCTTCTGGAATTTCGACGTGAAAGCGGCTGGGTAAAAGCTGCAAATGCCGTTTGCTGGTCAGGATCTTCAGCCCGGGAATAATGGGCACCTCAATACCTACCTCCCGGCATCGCTCTACAAACCGAAAGTAATGCCGGTTGTCGAAGAACATCTGGGTTGTGATATAGTGAGCGCCCGCTTCGACCTTACGTTTCAGGTGCATAATATCCCACGTCAGATTGGGCGCCTCACAGTGCTTTTCCGGATAACCGGCTACGCCAATGCAAAAGTCAGTGGGGACAGCATCCTCCAGGGGCTCCAGATAAATACCCCGATTCATATTGGTGATCTGCCGCACCAGATCCACGGCGTACTCGTTAACCGTTCGGTCGGGCGGGATAGGCTTCCGATAGTTGGGCGCATCCCCCCGCAGGGCCATGACGTTCTGAATGCCGAGATAGTGCAGTTCGATGAGCGCATCTTCGGTCTCTTCGCGCGTAAAGCCCCGGCAGAGCAGGTGCGGCACGGTCTCAATGCCAAAACGGCTTTTGATGGCAGCGCAGATCCCGATTGTTCCCGGACGTTTGCGCTTGACCCGGGGTTTCAGGGTGCCGTCTGGCAACTGCTCGTACTCCAGTTCAGCGGCATGGCTGGTAACATCGATAAAGGGCGGGTCAAACGGCATCAACTCTTCGACCACCGCCAGCACTTCATCCAGCGAACCGCCACGCCGCGGTGGAATGATTTCATAAGAAATCAGGGGACCCGTAGCTTGATCCAGAATCTCAATGACTTTCATGGCAGAGCGACTGGACCTTACAAACGCCGCCTTCTACCGCGTTCGATCGGTCAGGTTCACCCCCAACCTGCATGGCAGCCTTATCTTTCAATTGCGTCGAAGCCAGAGATCTTCCACCCAGGCTTCGGGCAAGCCATCAGAGTGCCCTTCTTCAAAATGATACGCTGCTTGCGCGACCTGTTGAAGGACTGTTGCCCGAGGGGCTGCTACATGAACGGGTGCCCGATAGCGAGGACGCACCGTCCAGCCTCGAAGCGAAAAGTCTCGATCAAAGGGGAGGGGACGCTCCGGAAAGAGAATGCGCCCGGCCGTTACCACAGCCCAGACCAGCATGAAAAACAGTATGGGCACAAAAACCAGCGCCGGCAGCAAGTACATGGCTCTGCCTGTTTTCTGTAAACACGCCTGGAGATCCCCTCAGGATCCACAAAAAAGGGCGTCGTCCGATTGTCGACGCCCTGCGTAATCCACAGGCATGTTCTGTTCAGGACCCAACCGCAGACGTTTCTACCTGCTCCATCTGCGGCCCTCGAATGGGTTCTCGGTCCAGGTTGCCGATATCGCCCCGATACAGCATATCAAGGAGCGTAAACGCCAGAAAGACGCCCACCATCAGCAGGCCGATAATAAAGGCCAGCGCATTAACCGGACGGTCATACTTAAGCCCCATGAAAAACAGCACGACAAGCGAGGCCTTGATCACGGCTATGCCGATGGCCAGCGGTACGTGCAGAAAATTGAAGACCCCGAGGTCTGCCTGGCCGGTCAGCGCCGTAATGACGGTCAGCGCTACCAGCGCGAGAAACACTTTGAGCAGCAGCGGTCGGGGAATAATGTGGTGTGTTGCGTGCGCCATGATGTCGTCTCTATCCGCGTCAGTGAATCAGGTACAGTAGCGGAAACAGGAAAATCCAGATGATATCCACCAGGTGCCAGTACAGCGCCGATATTTCGACGGGCGTGTAGTATTCGCTGCTAAAATCTCCGCGCTGCGCCCGGAGCGCAATCCAGGCCAACACGCCCATTCCTACCAGCACGTGCAATCCGTGAATGCCCGTCATCACGAAGTAAATGCTGAAGAACTGTCCGATATACGGAATTTGCAGTCCTTCGTAAGCATAGTTGCCTCCGGGGAAAATGTGGTGGTGGAATTTTTCGGAGTACTCGAAGTACTTCACCACCATGAACACCCCTGCCAGGGCAACCGTCAGCCAGAGGTTCTTCACCAGCCGTTTTTTATCGCCCAACTGCGCATAATGCACAGCCAGCGCGACGGTGTAGGACGAGGCCAGCAGCACAAGCGTGTTCAATCCACCCAATCGCCAGTCGAGCAACTTGCTGGCTGCCTGAAATACTTCGGGATGCCAGACTCGGTAGATCGCATAGGCCACAAACATCCCGCTGAAGAGCAGGATTTCAGTGGCCAGAAAGATCCACATGCCGAGCTTGGCCGCATCGAACTGCTGCTCGGCCGAAACAAAGTGATGTTGCAGATACGGCGGATGGTGCACGTGCGCCTCCGCCTGGCCAGTTACGGCTTCCGAAGCTCCTGCCATCGTAACCTCCTGCGTTGGTCGTACACTCAGTTCAGCGAGCCGATTCGGGCTGTTGCGTTTGTCCCGGAGCCGGCGCTACCGTTGCCTCCTCGCCCTGGTGTCCATTGCCAAAAATCTCCTCAGCCAGATGGTAGTCGTAGGGTCCGCGGGTAACCACCGGCGTCCGCTCGAAGTTATGCGGCGAAGGAATCCGTCCTGTATGCGTCCATTCCAGCGTACCGGCTCCCCACGGATTAGCTGGCGCCGGCCGACCTTTGAAGAGGGAGTGCACCAGGTAAGCCGCAACCAGCAATAGCCCGATGGTCAGGACCCAGGACCCTATCGTCGAGAGTTGGTGCAACGTAGTAAACTCGGGCAAGTAGTCGAAGTAGCGACGCGGCATGCCCTGCGTCCCCAGAATGAACTGCGGGAAGAACGTCATGTTGAAGCCCAGAAAGATCAGCAGCGCAGCAATCTGCGCCAGCTTTTCATTGTATAGCCGCCCGAACATCTTGGGCCACCAATAGTGCAGGCCTCCCAGAAATGCCAGCAGGCCTCCACTCACCATCACATAGTGGAAGTGTGCCACTACAAAGTACGTGTCATGCAGGGGCACGTCCAGCCCCAGCGTCCCCAGCGCAATGCCAGTAAATCCACCAATCGGAAAGACAAACAGGAACGCCAGCGCATAGAGCAACGGGGTGCGCAACCAGATGGACCCGCGATAAAGCGAGGCGATCCAGTTGAGCACTTTCACCCCCGTGGGCACGCCGATCAGAAAAGTCAGCAGAGAGAAAACGGTCGAAGCCGTGGCCGACTGCCCTGCCACATACATGTGATGCCCCCACACCAGAAAGCCCAGAAAGGCAATCGCCACTGATGAAAGCGCCACAAACTTGTAGCCAAAAATGCCTTTGCGCGAAAACGTACCGATTAACTCCGAGATAACGCCAAAGGCCGGCAGAATCATGATGTAAACCGCCGGATGCGAGTAGAACCAGAAGAAGTGCTGGAACAGCACGGGATCGCCCCCCAGAGCCGGATCAAAGATGCCGATTTGCAGAATACGCTCCAGCGCCAGCAGCAGCAGCGTAATCCCCAGAACAGGCGTAGCCAGGATCTGCACGATACTCGTTGCATAGAGCCCCCACACAAAGAGCGGAAGCCGGCTCCAGGTCATGCCGGGTGCCCGCATCTTATGCACCGTGACAATGAAGTTCAGACCTGTCAGAATCGAAGAGAAGCCCAAAATGAAGGCTCCCAGCACTACCCAGGTTACTCCCGAGCCGGTCATCGTCGAGTAGGGCGTATAAAATGTCCATCCTGTATCCAGGCCGCTGGTAACAATACCTACCAGCATCGTGAGGGCCCCCAGCCAGTAGATGTACCAGCTCGCCAGGTTGAGCCGAGGAAATGCCACGTCCTTGGCTCCTATCATGATCGGCAGGGCAAAGTTGCCCAGCACAGCCGGCACAACCGGGATCAGGAACAAGAAGATCATGATAGCGCCGTGCAGTGTAAAAACGTGGTTATAGGTTTCGGCGCTCATGATCGTCTGCCCCGGCTCAAACAGCTCCAGTCGAATCAGGACGGCCAGGATGCCTCCTACAATGAAGAAAAAGATGACAGAGATCAGGTAGAGCAGCCCAATCCGCTTATGGTCCAGCGTGAGCAGCCAGGACTTTAAGCCACGAACATGATTCAGGTAGTGGATTTCGGGCTGGGCCGTTTGCGCGGTGGCAACCGTCTGCGTAGCCATGGCACCCTCCTTAGCATTACTGCTGCTGCTTGATAAATTCGATTAGGGCGGCCACCTCACGCTCGCTCAGGGAAGCGTAGCTGGCCGGCATAACATTGGGATACCCCTGCACTACCCGAGCTCCGGGCTGCAGGATCGCTTCTCGAAGATAATTCTCATCAGCAACTGCTGTCGAACCATCCTCAAACGTCCGCGTGGACCCGAAAAGCCCTTTAAAAGTGGGCCCCACGAGACGCGACCCATCAATGCTGTGGCAGCTAAAACAGGCCTTTTCCCGATAAAGCCGTGCCCCTAACTCGGCCAGCGGCATATCTTCCGGAATGCCTGCGCTTTCGAGCCACTGCTCAAACTCCTCGCGCGGGTGCACAATCACTTTAGCCAGCATACCCGAATGCTGCGTGCCGCAGTACTCCGCGCAGAAAACGGTATACTCCCCGGGCTTGGTCGCCTCAAACCAGAGGGACGAGTAACGATCAGGCAGTACATCCTGCTTAACGCGGAAGGCCGGCACGTAGAAGCTGTGAATCACGTCCACACTGGTCATGCGGAGCTTTACTGGCTGCCCCGCCGGCACGTGCAACTCGTTGGTTGTTTTAACCCCGTTTGGATATTCAAATTCCCAGTACCACTGGTAACCGTACACCACAATCTCATAGGCATCCGGCGGAGCTGTGTACATTTTGATGAACACCCGGAATCCCCACGTAAAAACGATCAGCACCAGAATCGTGGGCACCACAATCCAGGCCAGTTCAACCACCTTCTTTTCCTTAACGGGCTCTGGCACTTCATCGCGCCGGCGTCGCCGGTAACGCACGACAAAAAACGTCATAGCGCCAACGACGCCAATAAAAATCACCGTACTCACCAGCGCCCAGAACTGAAACAGACTGTCGACTTCCGGCGCTACGGAAGAAGCGGCTTCCGGTAACCAGGCTGTACTCTGCAACAGAATCATTGCTTGCATCTTTCCGAGGTTCGCTTCTGGTTAGCCGGCTGGATGGAGCGTCTCCTGCTGGCGCCGACGTTCTCGTCGCCAGAACAAAAACAGGGTGATGCCCAGCACCACCATCGTTACAACTCCTCCCAGCCGCATGATGTTAAAGGCATTTGCCACGTAAGAATTCTCGTTAGGATCATACTGGAAGCAGTAAAGCAACACCTGATCGATGACTGTTCCCACCCTGCCTTCCGACGCTTCTACCAACGCCTTCCGCACGTCGCCCGGATCATGCTCCAGGCCGTACAGATAGCGCGAAATCTTTCCCTCACCACTTAGAAAAATCAACGCGGCAGGGTGCGCAAACTGCTGTTTTTCGGGCACCCATCGAAAGTAAAACCCCACTGCGTCGGTCAGCGCCCGGATCGTTGTCGAGTCGCCTGTCAGAAAGTGCCATCCCGCACCTGCGGCTGGCTTACCGAGCATTTCCAGGTAATGGATCTTTTGCCGGCGGGCCTGCTCGGGCGTCTCCCGGTGGTTAAAGCTGACGGCCAGCACTTCAAACTGATCACCGGGCGTCCACGACATCTGCTGGAGCGTTCTGGTCAGCCCGTCCAGCACCAGATTACAGAGCATCGGGCAGTCGTGGTACACCAGCGCCAGCAACACCGGACGCCGACCATCAAAGAACTCCCGGAGCGCTACCGGTTGCCCTTCTTCGTCAAAAAACGTCAGGTCCAGCGGAATGCGCGCGCCCAATTGCTCTTCAATGCCGACCCCCTCAAAAACAGCCAACTGCTGGCCACTTCGCTGGGCCCACGCCGAAAGCGCCCCCAACGCACTCAGACTCCACACCAACCACCACGCTTTACCCCACCACCGCATATTTTGCTGCTCTGTCTGCTACTACATACGGGTTGAGACACCGGAAGGCCTGGGAAGCGTCCAGGCCGAATCTCCACCATAGGCCTTCACCACTTCTTCCATGGCCCGATCAATGGGAATGCGATAGATGCCCTCTTCGGCATCTACAACCCCATAGCCTTCCAGTAACTGGCGCGCATGCGCCTCCGTTTCCTCCCGCAAAGGATATCGAAGCGAAGCGGCTGCGGCTTCCGCACGCTTCTGCATCTGCCATTGCGCCGCTACCACTAACATCCACACAATAATCACAATAAGCGCCACCGTCCCCCACACGAGCCGGAAGAGGTACGACGCCTGCAGGTTAGCCTCGTCCGGCTGCACCTCTGGCAGCGTCGCCTCTCCAGACGCTGCCTCCGCGGCGGCAACCTGCGTCTGTTTTTCCTGTTCGGCCATAGCTTCCGCAGATTACGAGAGATTCGAACGCACGATAATGTATCGGGTTGTCTGCTTCTATCAAAAATTCACTCAGTGCAGAGCCAGCGAACGCGCCAGGTAAGGATCGTTCTGGGGCACCAGACTATGCCGGCTGAGGCGGTAAAAGAGCAATCCGACAACGATCCCGAAAAGTCCCAGCCAGCAGGTGACATCCAACCAGTGGAACGTCAGATGCTCAGCGTGCAACACGGGCATGGCGACCCAGAACAGGTCAACCCAGTGAATGATCGCGAACCAGACGCCCATAGTCCCCACAAGTAGTGGAGTTCGCTTGGCGGCCCAGGGCAACAGAATCAGGAAAGGCAGCGCAAAGTGCCCCCAGATCAACACCTGGCTTAGCACCTCCCATCCATGCTCCAGCCGATGCCGGTACCAGAGCGTCTCTTCTGGCAGATTTCCATACCAGATCAGCATGTACTGGCTAAAAGCGATATAGGCCCAGAACGCCGTAAAGCCAAACATGAGCTTGCCCAGGTCCTGGAAGTGCGGTGCTCGCACGATGCCTGTAAGCGGCCCCCGGCGCGCCAGAATAGCGTAGCAGGTTGTGATAAAGCCGAGCGCCACAAAGAACGCTCCGGCGAAGAAGTAAACCCCGAAAATCGTTGAGTACCAGTGCGGATCAAGAGACATCAGGAAATCATAGCTGGCGAACGCCACGGTCACCCCATAGAGCGGCATGCCCCAGGCGCTCACCTTGCGTTGCTGCGCTGGAATCGACGGATCAGGATCAACGTCCTGACGCACCGACAGGGTATATAGCTTGTAAGCCAGCAGCGTCCAGATGAAGAAGTAGAAGGCAATTCGTCCCAGGAAGAAGGGTACGTTCAAATAAGCCCGTTTACCTGCCAGGATGGGGTCATATTCCGGGCTGGCCGGGTCATAGACCTCGGGATGGGTCCAGTGATACAGGTCGTGCAGGCCAAAAAGAACAGGAATAAACAGCACAATTAGTGCCGGGAACGTCCACAACAGGGCTTCCGGCAGACGACGCACGGCTACCACCCATTGCGCCCGCGTCAGGTGTTGAATCATCACAAAAAACAGCGCGCCCAGCGCCAGCGTCAGACAGAACGTCCACCCCACCAGGTAAGAGAAATAGAACTGATGTGCATCGATAACCCACCCTACCAGACTCACAATCAGCAGTCCTACCCCGATAGCCAGCGGCACCGCCCATATGCGTACGTCTTCCGGGAGACGATAACGGGGTTCTGCCTGCTCCCGCGTGGACTGCAATGGGTCCAGCAACCAGCCCAGGAAACCGTTTGCTTTCACTTCCGCCATAATGTATCTCAAACCCAATGGTTAAGGTCACTTATTCACCTTGAAGCTGTGCCCGCACTTCTTCAGGCACATCGGTTGCCGTGGCATACTGGCTGCGCTGCAATGCCCGCACATAGGCTACAATAGCCCAGCGGTCGGCTACCGGAATCTGATGGCCATACGCCGGCATATTGCGCACGCCATTGCTGATCACTTCAAAGAGGTAGCCATCCTCCACGTTACGCAGCCGGTCATCGTGGAAAGTTGGAGCGGGGGTGTACCCATAGTTGCCGCGCATAATGATTCCCTGTCCATCACCCGCCTTACCATGGCAGACGGCGCAGTAGATGTTGTAACGTTCCTGGCCACGCGCTACCAGCTCAGGCGTGACGGCTACCGGAATACGTTCCACATAAGCGCCATCCGCCGTCTTTCCGAAATAGAAGGGGGTGTCCTCCTTGAGCAGTCCGCGAGGCACTGTTCCCGGCACAGGCGGTCGCATTGCCCGACGATCCGCAAAGAAGGGGTTTAGCTCCTGCGCTTCAAATTTTTCCTGGAAATCCATGTTCAGGTTGGGATGAACTGGCGGCTTGCTGGAAATCATGCCCCGGCAGCCCGCCAGCAACAGGCCAAGTAGCAGTCCCGTCCAGATCGTGCGCGGCATAGCTGTTTTAGCTTGCATTATGGCTTAGCTTGCAGTTACGGCAGCTTCGGCGGCCGGCGCAGGCGTGGGCGTACCCTCCTCTTCCCCCCGATCCTCAATCACCTCAATATTGTAGCCACCCAGTTGCTCCAGCAACTGACGCGTGGCCGCTTGGTCAAACTTGGGATCACTGGCCGCCACGAACAGGAAAAAACCATCGTCGGTTGCACGCGCGAAGTTCTTCGAGTAAAACAAAGGGTTATACGGACGCGGCAACCCATTGAGCGCCAGCATGGCAGCCACCCCGGCCAGCGCTGAAAACAGAATCGTCAATTCAAAAATGATAGGCACCGATGGCGGCAGTGCAAAAAACGGCTTGCCGCTGATGTTCAGGGGATAATCAACAGCCCCCATCCACCACTGCATCCACCAGGCCAGGGCAAAGCCGGCAATAGTGCCTGTAAAGAAGGTAATCACCCCCACCTTCGAATTGCCCAGCCCCATTGCTTCATCCATCCCGTGGATGGGAAAAGGGCTGTGCGCGTCAAAATGCCGATAGCCGGCTTTGCGCACCTGCCGGGCGGCATGCAATAGCGCTGCTGGATCCGAAAACTCCGCCAGCAGGCCGTAGACCGACCCGTCGCGGGCCTCATAAATGCCCATCGAAGCCTTCAGCGAGCGAAGCAATTCCTTCAACATGGCGTCTCTCCGTTGCTCAGGACGAGCGTCCCCGGTTTACCTGGACTTCGGCCGAACGGCTGTGGCCGTCGCCGTGCGTTTCATAATAGTGCGGATCGGCTTCGGGCAGCACCCCTTTTACTTCGGCCATGGCCACCATGGGCACGAACCGCAGGAACAGCAGAAATAGCGTGAAAAACAGCCCGAACGAACCGATCAGCGTAAGCACGTCCACCCAGGTTGGTACAAAATAGTCCCAGCTCGACGGCAGATAATCCCGGTGCAGCGAAGTAATGGTGATCACAAAGCGCTCGAACCACATGCCAATGTTGACCACAATCGACGCTACAAACATGAAGGGAATATTCCGCCGCAGCTTTTTAATCCAGAAGAACTGCGGGAAGATCAGGTTGCAGGACATCATGATCCAGTAGGCCCAGGCGTACGGCCCCGTCGCCCGGTTAATAAAAGCATATTGCTCGTAAGGCACGCCGGAGTACCAGGCAATGAAGAACTCCGTAATGTAGGCAAAGCCCACCATCGTGCCGGTTACGAGCATGATGATATTCATCTTCTCCAGGTGATCCACGGTGATTACGTTCTCCAGGCCATAGGCCTTACGGGCAATCACCATGAGCGTCACCACCATGGCAAACCCAGAGAAGATTGCGCCGGCCACGAAGTAGGGAGGGAAGATGGTCGTGTGCCAGCCTGGAATGATCGAGACAGCAAAGTCAAACGACACGACCGAGTGCACTGAAAGCACCAGCGGCGTGGCCAGTCCGGCCAGCAACATGTAGACCTTTTCGTAATTCCGCCAATGACGATTAGCCCCGCACCAGCCCAGCGCAAAAAAGCCCAGAATCTTGGCGCGCAGGCGACGCCCCATCAGCGCTGCCCGATCCCGCAACGTGGCCAGATCCGGAATGAGCCCAACGTACCAGAATACCAATGAGACGATGAAGTAGCTGGACACTGCGAACACGTCCCAGAGCAGCGGGCTCTTAAACTGGGGCCACATCTCCATTTGATTCGGGATGGGCAGCGTCCAGTAGATAGCCCAGACACGTCCCACGTGGAATGTTGGAAAGATGAGAGCGCAGATCACCGCGAAGATGGTCATCGCCTCCGCCGCCCGGTTGATTGAGGTGCGCCACCGCTGGCGGAAAAGAAACAGAATAGCGGAGATCAACGTCCCGGCATGACCAATACCAACCCAGAAGACGAAGTTCACAATGGGCCAGCCCCATCCTACCGGAATATTGTTGCCCCAGACTCCCACACCGTTCCAGACCTGGTAGGCCAGCATGGCCACCAGCGTAAGCATGCCTAGAAATGCCACTGAAAAAGCAGCCCACCAGGCCTTTGGCGTTTTCTTCTCGGTGTGCTGCGCAACCAGCTCGGTAATGTCATGGAAGCTTAGCCCACCTTGCACCAGCGGTGGTTCCACCTCATGATCGGTGCGGGCCAGCGCTGACAGATCTTTCGTTGCGTGCGCCATCGCGTTTTCCGTCCTGCTTGCAGATCGCTCAGGCTACCGATTCCTGCGCCAGTAGCCGGGGATTCGGATTCGTAATGCGGGCCAGGTACGAGGTGCGCGGCTTGACGCCAAGCGCTGCCAGCATCTCGTACCGCCGCACATTTTGCCGCTGTCGGACAACAGCACTGTTCGGATCGTTCAGGTCTCCGAACGTGATCGCTTCGGCCGGACAGGCCTGCTGGCAGGCCGTTTTGACTTCCCCGTCTCGCAACGATCGCCGCTCAATGTTAGCCTGCCGCTGCGCTTCCCGAATGCGCTGCACGCAGTAGGTGCACTTCTCCATCACCCCGCGGAAGCGCACGGTCACGTCCGGATTCTGGGCCATCTGCACCTGGATAGGCAGCGTCTTCACCCAGTTGAACCAGTTAAACCGCCGCACTTTATAGGGACAGTTATTCGAGCAATAGCGCGTCCCGATGCAGCGGTTGTAAACCATTTCATTGAGCCCATCGGGCGAATGCACCGTAGCTGCTACCGGGCAAACCGACTCGCAGGGTGCATTTTCGCATTGCATGCAGGGCACCGGCTGCACGACCAGTTGCGGATCGTCCGCATGGGCCTCATCGCTCACGAAATAGCGATCAATGCGCAGCCAGTGCATTTCCCGCCCACGACCCACCTCGTTTTTGCCCACCATCGGGACGTTATTTTCACTATCGCACGCCACAATACAGGCATTGCAACCAGTACAGGCATTCAGATCAATCACCATGGCCCACTGGTTGCGATAGTAATCGCTGTCCTGAAAAGCGGGCTGCTTGCTCGGGTGGGCCTCCTCCCACAGTGTGGGATACTGCTCCCATGGCTCCAATCCTTTAAGCGGGGGCTCCGCCTCTTGGGCAAAATTCGGTTTCTTCCGAAACTCTTCCAGCGTAGCCATCCGCACCAGGGGCCGCCCGACCATAGCCCCGTGATCCTGGGTGGTCACAATTTTATAGGTGCGCCCCGTTTTGCGAACCTGAGCCCCCTGAGCTACCCAGGGCATCTCTGCGCGCCGGAGCGGCGCCACGTTGACGCCGACGCCCGTAGCAATGGCCCCCTGTCCGTAAATGTCCGTGTAATCATCTAAATCAAAAAACGGCGTCTTGCGCTCCGGACGCGTCGAACTGATCTCACGCCCATAGCCCAGATAAACCGTAATTGAATCGTCCGGATGGCCCGGCAGCACCCATACCGGCAAGGTTACGGCCTGGCCATCCAGCGACAGTTCAATCACATCGACGATATAGACACCCTTGCGATATTCGGCCCTGACGCCCAGCGCCTCCGCCGTCTTCGGACTCAGAAGGGCAACATTATCCCAGACAATCTTGGTGATGGGATCCGGCAGCTCCTGCGCCCAGGCATTGTTGGCAAAGCTACCATCCAGCACCGTGGGATCCAATCGGAAGACTACTTCCAGACCACCTTCCGGAGCCTTTGGCCAGTCACGCAGCACCTGACGGCGAGGCCGCAACGTAACCGTAGGATAGGCCGAATCCGGCAGAAAACCATCATGCAGCACGCGCTGCCAGGCCTGCTCGAAGGCTCCCCGCCCCGCCAGCAACTGCCGCCACGTCGCCCGGACCAGGTCATAGCCGCTCTGCTCCTGACCGGTAGCCAGCAAAGCAAGCACCTCCAGCGGCGAATGAGCGGCCTCATAAAGCGGTGCAATCAAAGGCTGAATTACCGAAAGCGTGCCATCATAGGCCCGCCCATCTCCCCACGCCTCCAGATAGTGCGTAGCAGGCAGATGCCAGGTGCTGCGACGGGCGGTCTCGTCTACATGTAGCCCCAGATGAATGACCTCGGGCACCTGCGCCAGCGCCTCCGCAAAGCCCAGGGCAGCAGGAGCGTCGTAGACCGGATTGACATTCAGGAGCAACAGCACATCCACCTCCCCGGCCTGCATAGCTCGCACCAGATCAGCCAGCGCCTCGTGCTGCGGCACCACCTCTTCCTCCAGGGCATGCAGGATAACCGTGCGTCCCAGGCTGCCCAGCAGATCATTGATTACAGCGCAGAGGGCATGCACGGCTGGCGGCTGCGTCTCTCCGGCCAGCACCACCCCCCGCTGACCGGCCTCCCGAAGATCACGGGCAATCTCCACAACATAGGGATGACCTGCAAACCGAGCCCCTGCCTCACGCAGCTCATCCAACCCCAGTTCAGCTGCCAGTGCCGCCGCAAACGCTGGAATATCGCTGGCGCGAAGGCGCAGGCGATGGTCGGCCATGCCGCCCGTCACGGTATAGGTGCTCTCAATCACGTACAGACGGCTCAGCTCATCCTCCGGCCGCTCCAAGCGCCGGCTGGCGGCAAATTCACGGGTATTTTCTACAAAATTGCGATCTGTTGGCCCCAGAAAATCCGCGTCCAAACTGACGATCACGCGCGCTTCCGCAAAACGATAGCGCGCCCGAACCGGGCGGCCGAAAGCCTGCTGCAACCCCAGCGCTTCGTTGTCATTGCCTTCCGGCGCATAGGTAACCCATCGAACCTGCGCATAGCGCCGGCCCAGCTCCCGCCGCAGCGCAGCTAAGGTAGGCGAACTACTCGGTTCACAGAGCACCGCCAACCGCTTCGTGGCCGCCTCAGCGGCCAGCGCCTGCGCAAACTGCACAAAGTTCTCCCACGCAACAGGCTCTCCCTTTCGAAGCACCTGCTGCGAGCGATCCGGATCATACAGATTCAGCAGCGAAGCCTGCTCAAAGACACCGGTTGCGCCGCGGCTGAGCGGATGATCCGGGTTCCCCTCAATCTTGGTCGGACGCCCCTCATGACTCTCCACCAGGAGCGGCCGCACGCTACCCCGAAACGGCATAGCCGTGGCATAGTAAAGGGGAATGCCCGGAATGATCTCTTCCGGCTGACGCACATAGGGCAGGATCTTCTCTACCGGGCGCCGGCAGGCTGTCAGTCCGGCCAGCGCCATCGACGCCCCCATGATCTGCAAAAACTGGCGCCGCGACGTGCCACTCGGAGGCTCCGCGACGCCTGGCATGAATTCATCCTGCGCCAGCTTCGTCCATTCCGGATCCCGCTGCAGGTCAGCCATGCTGCGCCAGAGCCGCTTGCCCGGCGCAGACGCTTCAACACCGTCAGGATTGACCACAGGCAGTTCAATCATAGGACGCTCTTAACCAACAAACGCAGAGTTTTCTCACCTCAAATAGCCACGCCCGACTCAGTAATGGCAAGCCGAGCAGTTTGTAGGCGGACGAATCCCCTCTTTCCGAATACGCTCCAGGTTACGCTCAATGTAATCAGCCGGCGGCTGATACCCCATCGTGGTAATCTCATGCTGCGGTCGCAAATACAGCTCCGGCTGCCGATGACACTCCAGGCACCACCCCATCGAAAGCGGCTTGACCACACGCACCACGTCCATCTGATCAATGCGACCGTGGCACGTCTCACAGCCCACCCCGTTGTTTACATGCGATGCATGACTGAAATGCGCGTAGTCAGGCAGGTGGTGCACCTTCACCCATTCAATAGACCGGTCCGTCGCCCAACTATCCCGCACCGCCTGCAGCCGGGGCGAATCTGTCAAAATCTGACTATGACAGTTGATGCAGGTCTGCGTAGAAGGAATGCTCGCCTTATCTGCGATCTCCACCCCTCCATGACAGTAGCGACAGTCCAGCCCTAACTTGCCCACGTGAATGCGATGGCTGTAGGGCACCGGCTGCTCTGGCGCATAGCCCACTTCATAAAATTCCGGCGAAAAGTAATACCAGACCAGAAAAACAGCCAGCACCCCCCCAAACACGGAGCCTGCCAGCGAAAGCGCCGGCAACCGATTAGTCTTTCTGGAAAAAATCTGCGGCATAACGTTCCAAACCTGAAGCTACCCTGTTTTATAAGGCAGAAATCTAAAGCTTCCCGCAAAATGCGGGCGCCCCTTCATGCGAAATTCGGATAAAAAGCCTTTCTTTAGCAAAAAACAGCTTTAACACTACAGGACTTAGCTCGAAAAGTCAACGCCCCCAAAATTTCCTTGCAGGATTTTCGGGAATCGTTGACAGAGCTTCCGTATTCGAGGCCCTAATGCCCGTTGTCTCCGGCGAGGCACAAAGTATGCCGACCCTCTGTTTTTTGCAAACCTTCGCGCCAGCAACGCCACCCTTTCGTTTTATCTTTGAACTGGCCATACCGGCAGCAGCGACCTGAGGGTCTATGCCCCGCGTCGATCCATCCCTTTCTATTCCGAATCATCCGGCCGCACTGGTCCCCTGTGACCTATCGGTCATTATTGTTAACTATAACGTGCGCGACCTGCTGGAACAGGCGCTGCATTCTATCTTTCGAGCAGCCGAAGGGCTTTCGCTAGAAGTTTTTGTCGTGGACAACAACTCGGTAGACGGCTCGGCCGAAATGGTCCGTAGCCGATTTCCACAGGTGCAGCTCATTACCAACACGGAAAACGTGGGCTTCAGCCGGGCCAACAATCAGGCTATTCGGCGCGCGCGTGGCCGCTATCTGCTGCTGCTCAACCCCGACACCATTGTGCAGGAAGACACGCTGCGCACCATGGTGGATTTCCTGGATGCCCACCCCGACGTAGGCGCGGCGGGCTGCAAGATTCTGAACCCTGACGGATCTTTCGCTCCCGAAAGCCGTCGCTCATTTCCTACTCCCGCTGTTGCCTTCTATCGGATGGTGGGGTTGAGTCACCTGTTTCCACGCAGCCGTCGATTCGGCCGCTATAACCTGACCTACCTGCCGCCGGATATCGAAACCGAAGTCGATGCCCTTAGCGGCTCCTGCATGTTTGTTCGACACGCTGCGCTTTACTTTTCCCGCACGGCCTACGCGCGCCTGTGCCGCAAAGGGATGGGCACGGTCGCCCACCTGCTCCCTGAGGGTCTGCAACCAGACGGCGGCGCCGGTCTGCTCGACGAGACGTTCTTTATGTACGGCGAAGACCTAGACTGGTGCTATCGCATCCAGCAAGCTGGCTGGAAAATTGTCTACACCCCCCGTACGCAAATCATTCACTATAAGGGAGAAAGCACGAAAAAAGGAGAGCTGCGCTACGTGCGTCTGTTCTACGGCGCCATGCTCCGGTTTGTCGAAAAACACTTCCGCCATCGCTATCCTCCAGTGTTTCTGACGCTGCTCCGGGCGGGCATTGCCCTGCGCGCCGGTCTGTCGGCGCTGCATCGCAGCACCCGTCAACTGCTGCCAGTGCTCATGGACGGGACCCTGGCTGCCCTGATCGTGATGCTGGGGGGATGGCTGCGGTCTCTGGCAGCCGGACGCGCGCTGGCACCGCTGTTCTTACTTTCCGTCGTTCCAGCCTATGCCCTGAGTACAGTGGCAGGCATCGCCCTCATGGGGGGATACCGCCGCGGCCGCACCTGGCATCTGCGTCCGGTCTTTTACGGCACCCTGATCAGCCTGCTGTTCATGGGGACGCTGTCGTTCATGGTGCCCGACATAGCCTTTTCGCGCATGGTTGTGCTGCTCAGCGCTCCTTTCATGCTGATTGCTCTAGCAAGCTGGCGCCTTGTAGGACGGCGCCGTCGCGCGGCTCGGTTGCAGCGCACGCTGCTTGTAGGACCTGCTGCCGAAGCCCGGCGCCTGCATCGTTTACTGGAAGCAGCGCCCTGGCCTTCCTTCCAGCTAATCGGCTATGTCTCAACCGAACTGGATGAAAATGCGCAGGCAGTCCCTCCCCGTCTGGGTGCGCTGCATCATCTGCGCGACCTGGTACGTCTCCAGCAAATAGACACGGTGATCTTTGCAACCGCCGGCCTGTCGCACACGATGGTCCTGCAACTTATCCAGCAGCTACGCGACCTGCCAGTGCAGTTCAAGATCCTGCCGGAAGGGCGGCCGCACGTAATTGGCAAAGCGCACATTGAAACGCTGGAGCCTCCCGCGCTTGTTGATGCCGAAGCTGCGCTTCCGACGCTTCGGAGCCTGCCCGGACGCCGTGCGTTGGAGTTCAGTCTGGCGTTGCTGGGGCTGGCGCTGTGGCCCGTCCTGAAAGGACTGGCCTGCCTGACGGGCCAACCAGGATTAACGCGCCTGGCTCAGCGCCTGAAATTCCTGCCCGAAGTGCTGCGTGGACGCCGCGCGCTGGTTGGATGTCAACCGGCCGAAGAGCCCCTTTTACCTCCAGCCTGGGGCATCCGGCCGGGGTTGTTCGCCGTTAGCGAAGCGCGTCCTATTCCTCCCCGCACGCCAGAAGACATTCGCCAGCTTTATGCTTATTATATGCAACAGCGGACGGCCTGGCTGGATCTTGTGCTCCTTTTCCGGGCCATCCGCCAGATACTTCATCCATCTTGAACATGCCTATGGCACGAAAATCATCACGATACTTGCTTGATTTTGAAAAACCTATCGCCGAGCTTGAGGAAAAGCTCGACGAAATGCGCGCCCTGATGGCCGAAAACGCTGAGGTGGATCTTTCTGCCGAAATATCCGCCCTAGAA
Source organism: Rhodothermus profundi (assembly GCF_900142415.1). Lineage (NCBI taxonomy): Bacteria > Pseudomonadati > Rhodothermota > Rhodothermia > Rhodothermales > Rhodothermaceae > Rhodothermus > Rhodothermus profundi. Next base: position 230,878 of record NZ_FRAU01000004.1, read on the forward strand.
GCGCGCGTTGCCGCCCTGCGCGAATCGGTCTATCGCAACCTGACACGCTGGCAACGGGTGCAAATCGCCCGCCATCCGGAGCGTCCCTATACGCTCGACTACATCGGAGCCCTCTCCGAAGGCTTCGTCGAGCTGCATGGCGACCGCTGCGTCGGTGACGACCCGGCTATCGTAGGGGGATTTGCGACGTTTCAGGGAAGCCGCTTCGGCTACCGCGACCGTACCGTGCTTTTTGTTGGCCATCAAAAAGGACGTGATACGAAAAGCCGTAAATTTCGCCGTTTTGGCATGCCCAATCCGGAGGGCTATCGAAAGGCCCTCCGGCTGATGAAGTTGGCGGCCAAGTTTGGCAAACCCATCATCACGCTGCTTGACACGCCAGGCGCCTATCCCGGCATTGAGGCCGAAGAGCGGGGCCAGGCGGAAGCTATTGCGCGAAATCTCTTTGAAATGGCGCGCCTGCCGGTTCCTATTGTGGTGGTCGTCATCGGCGAAGGCGCTTCAGGCGGCGCCCTGGGCATTGGGGTGGGCGACCGTATCTTGATGCTGGAAAATGCCTGGTACTCGGTAATCGCGCCAGAAAGCTGCTCTCAGATTCTCTGGCGCTCCTGGGACTACAAAGAGGAAGCTGCCCGTGCGCTGAAGCTTACCGCAGCCGATTTGCTCAAGCTGGGCGTCATTGATGAAATCATTCCCGAACCTATCGGCGGTGCGCACCGCGATCCGGAAGCCACCTTTCAGGCCGTGGGCGCTGCCATTGCTCGGGCCCTGCAAACGCTGGAAGGCATTGCCCCCCGAGCGTTGGTCGACAGCCGCATTGAAAAATTTGCGCGCATGGGCGTCTATCGAGAAGTTCCAGAAACCACCCCTTCGACAGAAACGGGAAGCGCATGATACGGCACGTCTATCAGCACCGGGTACGCTACCGAGAATGCGATCCGATGGGCATGGTGTATCATGCGCATTATGTGGATTATCTAGAAGCAGCCCGCACCGAAGCCCTGAGAGCGCTGGGCTTGCCATACCGCGAACTGGAGGACGCGGGCATCATTATGCCGGTGGTAGATCTACGCCTGCGCTTTCATCAACCCGCCTACTACGACGAGCTGCTGGACATTATTACGATTATCCGCGAGCTACCCCGAGCTCGGCTGCATCTCGACTATGAAGTGCGCCGCCATGAAACCCAGGAGCTATTGGCCACAGGACAGGTAACGCTTTGCTTTGTTGACCGCGCGCGCAACCGTCCTGTTCGGGCCCCCAGGGCCCTGCTGGATGTGCTGCAGAAAGCGTTAACGTCTCCTTTATCGACCGATGGCCAGCCTTGAGCCTATGCCTGCCGAAGCAACCTCCCCCGCCACATGGCCTCCCTATCTAGATGAAAGCACGCTGGACACGCTAATCCAGCAATGGCTAGCCGAAGACATCGGCTCCGGTGATGTGACCACTGAGGCCACCGTTCCGCCTGAACGCCAGGCCCGTGGCCTTTTCCTCGCCAAAGCCGGAGGCATCATTGCTGGACTCCAGGTGGCCACACGCATCTTCCAGCAGGTTGACCCGAACGTGCGCGTTTACTGGCACCAGGCAGATGGCTCGCCGGTTACGGCAGGCACCATTTTTGGCACTGTAGAAGGCGCTGCCCAAAGCCTCCTCATGGCCGAACGCCTCGCGCTCAACCTCTTGCAACGCATGAGCGGCATCGCGACAGCCACCCATCGGCTGGTCGAACGCGTGCGTCCTTACGGCACCAAAGTGCTCGACACACGCAAGACGGCTCCCGGGTTGCGATTGCTGGACAAATGGGCGGTGCGCCTGGGTGGCGGCGTCAACCATCGCCTGGGACTCTACGACATGATTCTAATCAAAGACAACCATATTGCGGCCGCGGGCGGCATCCGCGAAGCTATTGAAGCTGCCCACCGCTACCGCGCCCAACGCCCACACCCTATTCCTATAGAAATCGAAGCCCATTCCCTGGAAGATGTCGACGCCATTCTTGCTATCGGCGGCGTCGACTGGATCTTACTGGACAATTTTGCCCAGCGCCTTCCCGATGGCACGCTCAACGTAGCACCGCTTCGGGAAGCTGTCCAGCGCATCAATGGCCGCTTCTATACAGAAGCTTCTGGCAACATCTCACTTGAAACGGCCGAAGCTATTGCGGCAACTGGCGTAGATGCCATTTCCTGTGGCGCGCTCACGCACTCGGTCCAGGCCCTTGACCTGTCACTGGAACTCACGCTGTAGGCAGTTTTATAAGGCGCGAACCCCTCCACGAATTGGCCTCCATTACGTCATGACCGAATTTGTGCGGCTGTTGCACCGGCAACTACAGGCGTCTTTCCCACCTACGCGCGCTTACTCGATCCGGGAGCTTCGCCAGCTAAACCTGCCCGATGCGCTTGCGCACTACATGCAGCATCAAGCCATTGCCCGGGCAGAAACCATGCTGCCGGCGCTTAATGAGACCTGGTTCGAAACGGAGGCACCGCCCGTTCGTGAAGCCTATCAACAGCTCTGCACCCATCTTCGCTCGCATGTGCGCGTGCCTGCCCAGGCGTGGTCTGAGCTGCTTCGGGAAAGCGTGCAGGCCCTGGTTCATTATCTGGTGCAGCCTATCCGCACCCTCACAGCCCACGTCTTTACTGAAACGGATACCCTGTCGGCCGATCAGGTGCTGGCGCGCATGCACTGGTTTCTGCCCTACGCTTACTTCCGGGAAGCCGTCGCGCTTTACCTCAAAGAAAAGCAGATGACCCACTTGAACCAGGACCGTTTCGCTACGCTGCTCACACGCATCGACCGCGAACTGACCGCCGACTTTGACGCAGAAGCCTGGGTGCGGCTGCTCCGTCCACTTTATGAACTGGCCGCGCTGCTGCCGCAGCGCCCTGTTACCCTGCCTACCTCGCTGCTCATTGCCTTTTTTGCGGAAAAACAGCAATCCCTCCTGGTGCAACGCCTCCAGACCAGAGGCACTGCTCTGCTAACCACTGAAGCGCTGCGTGAACTTATCGCGGACGCGTCAGCCGCCGAATTCGATTCTTCCATTGCCGAAAGCGAGGAGCCTCTCCCTCTATGGAAACGTTTCCAGCTACAACAAGCCGCTCCCGAAGACGTACCGACCGTTACCGAAACTGCTGCCCTCCCTCGCTGGATGCAGTTCTATCAGCAACCGCCCATAGCTCCCTCCTCTGAACCTTCCATAGCAGACCTGGAACGCGAAGTGCTCGGAGAAACTGGCCTGCGCAACCGAGAGCTGTTTATCACGCACCTGTTCAACGGAGACCAGGCCGCTTACGTCCGCGTGCTCCACCTGTTGCGCGACACTCCTACCTGGGCCGAAGCTTCTCGGCTCATTGCCCAGGAGGTGTTCCGCCGCTATCACGTGAATATTTATAGTGAACCCGCTGTCGCCTTTACCGACGCAGTGGAACGCCGATACCAGAAAAAACAGGCGTCCCCCTTGCAATAAACGTGGCCCGTGCGTATTGTTACACACAGTTGAAGTATTACGTGAACTTGCATAACCGAGACGTCCGTGTTACGAGGGCTGTTATTTTTGCTGGTGGCAGGAAGCTGGGCCGGCGTCCTTCAAGCTCAGGATACGGCTTTGGTCGTTCGGCAGCTTACGCTGGAGCGCTTACCGGCCTTCCCTTCGGAGGAAATCCCATTTGACCGACGCGTGCGCCTGCTGGGCGCTGGCATTTTCGGTTTGCTTCCGCCTTCCGACAGTCTGAGCGAGGCAGAACGTCTCGAATATCTGGCCCGGCTCTATAATCAACAGGCCCGCATTCTCCAGGCCGAAGCATCTGGCGATCTGGAGCAAGCTGCCCGTTTGCTTGATGAGGCAATGGAAGCCCTGGCTGCGTTGAGTCGGCAGCCTGGCATGGCCTCGGACGCGCGTTTTCGAGAGCTGTACCGATCCCTTCTGACTGAATACGAGCACCTCTATGGAGCGACGCCGGACACGTTGACGCTGAGCTACGGCGACATTTTCGCCTTTCGGGAGGCCATGTTTGCTGCGATGGATGCCGTGCGCGAGCCACTTTTAGAAGATGTGATTCCCGCCAATCTCTCTGTTCCAGCCAGTACGGTGCCCCTCACCATGAACCGGCTGGTCAAAGCCAGCATGGAATACCTGCTACGCGAACCCGAAAGGCATCTGCTGCGCTGGTTGAGCCGGGCCGAGACCTACTTTCCTATGATTGAGCAGATCTTTAAAGAAGAGGGCGTGCCGGATGAGCTGAAGTATCTGGCCATGATTGAAAGTGGCCTTAACCCTTACGCTCGAAGTCGAGCGGGTGCTGTAGGCATGTGGCAGTTCATGGCCGGCACGGCCCGGTTGTATGGCCTGAAAATTACACCGTGGGTAGACGAACGTCGGGATCCGGAAAAATCCACACGCGCAGCAGCTCGGCATCTGAAAGATCTGTATGCCCTATTTGGCGACTGGCATCTGGCACTGGCTGCCTACAATGCCGGAACTGCCCGCGTCAAGAGAGCCTTGCGTCGGGCAGCCGCTCATCGGGGTACCCGCCAACTTACGTTCTGGGATATCTATCCCTATTTGCCTCGCGAGACGCGCAACTATGTCCCCATGTTCATTGCAGCAGCTCTGGTTGCTTCCAATCCGGCGGCGCTCAAGCTGGCCGTTGAGCCGGGTCCCCGCTACGAGTACGATTACGTGCCCGTGCAGGGCATGCTCTCCCTGGAAGAAATTGCCCGCATGGCTGGCACAACGGTAGCAGTGCTGCGCGCCCTGAATCCTGAGCTGCGTCGCAACACACTGCCTCCCAGTCGAGGCCCCTACTTTATTCGCCTGCCGCTCGGAAGCTACGAGCGTTTTGCCGAAGCGTATGCTCGGCTACCGGCCGACCGAAAGCGTCCGGTTACCACCTATACGGTGCGCCGAGGCGACGCGCTCAGCATTATCGCTCGCCGCTTTGGCGTGAGCGTTTCGGCCCTCATGAGGGCCAACGGACTGCGCAGCACGCTCATCCGGCCCGGGCAGCGATTGATCATCCCCGTGCCCCGCTATGAGAGCAACAACGCGCTGCAACTGGCCGAAGCCAAACCGGTCAGCGTGCAGTATGGCAGCCGGGCAATCCGGCCGCTCCGGATCACCCAGCCCATCCAGGTAGCTACGGCCGTGGCGACGCCTCAGGCGACTGCTCTGCCCTCATCCTCAGAGCCGGCCCATACTTCGACAGACGCCCCTCCCAAAAAAGCTAAAGCCAATACGACCCGAACGCCTGCTGCCCCTACGCGTGTCGTGTATACCGTGCGACGGGGCGACGCCCTGAGCAAAATTGCCCAGAAGTACGGGGTCTCTGTGCGCGATCTCAAGCGATGGAACAATCTCTCCAGCAACACCATCCGCGTCGGCCAGCAACTGGTGCTCTATCTTTCGGAGCCAGTCACGCCCGAACGGATCGTGTACCGCGTGCGCCGGGGCGATACGCTCAGCGAAATCGCCCAGCGCTTCGGCGTCTCTGTGCGCGACCTCAAACGATGGAACAATCTCTCCAGCAACACCATCCGCGTCGGCCAACGGCTAACGATCTATCCGGAGGCGGGCAACACGCAAGGCTACACGATCTACCACGTGCGGCCGGGCGATACGCTCAGCGAAATCGCCCAGCGCTTTGGCGTCTCCGTACGCGACCTCAAACGATGGAATGGCCTGCGCTCCAGCCGCATCTATCCGGGCCAGCGGCTGAAAATCTTCTCTTGAATTCCAGGGTTTACTTTGCCTATAGATCGGAAAGCTTTTCCTGAGCGGGCTGAAACCCCCGTTGCAGGCTATCGTTCGTTACTTGGGCACACTGCTTGTAGGTAGCATCTGGCAACCGAATCTCCCATCCATCTGGAGAGCGCACCATGTACGACGAGCAGATTCGTAAGTTGATCGAACAGTTTCGGGCAAAATTTCTGGAACTTTCGAGTGAAGAAATTCAGCGCTTGATCGAAGAGACAAAGGCTGAAGCGCTGGCCGAAGCGCGTGCCATTATTAAGGAGCAGATGCTGGAGGCCATCCTGGAACAGTCAGCGCGTATGCAACTCCGGCAGGCTCCCCAGCCGACGCAAACGACCCAGCCAACGCCTCCGCCCCGGAAACCTGAACCAACGCAACGCCCCCCTTTTGAGACGCCCCGGGTGACGCTGGTCAGTCGCCCGGAGACACCTTCCAAGCCTCCTTCCTCTAAGCCAGAACCGGCTGCTGTCGAGGCGGCAGAGCAAAATGGTACCGAAGTGGACGGAGCTCGCAAGATCCTGCGTGAGATTGAAAACCTTCGTCAACAGCTCAGTGCCAATGAGGAGTGGCTAACTCGGGGTGGTTCCGTTGCAGACGAACATGCCGGTGAATAATCCTGATAAGCCTGCTCGGCGCTGGTTTTTTTCCGAAGAGGAAATATACCAGTTGACCGAGGCCTCCCGACAGGAGGCGCTGGCCCAGGCCCGAACCCTGCTCAAACAGTGGTGGCTGGAAGCCATCCTCCAACAGGTTACCCGGCATCTGGCCCCTCCTGCTACCCAATCAGAACAGGAAGTTTATTACGTCTATGGTATCACATGGGCGGGCTTATCCGTGAAGGGACCTGAACCGCTGGAGACCATCTCGTTTCGTAACCTGCAGGCCCTGGTCCGGCGCGTCCCCGCCTCAGAGTATAGCCTGGACGTCATTCGTCAGCGATTGCACGATGCTGCATGGCTACGCGCACAACTACGCGCACATCATCGCCTGCTGGCTTCGCTCCAACTGGAAGGGCCCCTGTTGCCCTTGCGTTTTGGTACGATTTGCCCCGAAAGGCAACATGTACAGGCGCTCCTGAGCGTCAACTACGAAGATTTCTGTGCTACGCTGGCTTTGCTGCACGGCCGCCAGGAATGGGTGCTCTGGCTCGACGCTGACCGTCCCCGCTTGCAAGAAGCCATTGCGCTGGTCCACCACCTTGCAACCGACGACCCATCGCTGGAAACCGAGACGGACCGGCTACTTCAGATGGCAGCCGAACACTGCCACCAGACGCTGGCGGCGCTGGCCGATCGAAGTGCCGTCCAGCACCTTGATGTTCACCGCCATCCCGTTCTGCGGGCGGCCTACCTGGTGGCTACTGAACGCTCGGACGCCTTTCGGAATCAAGTGGCTTCCTTGAAACGGGCCTATCAAACGCTGGGCATCCGATTGCAACTCGATGGTCCTACACCGCCGTTTAACTTTGCCCGCCTGCACCTGGAAGAAGCGTCTGCAACTGTGGGATGAACCGCTGCTGGCATACCCCGGTCTGCTTACCCGCTACCCTTTTATTCGTTTACGGCACGCTTCGTGGACAGGTGCATCGTTTTCACCCTACAACGCTGCGTGAGGCGGTACGCTTGCTGGGACAGGCTACTTATCGCGGCCGTCTCTATAACCTCGGTACGTACCCGGGCGTGGTACCCGACCCTGCCCATACCGTTCACGGCGAGCTGTATGCCCTGCGGCGCCCTGAAGCCGCCCGTATTTTTGCCTATCTGGATGCTTATGAGGGATGCAATCCTGCTCGGCCGGAAGCAGGCGAATACCGGCGTGTTCAGGATACCGTATACCTGCCCTCTGGCCACTCCCTGAAGGCCTGGATCTATCTATATAACGGGGATCTATCCCGGGCGCGCCTGATCCCCTCGGGCGATTACCTGTGCTGTCGCTAAAACTAGCGGGCTGCCACTTCCATCACAGCGCGCCGCTTCAATGCCGAAAGCCAACGAGAAATGTCAATTTCTTTGGGGCAGGCTTCGTTGCAATTGAAAATTGTGTAGCACTTCCACAGTCCCTCACGCGAATCAACTACCGGCAATCGCTCCTCCGCTCCTTCATCGCGCGAATCAAACGTATAGCGGTAGGCTTTAAGCAGCGCAGCTGGTCCCAGGTATTCTGGATCTGCCCAGGTGCTGGGACAGGCATGCGTGCAGGCTCCGCACATGATGCACTTCGTCGCTTCCTCAATGAGCGCAAAATCTTCCGGGCTCTGCAGCCGCTCTCGCTCTGGCGGCGGCGTTCGCGTAATCAGCCAGGGCTTAACCGCCCGATATTTCTCAAAAAAGCGGCTCTGATCAATGACGAGATCCTTGATAACCGGGGCAGTAGGCAGTGGCTCAAACGTAATGGTATCTCCTTCGCCTTTCACCAGATCTTTGACCAACACCGAGCAGGCCAGTCGGTTTTCGCCATTGATTTTCATGGCGTCGGAGCCGCAGATGCCGTGACCGCAGCTCTTGCGGAAAGTCAGGGAGCCGTCAATGTGCCACTTGATATGCAGGAGCAGCGACAGCGCGCTGTCCATGGGATCCGCATCGACCTCATACGTCTCCCAATGCGGCTCAGTGTCGGTCTCCGGGTTGAACCGTTTGATCTTAACCGTGACTTTCATGGTTGTTGTCCTGTCGGTTAGCGACCCTGTGTGACCACCGGGCAGGGTGCTCAGTACTTCCGTTCTTTTGGCTGGAATCGGGTAATTGTTACCGCTTTGTAGCCAAAGCGGTAGGTGCCTTCGTCTTCGCGATAAATCAGGGTGTGTTTGAGCCAGTGCTCGTCGTCGCGTTTAGGATAGTCTTCGCGGGAGTGAGCGCCGCGGCTTTCCGTCCGGTTCAGGGCTGAGCGCGTAATCACTTCGGCCAGATCAACCAGGAAGCCCAGCTCGACAGCATCCATCAACTCCGTATTGAAGCGCTTGCTCTTATCGCGGATGACCACGCGCTTGGCCCGTTCCCGGATTTGCTTGAGATCTTCTAGCGCCGTGGTCAGGGTCTCCTCATTGCGGAAGACCGAGACATTATCCATCATGGTCTGCTGGAGGGCTGCCCGCACCACGGCCACCGGTTCCCCCTGCGTTCGGCTCAGGATATCCTCCAGCATTTCCCGGGTGCGCTGGTCTGGGCTGTCCGGCAGCGGTTCTTTTCTGCGCCCTTCCTTACGGAGCGTCTCGGCCATATGCATGCCCGCCCGACGCCCAAAGACCACCAGGTCAACGAGCGAGTTGGTGCCCAGCCGGTTGGCGCCGTGCACCGAGACGCAGGCGCATTCGCCTACGGCGTAGAGCCCGGGGACAATGCTCCCTCGCTCTGCCCGCTCTACCTGGCCATCGTAGTTGGTGGGGATCCCGCCCATGGCATAGTGGCAGGTAGGCGCCACCGGTATCGGCTCTTTTACCGGATCAATTCCCAGATACGTGCGGCAGAACGTAGCGATTTCAGGGAGTTTCTTTTCGATCACTTCCCGCCCGACGTGGCGCAAGTCTAGGTAGACATAGTCTTTGCCATTGATGCCGCGCCCTTCACGAATTTCTTTATAGATGCACTGCGAGACCAGATCACGGGGGGCCAGGTCCTTCACCGTAGGCGCGTAGCGCTCCATGAAGCGTTCGCCCTTATCATTCAGCAGAATACCGCCTTCACCACGCGCCCCCTCCGTCACCAGGATGCCCAGCCGGTACAGCCCCGTAGGATGAAACTGGACGAACTCCATGTCTTCAAGCGGCAGGCCGCTGCGGAGCACGATGGCCATACCGTCGCCCGTGCTGGCATGGGCGTTGGAGGTGGTTTTGTAAACGCGTCCGTAGCCGCCTGTAGCCAGGCAGACCATCTTGGCATGGAAGATATGGATCTCGCCGGTCAACAGTTCATAGGCCACCACGCCGCAGCAAACCCCGTCGGGCGTCATAATCAGGTCAAGCGCCTGAAACTCATCATAGAAGCGAACCTGATTTTTGACGCACTGGTCGTAGAGCGTATGCAGGATGGCATGGCCGGTTCGGTCGGCAGCATGGCAGGCGCGCCGCACCGGGGCTTCTCCAAAGTTGCGCGTATGTCCCCCAAATCGCCGCTGCGCAATCTTCCCTTCTTTATTACGGCTGAATGGCACGCCGTAGTGCTCCAGCTCAATGATCGTTCGGGGAGCATCCTGACACATGATTTCGATAGCATCCTGGTCGCCTAGATAGTCGCTCCCCTTTACCGTATCGAAGGCATGCCAGAGCCAGTGGTCCTCCTCTTCATTCCCCAGGGCAGCCCCGATTCCTCCCTGGGCCGCTCCAGTGTGCGAACGAAGCGGATGAAGCTTAGAAATAACCGCAACGTCCGCCCCTCCTTCCTTGGCGTAAAGCGCCGCCATCAGGCCCGAACCACCAGCCCCAACGATGACGACGTCATGTGAGAAAATCATGGCAGTATTCGGTTTTCCGTCCGTCCACGTAACCCTCAGAATTCAGGGGCATATCCCCATCCAGCTACAATAATGGAGTACAGCCCCACGATGAGCAGCACCAGCGCCAACGTCCAGGAAAGCGTCTGCGCCAGCACACGTCCAAAGGGATGTCGAATATAATCGGTCAGGATGTTGTTCAGTCCGTAAAACCCGTGATGCAGCGCAAAAATCAAAAACAGAATGTTAAAACCCTTCCAGAGCACCGCGTACACGGGATCGGCCAGCCGCAGCATAACCACGTCATACGGCGTAACCTGCGCGTCGGGACCATAGCGGGCCCGCACCGCCTCTTTAGCAGCTTCTGGATAATCAGGCAGCGCGCCCGCCTCAATCTGCTCGCTGGAGAGCACCTGGGCTGCCACACTGGCCGTCTGCGCATCGTAGTGCTGCACCCAGAAATGCGTAATCAGCAAAAATATGAGAAACGTCCCCGTAATGCGATGGAGAAACCAGTTGAGTGCATGCGAGCGGGACGTCTTGCCATACTGGGTTGCCATGATAATCCCCGCAACGTTTTATGAACCGGCCAGATACGTAACGACGGCATAGAGCGAAGGATATCCGCCTACGCCAATAATGAATAAACAGACAATAGCCAGCGTCCAGAATAACTTTTTAGAATGCGGATGCCAGCCAAGAAAATCAATCAGGACGATCCGGAGCCCGTTCAGCGCATGGTAGGCTACTGCTGCCAGCAGCAGAAACTCCCCGATCTTGAAAATTGGCGCATGATAAGTAGCGATCAGCTCGTTAAACGCCTCGCGATCGGTAAGCGCCCGCAGCCCCCAGACATGCAAGATGAGATATACGACCAGCCCGATACCCGTCAGGCGATGGAGCAACCACGCCAGCATGCCCGTATGGACGCGGTAGCGCTGCAGACGCCGAACGCGCCGGACCTCCGGCTCAATGGTTTCAACGGCCATAACCTCTCCAAACGTTTGGCGATCTAAAGGATGGATCAGCTCCCTCCCTGTCTGATGTAATTCTAAGAAAGCAGAAAGAATATAGGCAGCTCTTGGCCCTGCTTCGTGCGAATTTACGTTAAAGCTCTACCCAAAGGGAAGGGATCATTTTATCCAGAAGGGCGATTTACTTTCCCATGGGATAACAACCTTTTCCGGACGTTGTGGGCAACCCGCTTTTTCCTGGAGACGGCCCCGCTTTACAAACCGCTCGGTCGGTGCAAAAAGCGTGGCCCCAGGAAGTCTTTCTGAAAGGTACCGCTAGATGCTTTTGTGCTTTTTGCAAATAGCATGCAATCTTTTGTTGCACCGTCTATCGGTGCTGGCTTCGGTTTTTGCTACCGCCCTGAACCGTAACCATCATAACCGCCTCGAACCGGCGAGTGCTCGGGAAACCGCGCGCACGCTTAACGTTTTGTTTCCTGCCGCTGCTCTCTTTTTCATTGCCTGCCGGCGGACTCGCCTTTCTTGGTGCTCGTTTCCGGCCCCGACCGGTTCGAGGCCTATGGAACCAGGAGTTGTATGGCCAAGGAAATTATTATTAACGCTGAGAAGGATCAGACGCGCATTGCTATCGTCGAGAATGGGACCCTGGGCGAGTTTTACATTGAGGATGCCGAACATGAACGCACCATTGGCAACATCTATCTGGCCCGGGTCTGCCGCGTAATGCCCAGCATTCAGGCCGCCTTTGTGGACATCGGCCAGCAGCAGGACGCTTTCCTGCATTTTTCGGACATTGCTCCCAGCCTGCCGCTGCAGCTAAAGTTTCTGGCTGATCCGCAGCCCAGCGTCCGCAAACTGGCGGCCGAAATCGAGCAGCATCATCAGAGCCTGGCACGTCGCCGCCATCCCCGACCCCACCGGACGGACCCATCCGAAACGTCTGCGGATAAGTCATCCGGAGGGGCGGAATCAACGCACCGGCGGCGGCTAGATGCACGCCTGCGCGGACGCCGGCGCTCAGCGCAACGGCGTCTGCAACGCAAGCTCTCGCCTCAGACGCCTTCCGCCGAAGCAGAAACGGCCACGGCGTCTTCTGCGCGCCTCGACTTTTCACCCGAGGCGCTGCTCAAACGCGACCAGCCCCTTCTGGTCAAGATCATCAAAGAGCCTATTTCTTCCAAGGGCAGCCGGGTCTCTACAGATATCTCGCTGGCGGGGCGTTTCCTGGTGCTGGTGCCCTTTGCCAACTACGTGGCCGTCTCTAAGAAGATTACTTCCTATAAGGAGCGGCGACGGCTTCGGGCACTGGCCCAAAGTCTCGTACCGGAAGGCTTCGGTGTCATCGTGCGTACCGTAGCCGAGGGCCAGAACGCCAAAGCCCTTGACACCGATCTGCGGTTGCTCCTGGAGAAGTGGGAACGGATCGAAAAGAAACTGGCCGAACATCCTGCCCCCCCGCTGCTGTTGCATGAGGACGTAAACATGGTCTCGTCTGTCATTCGCGATCTCTTCTCTGAAGACTGCACCCGAATCCTGGTGGACAATCCTCGCCTGCACCGCAACATTCGGAGCTATGTGCAAGCGGTAGCGCCCCATAAAGTGGATGCGGTGCAGCTTTATCAGGGGAAAGCGCATATCTTCGCAGCCACCGGCATTGCCCAACAGGTCGCCCAGGCCTTTGAAAGCCGCGTGGATCTCCCCTCCGGCGGCTACCTCTACATTGAGCACACCGAAGCCATGCACGTCATCGACGTGAACTCGGGGCGGGCCGGACGCGGCCTGAGCCAGGAAGAAAACTCTCTGCGCGTCAACCTGGAGGCTGCCCGCGTTATTGCCCAGCAAGTGCGCGTGCGCGACCTGGGTGGCATTATTGTCATCGACTTTATTGATCTGAAGGACGAGAAAAACAAAAAGAAGGTCTATGACGAGCTGAAAAAAGAATTCAAGAAGGACCGGGCCGTTACCAAGATTCTTCCGATGAGTGACTTTGGCCTGGTTCAGATTACCCGGCAGCGCCTGCGGCCCAGTTTGACCACTACCTTCGATAAAATGGCCGAACGGCTGGTGCGCGAAAAGGCTGTGCCGCCGGCTTCTGCCCAACCTACGCCTGAAGCCCTGTTAAAGGCTATGGAGCGCTGGCTTCAAACGTACCGTCGGGAGAGCGGTCGCCGCCACGTAACGCTCCGGGTGCACCCGTTCACGGCCGCTTATCTGACCCGACGCGTGCCGGCCTACCCAACGCGCTGGCTGCTCAAACATCTGGTGCGCGTGCGGCTTGAATCCGATCCCCATTTGCCGCCTCTAAGCTTTCGGTTCGAAGATCCTGCAACGGGCGAAGACCTGACTGACCGGTTCATGATACCTCAGAATGGACAGCTCTCGGAGAACGTACCTTCTTAACCCATCATGGCCAGATCCCGGGACAGCAGGCAGGCCACAACGCGTCGGCTGGTGGATGAGCTGATCGCCGCAGCCCGCCAGCTTGGCCTGGAAGTCCGTCTGGAAACAGGCCCTTTTCGAGGCGGCCACTGCATCAAGCAGGGGGATGAACTGATCATGCTTAACCGAAGACATCCCCCGGAAGTCCATCTGGCCCTGCTGGCCGAAGCGCTGCGCACCCGGCCGCTCGACACGCTCTACCTGAAACCGGCCGTTCGGCGCGCCCTTGAAGAAGCCTGGGCACGTTCCTCGTCATCTACGGACGCTGCTGTGCTGGATGTCGCGTTCGACTGACACAGCCACGCTACGTGTAACGCTGCTGGGCACCGGTACCTCCACAGGCGTGCCGGTTATCGGATGCTCTTGCCGCGTCTGCCGCTCCAGCGACCCCCGCGACCGGCGCACGCGCTGCGCCTGTTACATTGAAGCCAATGGACTGGGCATTCTCATCGATACCGGCCCCGACTTTCGGCAGCAGGCGCTGCGCGAAGGCATTCGCCGCCTGGACGCTGTGCTCTACACGCACCACCACTTTGACCATGTAGCCGGCATCGACGACCTACGCCCCTTTTTTTTCGAAAACAGCCGCCCAATCCCTTGCTACGCCCCGCCCAACACCGCCCGCGTGCTCTACCGAATGTTCTCGTACATCTTTGCCGATGGCACCTATCCCGGCGTTCCCCGGCTCCACCTGCACGCCGTTGAAGGACCCTTTGAGATAACCAGCCGCTATGGCGACGCTGCTCGCCTGCGCGTGGAACCCATTGAAGTGCTGCACGGCCAGTTGCCTATGTACGGCTACCGCATCGGTCATTTTGCCTATCTGACCGATGCAAGCCAACTGCCGGAATCCAGCTACGAACGTCTCCAGGATCTGGATGTGCTTGTGCTTGACGCCCTGCGCGAACGCCCTCACCCTACCCACTTTTCAATTGACGAGGCCATCCAGGTAGCCCGCCGCATCGGCGCCCGCCAGACCTATTTTATCCACATGACGCACGACGTGCTGCATGCTGAAGTCGATGCCCGGCTACCCGAAGGCATTAACCTGGCCTACGACGGCCTGCAGTTTACCTGCCGTCTCACCACTTCTTAACATCGCACTCTGCAGGGTGTTGTATCTTCCGGCGAACCTGCATTCCTTTGACGCCAAACAGAATGATTCTGCCATGAAAATCCTTGTGCTCAATGGGCCCAACCTGAACCTGCTGGGCAAACGCGAGCCCGCTATCTACGGACGGATCACGCTGCAGCAACTTGAGAAAATGCTTCGGGAAGCGTTTCCGGACATAACCCTGGAATTTGTGCAGAGCAACCACGAAGGCGAACTGATCGACCAGCTCCACCGCGCCGAAACGGAACACTTCGACGGCGTGGTTTTCAATCCCGGAGGCTATACCCATACGTCGGTAGCCATCCGCGATGCCGTAGCAGCCATCTCGGTGCCCGTCGTGGAAGTGCATCTGTCAAACCTGCATGCCCGGGAATCTTTTCGGCAACACTCGCTCACGGCAGCCGTATCTGAAGGTCAGATCGTCGGCCTGGGCGCTATGGGCTACCGGCTGGCGATTCTGTATCTTGTAGAACGCGCGCGCCAGAAGCAAAAACGCTAACCGTGGCAAACTATCGAGGACATCTGGCCGGGGCCACGGCCTTCTTTGCCGTGTACCTGGCCGGATTGTTCTATGTCTTTTCGGTTGACGCGGCGTACACCCGCTTTACCCTGCTCGAGCTGGTGGCTTATCCACTGGCGCTTTTCGGTCTCTGCCTGATGTTTGCCCTCTGGCCCGACGTCGACACCAACTCGCTGGGCCAGACGCTTTTTTACTGGATTTTCTTTCTGGTCGATGTCGTGCTTATCGCTACCCGCCACTTCGAGGAAGCAGCCTACCTCGGTCTTTTTGCCATTCTGCCCATCCTGGGCAAACACCGCGGCTGGACCCATACCTGGTGGGCCATGCTCCTCATCCCTTCTCCGCTGCTCCTGCTGCCCTATTTGTTCTTTCCGGAGCGTCCTTTCTCCGGGTTACCTTTCTACGGAGCGGCTGTCGTAGGATACCTGAGCCATTTGGTACTGGACGGCGTACTGTTTCGCCTGCGCCGGCGTCGTCGCGCTTACCGGTAGCCCGCTATGCCTGCAGGACGTTTGCGCCAACTTGTTTCCGAAACCGCCATCTACGGGCTGTCTTCCATTCTGGCCCGGCTGTTCAACTTTTTACTTTTCCCGTTTTACTCCCATGTCTTCTCGCCCGATGCTTACGGTGTCATTTCCATTGTCTATACAGCTTTTCTCTTTTTCAACATTGTCTATCAGTACGGCATGGAGTCGGCCTACCTGCGTTTTGCCGTACATGCCAGCAAAGATAGACGACGTCGCGTCTTCAGCACGGCCGTCGGCTCCCTTCTGGGCTCTTCGCTTCTGCTCTCTCTGCTGATCGTGCTATTTCCCACTCCTATAGCCACGCTGATTGACCTGGAGGCCCGCTACCGCTGGCTGCTCTACTACATGGCGGTCATTCTGCTGCTCGACACGCTGGCCATTATACCCTTTGCCGAACTCCGCCTCAGCAACCGCGCCTGGCGCTTTGCTTTGATCCGACTGGCCAGCGTGTGCGTTAATCTTGGCCTCAATATCTGGCTGCTGGTCGGCCTGCACTGGGGCGTGGCCGGAGTCTTCATGGCTAATGCCGTGGCGTCGGCCACTACGCTGGCATTGTTAAGCCCGGAGTTCATCCGGTTATGGCGGCCATGGTTCGACAGGCAACTCTGGCGGGATCTGCTGCGCTTTGGATTACCGTTCCTGCCTGGTGGGTTAGGCTACGCTATTACAGATCGCATTAACCTGCTATTTCTGAAACGCATGACGCCGGATCAGGTACGCCAGCTCTACCATGAGCGGCTTGACCTTGCCGCACTCGCTCGTGAAGCCGAACGTGCCGCCCAGGCCGTTCTGGAGCGCGCCGGAGGCATGCTGACGCCCGAAGTGCAGCAGCGCATGACGGAGGCCGCCCAGGCCGTTTATGGCAACCATGTCGTAGGCGTTTACAATGGCGTGCTCAAGTTGGCCATTTTTCTGATGCTGGTCATCCAGATGTTCCGCTTTGCCTGGCAACCTTTTTTCTTGCAGCATGCCCGCGATCCGGATGCCCCCCAGCTTTTCGCACGCGTCTTTTTGCTGCTGACAGCCGCCAGTTTGCTGGTACTGCTGAGCGTCTCGTTCTTTGCGCAGGAAATCGTTCAGCTACCGCTGCCCGGCGGCTATGCCCTCATTAACCCGCGTTACTGGACCGGCTTGTTTATCGTGCCCGTAGCCTTACTAGGCTACCTGTTTCAAGGCTGGTACTATGTGTTTTCAGCAGGCGCCTATTTACGCCATCGCACCTCGCTTTTTATTCCTGCCACCCTGGCCGGGGCCCTTGTTTCGCTGCTCCTCAACGCACTGCTGGTACCCCGGATGGGTATGCTGGGCGCCGCCTGGGCTACTACCCTGGCTTATGCAACCATGGCCCTGACGCTCTGGGGGCTCATCCGAACACATTATGCCGTACCCTATCCCTGGCGCCAGGTGTTCGCCCTGGGAGCCTGGACCCTCCTGATCTTCGGAGCCTGGCAAACGTGGCCTGCGCTTCAACAGCCAGTCGTTGAACTGCTGTTGCTGATGGGCTGGGCTGCCGCCCTTCCCACACTCCGCGTCGTCACGCCAGGCGAACTTCGCGCTCTGTTTGTGCGTTTCCCCCCCTCAGCGTAATCGTTCCCATCGATGCACCCGAAGATGCGTGTACGGAAGTCCCTGCCAGCGATCCAGGTATGGCGTGCCTTCCACTCGCAACCAGAGGGGAGCTTCGGCCGCCACCGCCTGCCGGTCGGCCTCGCGTTCAAAGACCAGCAGATAGTAGTTGCGGGCAGCGGTCTCCAGCACCAGTTCAGCAAATGGAGCCTGTCCCCGTGCCACCACTTCGCCTTCTACGACGATTGGCGGCTGGGCCGGCGGAGACTGGGTCGCACATCCTGCTAGGACAAGCATACCTAGTCCAAAAATGCAATAACGCATGGCAACATGCTCCAAGAATAGATTGTCAGGAACGCTCTGTGATCTTTTCGTAAAAATAAAGTCTTACGTCTCACTCAGACCAGAGGGTTGCCTTATGTACCGACTACTCATTGCATTTGTTTTGTCTTTCAGCGTGGCTGCCTCTGCTCAGCCCCTTCAGCCACTATCTTCTGAAACATCCGCTGACCAGCCTGAAAGTTATATTCTACATGTCACCGACTGGCTTAACCGCCAGCCCGCAGCCCAACGGGCGCTGGCAGACTTTCATCGCCGTAAGGCTTTAGGGCTCTTATCCAGAACACCAACTGTGCTGGCACCTCCCCAGGTAGGCGATCGTCAATCTTTTAAGGTCTACAACTTTGAGACCCAAACGACCGAGCTGCGTGAATTTGAACTGCGCGTTATTGAAGAACGGTTCTATCTGTGGGTCGAGGTTGCTTCGCTTGACAGTGGCTGGGTGACCGATGCCAAACTAGAAGCGCTACGGTCCGCTCTGGCCGATGCCACCCCCACCGGCTCGATTAACCCCAATCAGGGTATTATTGCCAACGTCGAAGATGTTTTTGGCAACCCGCCCAACGTGGATGGCGACGGCAAAACCGATGTGCTGCTGGTCGACATACGGGACGGCTGGGACCCGCAAAGCGGCGGCGGATTTGTTGCTGGTTTTGTCTACAGTGGCGATCTGAGCCCCAGTGGAAATAATCGCGACATTCTGTATCTGGACACCAACCCCTCGCTTTCTACTAACCGGCCTATTCAATCGCTGCTTTCGACGGCCGCGCACGAATACCAACATCTCATTCACTTCAACTATGACATCGACGAAATCTCCTTTGTAAATGAAGGCCTTTCGGAATGGGCCGAAGTGATTAACGGCTATGAGCGTCGCGCCATGCGATATCTGAGCGATGTGGCGCGGTACAACGTTCCGATCTTCCGCTGGTCTCAGGACAACGTAAACGTGCTGGACGACTACGAACGCGCGGGCCTGTTTACCACCTATCTGGAAGACCGCATTGGCTGGCAGGCCGTCGGTGCCATCACGCGCGACGCACAAAGCGGCCTCTCCTCCTATCAAAATGCCCTCGCGCCCCATGGTCTTTCGTTCTACCAGGTCCTGCTGGACTTTCATACAGCCAACTTCCTGAACAACCGAAACGTCAACGCAGCCTACGGCTACAGCCGCACGGACTTTCAGAACGTAGGCGCTATCCCCTCTGTCGTCTACAACGGCCGCATCACTACCCAGACGCCAGACACTACGATCTTGCTGTGGGGAGGCGGCGTGCTTTATCTGGTGTGGCAGTATGTCAAGGACTTACAGGTTACGCTCTCTGGAGCCTCGCTGGCGCTTCGCGCGCTGCGCTACCCTGAAGGGGGCGGCGTTATTGTCGAAGACCTGAATCCTGCTGCCTCTCCGTTCACGTTCTCCGGCTCGCATAACCAGGTCGTGCTCATCGTAACACGCACGTCCACCTCCGCAAGCTCGCAGGTTACCTACAGCGCCACGTGGAGCTCAGACCAGACCTTCACCAGCCAGATTGTGCAGTTCGACAATGGCGAGGTGATGCAGCCGTTCATTCGCTCAAATGGTGTGGAACTGCTCACGCGCTTTGAAAACCCGCAACCAGGCTATACGCTGCTGGGTCGCGTCTTTCTGCCACTTTACTTCTACAGCCAGTTCGGCAACGGTCCGCCTGCTACGGCTCCTCGCGATTTTACGCTAACTGTGCGCGCCGCCCAACCGGACGGCACCCCGGGCGACGTGCTGTTTGAACAGACCTTGAACGATCCGCGTCCCTACCAGGGCGTCACCTCGTTCACCATTTCGTTTGCTGAAATTGACCTGTTCCCTTATGCCACGCAGATCGGTGACTTGCCCGACGTGCTGTTTATCGGCTATCGGGACGCAGGAACGGACACCAACACCATCGTGCTGGCAACGTCCAGCTATACCGTCGAAAATCGCTCCTTCATTGGTCCCCTTCAGGGAAGCTGGCGCGCGCTCTGGGAGACCACCCTCAGCGATGGCACCTCCCTGAACGGCCGCATCATTCCTATCCGGCTGGAGTTTCTGGTAGGTACCCAGCCCGTGCCGGCCGAGCCACTTGCTGAACTGCCCCGCGAACTGGCCCTGGAACCGCCCTATCCTAATCCATTCCGCACCACAGCGCTGCTGCGCTATCATCTGCCGAAAAGTGGTCCGGTGCGGTTGCGCATCTTTGACCTACTGGGGCGGCAGGTGGCTCTCCTGGTGGACGGGCCGCAGCCGGCCGGCACGCATACCGTGCGGCTGGACGTTCGGGGCTGGGCCAGTGGACTGTACCTGTGTGTCCTAGAGACAGACGGCCAGCGACGCATTCAACGCTTGCAGATAGTCCGCTAACGCTCAGCACACGCCTGCCTCGTGCAGCACGCTAGCAGGACAGGGTTCTCCATACCCTGCCCTGCTAGCGTGTTAGCACCGCGGCTAAAGCCGCGGCACTGGTCTGAGCATGCTCCAGCCGCACCAATCATCGATCATATAGACCCGGATAACGCAGCGACCAGTGCGTAATGGCTTGATACAAAGCCCGGCGGGTTCCAGCTATGCGTGCTACGGCCCCCTGTGAGACGGGCTCATCTGGCTTAATGATCGGGCGTGCATCTGTCTCCTGCCTCTGAAGCCTACGCTCGCAGCAGCCCGCCAGGCAGCCAGCAGTCGCATGGGCTGTCATGCCGGTACATGTCCATCTGCCACCCAATGCGCCTGGAGTATCGTGCGCGGGGGCTATGCAGTCGCACAATCACTCGCTCTGAAACAGCGCGCCAGCAACCCATCGACGTGATCAAGAGCTGCCCTCAACCGACCGTATAATGTGCTCGTAGCTGAAATCATAGTGCTGCGGCGCACCCGGCGGATCGTCTTCGAATCGAATACCGCTCCTGGCCTGCAACACGACTTTCTCCCGACGAACAACCCGCCCCTTCAGCAGCGTTCCAAAAACAATCGCTGATTTTCCTCGGCTGTACATGCCGGCATGATCGAACAGATTAATGCCAGCCTCCAGAGCCGCCCAGTACCACAGCAGCTCGCTGACGCACCGCATTCGAGATCGTCTCTGCCTCCCCGGGATCACCTAGATGCATGCATCCATAGGCAAGGCGCGAAACGATACGTCTGCATGTAAGCGATTCATCTGGAAGCTAACGTCTGGAGCCAGAGTAGCGTGCCGCACTGATGAGCGCAATGGTAGTCAGACAGCTTGGCGCTTCAGACAGGATTTCCGATCTTTGCTGCCAAAAACACGATGCGGCTTTTTATGGGACGGATCATTCGGACAGGCGACACGCCAGCCAAGCGTCGCCATCAACACCTGCGTTCCTGCGCCGAGGTGCTGCATTTGCTGGCTCGGCGCTCTCATTTCGATGCCGAAGCCCGTGACATGGTTGCTTTCTTTGTGTTTAACCTTCGAGGCATCGCTGAAACGATCGAGGAAAGCGCCCAAGCCTGGGAAAACCGCGGCTACTGGCGCAAAGCCGAATCCTTGCGCGAAAACTGGCGTTGGACCCGCAGGGCTGCCGATGAGCTGGAGCGGCTGATTCGCGAGCATCGCTGGGATGCCGTTCCTTCTGTTTTACTTCGCCTGATGCCCCACTTTCAACATATTACGGTGGCCACGATTACCCGCAACGCCGACTGGTGGTGCGGTGCCCTTAAAGCGCTGCTGCGTTCCACAACCGCCTCGTAGCCGAACTCATGGAGTCGCTGACGCTGCGTCCAGGAATTTTGCTAATTGCACCTCCAATGTTGGAGGATCCGAACTTCTGGCGCACCGTAGTATTGCTCTGCGCACATGGAGAAGACGGCAGTTTTGGTTTAATCCTGAATCGCCCCACCACGCTGACGCTGCGCGAAGTGCTGGACGTACCGGTCTCATATCCGCTCTTTATGGGCGGCCCTGTTCAACCTGAAACGCTGCATATCCTCCACCGGCTCGGCGACGAAATTCCTGAGGCGCAGCCTGTAGTCGATGGCGTCTACTGGGGCGGTGAGGTAGAAGCGCTCATGGACCGACTACGCACGAATCCGCCCGAACTTGATGAGATACGCTTCTTTCTGGGTTATGCCGGATGGGCGCCTGGCCAGCTCGAAGCCGAATACGAGGCCAGCGGTTGGATTCTGGCGCCAGCCCATGCAGTCAATGTGTTCAAAGACATGCCCGAGCAGCTCTGGCGCACCGTACTGCGCCGCCTGGGTGGCGAATATGCCCTCCTGTCTAACTTTCCAGACGATCCTCGTCTGAACTGAGCAGCTTTCGTCAGCTCACCGTAAGCTCACTTGAAACAGGTTGCAGTACAATCAACACCGCATCGGGGAGGGGTTCTGCCAGTAGCTGGATGTGTACCTGGTACGTCTGCACCGCGCTGGCTTCATCTCCAAGCTGCCGGATACCTTTCCAGGTACCGCCTTGCAGTTCAAGCCACGAAATCAGCCGGTCAAAGCATGCCCCCGGCATAAGGGCGGCAAACATGCCATTAAGCGGACGTCCCAGGAGCTGGCGGGGCGCGCTTCCCATTAGCACCGTAGCCGCCCGATTGGCATATACTACGTGTCCCGTCCGGTCGGCCACCAGCACGGCTGCGTCAAGCGTCGCCAGAATAACCTCGGACAGCGCTGCCGTCTGGTGGTCCCTTGCAATTTCCCCTCGTTCGGTCGCTGTCAAAGGACGCAAAAGCACCAACCGGCAGGAATCCTCCTCGCATGAAACAAGCTGCATACGCACCTGGACGGTCTCGGACGCTCCAACAAGCCGACCAAATCCTGGCGTCTCTTCCTGGACAAAAGCCGTAAGCGGCTGTCCAACCAGATGGGTCTCGGCACACTCCAGCAATCGTTGCGCTTCATCGTTGGCCATCAGAATCCGCCCCTCAGCATCCAAGATCAGCAGACCGTCAGGATAATGTCGCAATACAGCCCGGAAACGCGCCTCACTGGCATACAACTCCTGCAGGTACTCTGAGAGGTTGTTCTGCACGCGCTGCCGCTCCCACGCCCGCTGCAGGATGTGCTCTAGGAGAGAAACGCTCACCCTATCCCGAAAGAGGTAATCAGCCGCCCCCATCTGCAACAGATGAGGCCCCAGTACGGCCTCGCTTCGATCAATCAGGGCCACAACTGGAATGTTGATGGCTCGCACCTTGACCTCAGCAAAGGCATCCAGTCCTTGGCAATCAGGCAGATCTAAATCGACCAACATCACGTCTGGCGGGGCCGCCTCAAACTCATGCCAGCAAGCAAGCAGCGCCTGGAGAGAAGGGAACCTTTCATATACTTGCACGCCTACGTCTGGAAGCCAGGCCTCCAGTTGAGCTCCCAGCGCTTCATCGTTACTGATCAACACCAGTCGATTCAGTCCCTGCATCATGCGCGCCGTGTAGCCTTGCAGTCGTTAGTCGGGCAAAGGGCAACAAAAGTGCCGTTCCGTCGGGTTTTTCGTAAAAATGACACAAACACAGAATCTCAGGCCCCCACGCTGTGGAACCCAACAAAACAAAGCCTCTAACAGCATGGGAACCTGCGGGTGCTGTATCTTCTGTTTCTGCGAAGGGCCGTAGGCTTGAAGAAAAATTTTCCTTTTGCCCATGAGCTGGGTAACCGACGAAAACGCCGCGCTGTTTACCGATCTGTATGAACTGACCATGCTCCAGGCCTACTATCGGGAAGGCCTGGACACGGCCGTAGCAACATTCGATCTGTTCGTGCGCCAGATGCCCGGGCGCAATTATCTGCTGGCCTGCGGACTGGACACCGTTCTCCACTATCTGGAAACGTTGCACTTTTCGCAGGAAGCACTTGATTATCTGGCTTCACTGGGCCGCTTTGACGCCGACTTCCTGGAATATCTGGCGCGATTCCGCTTTACAGGAGACGTATATGCCATACCTGAAGGGACTCCTGTCTTTGCCGGCGAACCGCTGCTCCAGGTAGTTGCGCCTATCGGTCAGGCCCAGCTTATTGAAACATTTGTGCTCAACCAGATCACCTTTCAGACAGGCATTGCCTCAAAAGCCAGTCGCGTTGTAACAGCCGCGCAGGGCCGTCTTGTCGCAGACTTCGGCGCCCGTCGGATGCACGGCGCAGACGCAGCGCTAAAGGCCGTCCGCGCTTACTACATTGCCGGCATCCAGGCAACCTCGCTGGTCCTGGGCGGACAACTCTACGGCATGCCAGTCACCGGTACCATGGCGCATAGTTATGTGGAAGCCCACCCCACCGAAGAAGATGCCTTTCGCGCCTTTGCCGGACTCTATCCAGGGACAACGCTGCTGGTGGACACCTACGACACCCTGGAGGGCGTCCGTAAAGTCATTGCGCTCTGCAAAGAAGCAGGTGATCAGTTTCAGATTGGCGCTATTCGGCTCGACTCAGGAGATCTGGCCACCCTGGCCCGAGAAGCGCGACGCATGTTAGATGAAGCGGGTCTGGCGCACATTAAAATCTTTGCTAGCGGCAGTCTCGACGAATACCGAATCGCTGAGCTGCTGGCGCAGGGTGCCCCTATCGACGGCTTTGGCGTGGGCACGCGCATGGGCACCATCAGCGACCGTCCCTATCTTGACAGCGCCTACAAGCTGAGTGAGTTTGAGGGGGAAGGCCGCATGAAACTCTCCCTGAAGAAGGCTAACCTGCCGGGCCGCAAACAGGTCTTTCGGTTCTACGACGAAAACGGATACGCTGCCTACGACGTGATTGCCTGCCATGATGAGCAGCTAGAAGGGGGCGAGCCGCTGCTGCGCTGCGTGATGCGCGGCGGCCAGCGTACCGAAGCCGGACAGGATACGCTGGCGGCAGCACGGGAACGCGCCCGCCAGGGGTTGGCCCGTCTTCCTGAACGACTGCTGATGCTCGAAGAAGCCGTCCCCCCCTACCCTGTACGGATCAGTGAGCGGCTGCAAGCTCTGGGCGAGGCTGTTCGCCAACGCTTAATGCATCAGGAGACCTGATCAAATATCTCCTTCCTGAGGGCGCAGAATAATTTCTTCAGCCACCGTGCGGGCCGACAGGTGGTGGAGGGCTCGTACGGTCTGCGCAATATCTTCGGCCGGCATGAAGCGTTCCTCAGGCAGCGCTACGCCTTCCCAGCTCGGCGTGTGCGTCGCACCGGGAAGCAGTACCGTTACCCGAATGCCCAGCGTCCGCGTCTCCTCACGCACCACCCGGGCCAGTCCCAGCAGCCCATGCTTGGCGGCACAATAGGCCACGCTGCCTGGATAGGCCCGAAGCGAAGCCACCGATCCCATAAAGAAAATATGCCCCCGCCGCCGGGCGATCATGGACTCCAGAAAGGCCTGCGTCACCAGGAAAGCACTGGTTAAGTTGACTTCAAGCTGAGCCCGAAACGTGTCTACCGACGTATCCCGCAGCGGGGCTGGCTGAAATTGTCCAGCGTTATTTACCAGCACGTCGGGCGCTCCCCAGCGGTCAAGTACCTGACGCGCCATCGCAGCAACAGCCGCTTCATCGGTCACATCGCACGGAAGCACCAGGGTTTCGGCTCCCCGCGCCCGACAATCAGCGGCTACTGCCTCCAGTTTTTGTAATCGACGGGCTACCAGTACCAAACGCGCCTGCGGCTCTTCGGCAAATGCCCGGGCAATAGCCGCCCCAATCCCCTGACTGGCACCGGTAACAACAACCACAGGCACGGCCCTATCCTCCGTTGATCAGCCGCATGAACTCAGCCCGCGTAGCTTCCTTTAAAAACTCTCCGCTCATAGCGCTGGTGGTCGTAACAGCGTGTTGCTTTTCCACTCCGCGCATCATCATGCACAGGTGCTGCGCTTCGATCACTACCGCCACCCCTAACGGTTGCAGCACTTCTTCCAGCGCATCCCGAATCTGAATCGTCAACCGTTCCTGGACCTGTAGTCGCCGGGCAAAAACATCCACCACGCGAGGAATCTTACTCAACCCAACAATCTTTCGGTTCGGAATATACGCCACATGGGCCTTGCCGAAAAACGGCAATAAATGATGTTCACAGAGCGAGTAAATCTGTATATCCCGCACCAGAATCATTTCACTGTAATCCTCCTCGAACAGAGCCGATTCCAGAATGGCTCGCGGGTCCTGGTGATACCCCTGCGTTAGATACTGAAATGCCAGTGCCACCCGCTCTGGCGTACGCTGCAATCCCTCACGGTCCGGATCTTCACCGAGCCAGCGCAAAATCTCCCGCACATGTTGCTGAATCGCCTCGGTTACCTCCGGGGCATACCGATCGATCCGTTCGTAACGTCCAACCGGATAGTCATCCAGATCCAGGGAAGCCGTTGCTGTGGTCAGCACCCGAGCCGATTTATTCTTCGCCATAGTACTCCACGTAATTATGCTCCGTCTCATAAAGCCGAACGCAGTGCAAACGCCCCTTCGGAAGCGCGCTTTCTAACTCTCGCCAGATCGCAATAGCTAGGTTTTCCGTAGTCGGGATCACTCCCTGCAAAAAGTCAACGTCCAAATTCAGATTCTTGTGATCCAACTTCTTCAAAATGCACGTCTCCAGAATTTCCTTTAAATGAGAAAGGTTCAGCACAAAGCCGGTTTCCGGATCGGGCTCTCCTGCTACCGTGACCTCCAACACATAGTTATGCCCATGCCAGTTTGGATGATTGCAGAGCCCGAAGGTCTTCTGGTTCCACGCCTCCGATCGGGCCGGATTATGCAGGCGGTGCGCCGCACTAAACCGAACGCGACGGGTCACATAAACTGTTGGCATCCTCCGACCACTGGATTGTCTCAGGATCGCTAGCCACAAACGTGTGGCCAGCAGGCGCGTTCCTGTTTGCCCATCCAGTTGCCCATCTGTTGCAGGCAGAAAAGCCTGCCATACCCTATATTTTGAAAGCAATCGGTAGCCTCTCAACCATTCGATAAGCTATGGCGGAGAAGACGCTGTTTCAGCGCATCATGGACGGCGAACTGCCGGGCGATATCGTCTATGAAGACGAACAGTGCATTGTGCTGCGCGATATCAACCCACAAGCCCCGGTGCATCTACTCATTATTCCTCGCAAGCCCATCCCTTCCCTTAACGAAATCACCGAAGAAGACGCAACGCTTGTCGGGCACCTGTTTGTAGTGGCCCGTCAAATGGCCGAGCGCGAGGGCATTGCTCGCACCGGATACCGCACGGTGTTCAACACAGGGCCAGACGCCCAGCAATCTGTCTACCACCTGCATTTGCATCTGCTGGGCGGCCGCAAGTTCACCTGGCCGCCTGGCTAATTAAAGGGCGTTTGCCCCGCCGCAACAATCCACGGACGGCTACAAACCCAGAACCTTCGGGGCGTCTCCAGCGATGCCCTGCATCGCCTGCGCAGCACCGGCGTTCATAGCCAGGTGCAGGAGGGGTTTTTTATATCAACCAGATATGGTTCACCTTACCGGCGCATCGGCGCGGTGGCTAAAGCCGACAGCCGGCCTTCTGTGGCTGATGCTGCTCGGCCAGATGGCAGCCGCTCAGTCGGTCTGGACGGTCCAGACAGGCTTCGTGCGGGACGTCAGCCGTTACCGTTGGACAGCCGGGCTACATCTTATGCCTGTGGTGGGAAGCTGGCGGTTAACCTGGCAACAACGCTTTGTAAGCGATGCGTTTCTCTATGGGGCCGGCCAGTTGGACTTCCGGGACGAATCCTGGGCAAACTGGACGTTCACGCCAACGGGCAGCTTTGTGCTGCAACCGCGGCTATTCGGTCAAATAGCCTGGTTCAACCAGAGCCGCGTGCTAACGCAACAGGCATTGGCCGGTCTCCGCTACCAGCCTTATGCGGGATTCTGGCTGGAACCTGCGCTGGGATTTGCGCTGGATCAACGTCCTGGCGTCGGTGGCAATGCTCCCCTGACACCGCTGCAAACCGACTATGGCCCGGCGCTTAGCCTACGCCTGGGCTGGCGCCCCTCTACACCAGCCGGCTACACGCTGCGGCTGGAAAGCGGAAGCCTCTTGCAGTATCTGACTCCACGCCGCGGACTCACGGCTTACGTTGACTTCCTGTTTCAACGACAGGTCGATGCGCTCGATTTCCATGTGCAGCTCCGCGGCGCCCGCTTCCGGCGGGATACTTATCAGGCCGTCTCTTTCCTGAACCGGAGCGTCGCTACCCCACCCCAGGCCGTTGAGGCAACCTGGAGCGATACGCTGCAAGGAACTTTTGCGGCGCAGCTATCGCTGCATCCCCATCTGCTGCTACGCGGGCGTCTCAGCGGCCAATGGTTCCGCCGACAGGTGCGCTTTCTACAAACCCCAGAGGACGCCCTCTTCTTTAACACGCGCTTCGACCATCGCCAGCTCGACGGTGCGCTGGCTCTGCTGTACAGCCAGAAGAAACTGCGCCTTGCCATTGAACTGGAAACCGGTGCCGAAGAAGAGGTGCGCACGCTGACGAACCGCGCAACCCTTCCCGCCGCACAGGCCTTTCAGAAAGCCCTCCTGCTTCGCCAGGCGGACTACGCACGCGGCTATCTGACGCTGAGTGGGCAGGGCTGGCTCGAAACCGGACGCCTGACCGTTGGCCTGCGGGCCTACGCTACCATTCTACGCCACGACACGCCTGAAGTCAACCCGGACGACCGTGACGAGCTGCAGCAATTAGCTCGAATTGATCTGCGCCTTCACCTAACTTCAGCGCTAGCGTTAGAGCTTGGATTGGAAGGAAGTCGCTACCATCTGGTTTATCTGAATGCGGTCCGGTCTGCCGAAAATTACGTGCAGCGTACCCTCCGGCTGCAACCCCGCCTGCACTGGACCCCCTCAGCAACCACCCGGCTGTCCCTGCAAGGTGAAGTGCGCGCCGCCTATACGGTAGACGACTTTGTCTTGCCAGGCCGGCAACGTCAGGATCAGGCCGCCCGAGAACTGAGCTACCGACTTCAGACGGAACAAGCCCTGACGCCCCGGCTTCGCATTCGCCTGGAAGGCGCCTATACCGAACTGCGGCTCGGACGCCTGCTCTGGGACCGGTTTGCGGAGATTCCGTTCGACACGCTGCGCACCTACACCGGCTGGCTTCAGTTGGAAACCCACACAGGGTCTCTGCGCAGCAGCGTAGGGTTCCGTATCTTTCTTCGACGCGACTACATGGCCCGGCTGCTGATCGCCTACACCAATGCCGAAGGCAGTCCGGCTACGGTAAACCGACCGGGGCAGTTGTGGATTGTCCAGCTAGGCCCTACCTGCAGGCTCAACTGGCAACTCGGCCGCACGCTGACCTTTTCTCTGGAGGGCTGGCTGATGCTGCAACGACTGCACCGGCGTCTCTATGGACCGTTACCCGAAGCCTCGGCCGAGCGTATCCGCAAGGCTGCCTGGAATGGCCCGCGCACTCGCATTCCGAACCTGACGTTTTCGCTCACATGGCAACGCTAAAACCGCACTGCGTTCGCACGCTGGGTGTTACAGGTGGTATCGGCAGCGGCAAGAGCACGGTATGCCGCCTGCTGGAAGCACTGGGCGCCCGGGTATTCTATGCCGATGAGGTAGCCAAGCGCCTCATGGTCGAGGATCCCGGACTACGCCACGCCATTGTTGAAGCGTTTGGTCCCCAGAGCTACCAGCCCGACGGTCAGCTCAACCGGGCCTATCTGGCCGCCCGCGTATTTCGCGATCCTGAAGCGCTGCGCCAACTGAACGCGCTGGTTCACCCACGTGTGCTGGCTGCTTTTAAGCAAGCATGTGAGCAAGCGGCACGTGAGCGCGTGCCGCTGCTGGTACTGGAGGCTGCCCTGCTGTTTGAATCAGGTGCTGACCAGCTTGTTGATCATGTGCTCGTAGTGGACGCGCCCGAAGGCGAGCGGATTCGGCGGGTAGTAGCGCGCGATGGCATGGCTCCCGAGCAGGTGCGCGCCCGCATGCGCCACCAGCTTCCTCCGGAAGTGCTCCGTCAGCGCGCCGACTTTGTCATTGAAAATACCGGCTCTTTAGAGGCGCTTCGCCAACAGGTGGCCGCGCTTTACCGACAGCTCACTGCTACCTAAAGTGGCGCGTGCATTTGCGTTCAGGGCCGGGGACCACGGGCTACAGGACGCTGCGGATCGGTAATCCACTCACTCCAGGAACCCACATACAGTCG
This sequence comes from Rhodothermus profundi, assembly GCF_900142415.1. Lineage (NCBI taxonomy): Bacteria > Pseudomonadati > Rhodothermota > Rhodothermia > Rhodothermales > Rhodothermaceae > Rhodothermus > Rhodothermus profundi. Next base: position 260,639 of record NZ_FRAU01000004.1, read on the forward strand.
GGCACCCGGCAGGCCAGCGTGTGCCAAAGCCAGCAGATTGTGCGCGGCTGTCACACCGGAGCCACAGTAGCAGATCACCCGCTCAGGCGGTACGTTTCCCAGCAACGCCATAAACCGCTGCCGCAACGCCGCTGGCGGGCGAAACGTGCCTTCAGACGTCAGGTTCTCCGTAAACGGGGCGTTTACAGCGCCCGGGATATGGCCCGCCACTGGATCTATCGGTTCCTGCTCGCCCCGGTAGCGCTCTGGCGCCCGTGCATCCAACAACCGCCACGCGGGATCCTGAAGCCGCTGCATCACCTCCTCGGCCGTTACCACCCATTCCGAGCGCACCTGCGGCTTAAAGGTCCGAGCCGTCCGCCGCTCCACTCCCTTACGCACCGGGCGTCCCTCTTGCACCCAACGCGGCCATCCTCCGTCAAGCACCGCCACCGCCTCGTGTCCGAGCCAGCCCAGCAACCACCAGAGCCGCGCCGCAAAAGCCCCGCCTGCATCGTCGTAGGCCACCACCTGCGTGCGGGCGTCAATGCCCCAGGCTCCTAGCTTCTGGGCCAACTGGTCTGGATCAGGCAACGGATGCCGACCAGTCTGGCCGGGCACAACCGGCCCCGAGAGGTCTGCGTCCAGATGCGCATAAACAGCTCCAGGAATATGCGCTTCTAGATAGGCCTGCCGTCCATATGCCGGATCGTTCAACGAAAACCGGCAGTCCACCACGACCCAATCCGGATCGTCAAGGTGCGTCTGAAGCGTTTCAGGATCAACCAGGGTTGTATATGCCATGAGCTGCGTTTGTATCTTTCATTCAGGTCTTTTCAAGAATATCCAAAGTCAAGGCAACATGTCTGCGTTGCACCTGGCGTGCTTTGCCGTGATGTTGCTGCCTGTCCGTCTGGTCTATGCGCAACCTCTTATCGATACCCTGTTTGTCTGGCAGGGTTATCGGCAAGAAGGTCGCTGCCGCGTGCAGCTTTACCGCACGCCTCCGGGTACCGACCGTTCCTATGTGGTTGTCCTTCAGGAACTGGCTGAAAACGCAGGGCCGTCCACTATAGCCGATGCCCGCTATCTGGCGGAGCGCCTGAGTCGTCAGTTTGGCTTTAATCCAACGCAGGCCTACTGGGTCTTCCACTGGGGCGCCTTCAGCTTTCGGGGTGCTCGGGCTTCCGCTAAAGAACTCTTCCTCCGGGCCACGTTCAGCCGTTCGAGCAGCGGCCGACTGAGCGCGCCACGCTGGCAGGTCATCACCCGCGCTGACGTAGAGCGCCTCACCGATCGACAATTTCACTGAGCAGGCGGCCTCTTACGGCGCCAGTCGTTCCCGCACCCATCCCTGCTCCGTGCGCCGATAGCGCAACCGATCGTGCAAACGCCCCGGTCGTCCCTGCCAGAATTCAATTACTTCGGGCACTACGCGAAACCCACCCCAGTAAGGAGGGCGAGGTACCTCACGGCCATCGAACTGCTGCGCCAGTTCCGCTACCCGCTGCTCCAGCACATTGCGATTGGGAATCACCTGGCTCTGGGGCGAAGCCCAGGCCCCGAGCTGACTTTCGCGCGGTCGCGTCTGAAAGTAGGCATCGGCCTCTTCATCCGGGAGTTTCTCCACGCACCCTTCAATCCGAACCTGTCGCATCAGCTCCGCCCACCAGAAGACCAGCGCGGCCCGGGGATTTTCAGTCAACTCCTGTCCTTTACGGCTTTCATAGTTTGTATAAAAGACAAACCCGGCCTCATCAAAGTCTTTGAGCAGCATTACGCGAGCCGAGGGGCGCCCCGATGCATCCGCGGTAGCCAGCACCATAGCATTCGGATCGGTAAGTTCGGCGCGACGCGCCTCTTCAAACCAGCGCCGAAAAAGCGTTAGCGGGTCATCAGGTGCCTGCGCCTCGTCCAGAGGTTGGCCCGCATATTCACGGCGCAGACGGGCAATTTCCGGATTCATAACTACCTGAGCAGAGCCTTCCGGAAGCAAAAACACCGTTTTCAAAATAACGTCCCTAGCCGATCTCAGTCGTTTGACTTTGTTGAATTCGCCGCAGCCGAAGGCGACTCTGAGCGCGTTCCGTTGGTCAAACGGAGCGGGAGCCAGACGGTAAATGTGCTGCCTTTGCCTTTTTCACTGGTAACCTCAATGCGTCCCCCCATCATCTCGATCAGCCGATGCGTAATGGCCAGCCCCAGTCCACTTCCCCGATGGGAACGCGTTAACCCATCGTGCTCCTGACGAAACTCCTCAAAAATGTGCGGTAGAAACGCTGGATCAATGCCGACTCCCGTGTCCTGCACCTGGAGCTGCAACTGATCTCCTCTGGCCGCAAGCGCAACGCGAATCATTCCTTGATCAGTAAACTTGACTGCATTGGAGACCAGATTGATAACGATGCGGTGAAAGCCGTTGCGATCCAGGTAGACCGGCACCGGCTCGTCTGGTACGTCCAGCACGAGCTTAAGCCCTTTGTTTTCAATCATGTTTTGAAAAATGCGAACGCTTTGCCGCACCTCATCGACCGCATCGAACGGCTCCGGAGTAAGCATAAAGGCTCCCGCTTCGATACGCGCCAGATCCAGCAGCGTGTTGAGCGTCTCCAGGAGCCGCCGGCCGCTATCGCGAATCAGACTGGCCAGCTCGCGATGCGGATCGTCCAGTTCTTCTTCGAGCACCTCGGCAAAGCCAATAATCCCAGCCAGGGGCGTGCGAATCTCATGACTGATGTTGCTAAGCAGCGTCGATTTAAGCCGAGCAATTTCTTCAGCCCGCTCTTTAGCTTCCAGAAGCTGCCGTTCGTATTGCTTTCGTTCGGTAATGTCGCGAAGGACTACTTGGAAAGCCGGGCGTCCCTGGTACTGAACGGGCGCGCTAATGAGCTCAACCTCTCGTACCGCCCCATCTGCTCGAATGAGCTGCAATTCTGCAACGGGTAACTGCTGGCCTCGCTGGGTCGCCAGTTCCAGATAGCGCCGAATCGCTTCAGCTTTCTCGGTTTGCAAAAACTGATAGATCGATTTCCCGATTAATTCCTCGGGCTTTGCCAGTCCGGCAAAGGTAGCAGCCGCCGCATTGGCGTAGAGAATGGTTTTGCCGTCGTGCACGACCACTGGTTCAGGAAGCTGCTCCAGAAGCTGCTGATAGCGCCGTTCGCTTTCCTGGAGGGCCTGTTCGGCTTCTTTTCGTTCGGTGATGTCAATCAGTACTCCGTCGAAGTATACCTGCCCATCCTTTTCGACAATACACCGCGCATGGTCCTGCACCCAGATGACCGCGCCATCCAAGCGACGCAACGCCAGTTCAGCGACCGCTTCGCCCTTTTCCCGAAGCCATTCTAGAAATGCCTCTCGCTGTTTGGGGTCAACGTAAAATGTACGGGCATTGGCCTGCAGCAAATCTTCTACTGCATCATATCCGAGCATCCGCGCGATGGCCGTGTTTGCCGCGCGGATGGTACCGTCTGGCGTGCTTCGATAGACACCCACAGGCAGGTGTTCCAGCAGCGTCCGGTAACGCGCTTCGCTGGCCCGAAAGGCGGCCTCAGCTTGTTGCCATTCGGAAATATCCTCCAGAGTTCCTTCCAGCAGATCCTGCTGCGTCCAGATATTCATGCGCGCCCAGAAAACCTCACCGCTGCGCCGCCGAAGCTGGAGACAGTAATTACTGACAGCACCATGTTCCTGAAGCTGAGGGAGCAAATGTTGAAAGTCGGCAGCATCAGCCAGCACCTGTGTGGGCAGATGTATGCCGCGGAGCTGCTCGGGTCGTTCATAGCCCAGCATGCGGGCCAATGCCGGATTAGCGGCCAGCAGATATCCTTCCCGGTCAGCCTGAAAGATACCCTCTAGCGCATGCTCAAAGAAGGCCTGATAGATGGCCAGCACTCTGGCCCGCTGCCTTCCCATGAGCAATACGCCACTCCCCCATGCCGCCATGCCAAGAAGCAGCGCCCCTATGAGCCCCCGGCTTCCCCAGCCCAGCACCAGCGAAGCAGCGGCCAATCCCACGCTTAGCAACGTGCCCCCGAGAAAAACTCCAGCGATCAGCCTGCCCGGCGAAGCGTGAGGGACTTGTTGTGTTGCAGTCAGCCGCCGTCGCATGTTTTTTTAAAGGCTTGACTCTCTATATCTCATGGGATCGGCTTCAATCTATATTCCTTTGAGAAGCAATCAATTATTCTGCGACAAAACATATACCACGATCGGCTTCATCGTGAAACTCTGCTGGCCAGGGCCGGATGCCATCCGGATCCCACAGGCGGTGCCGTCCCCCCTCTCCTCCACCTGCGCCCAACCTTCGAGCGCGCTTTCGATGGAAGCTCTTTGCAGGGCTATGTTTATAGCCGCCACGACAATCTTCCTCGTAACCAACTCGAAGATACGCTGGCATGCCTCGAAGGTGGACAGGCCCGCGCCGCCTTGATCTCGGAAAGGGCGGCCGCTACTGCCCTGCTGCAAGCACTGGAACCCGAAAGCCATGTTTTGATTCCAGACAACATCCACTATGGTGTGCGAAATTTACTTGAAAACCGCATTACAAACCGAGAGATCCGGCATAGCACCGTCAGCTTTACCGATCTGGAAGCTGTTCGAACGGCTTTGGACGACCAATCTGGGCGGAAACACCTTCCAATCTGTTACGAAAGATTACTGATCTAACCGCACGGTCGCACCGGGACTGCGATAGGTGCCCGGTTGGTCGTAGAGAGCGCGTGGCCTCTCCTGCCTTTTCGGCGACCGCTGGAACTGGGAGCAGATCTGGTGCTTCCCTCACTGACAGGCCGCGCTGGCTTTGTGGGAGGTACCTTGATTGTTCGAGAAGCGGACAACTTTTTTGTCCGCTTTCGGATGATTCAGCAAACAGCCGAAGCTGTGCTTACTTCGTTCAACACCTGGTTGCCGCTGCGCATCCTGGCTGTTCGGTTTCGCCGGCCATGCGCCAGCACCTGCCACTTGCACGACCATTCGCGTGTGTCCCACGCGCCTTCTCCAGGCCCTCAAAGCATCCGGAGCATTTGTCCCACAACAAAATGCAGGAGTGCGGCGCCCTGCTCTCATTTAAAGCGGACGGCACCGCCTGGCAGGCCCTCGTTGTCGCGGCATGCACCCGCCTTTTCTACGAGCACCAGACCCGGACGGTATCCAAGGCCTGATTGCGCCCCGTGCTTCCATGGAGTCCCCTTATCCAGCGGCCTCTGGATCTGCTTCGGCTATCAATGGGACGAAAACTTGTTGATGATTTATTGGCAGATCTTTCGCAGGCATTGGAAAATTAGCCACACGGCGTTTTTTTATTTTCGAAAGCGCTTGCAATCCAGTCGAAATGCCATGCCTGTAAAACTTCCTTTCGTGCTGGCGCGCCGTTTTGTTGCGGCAGAATCGCTGGAAGGCACGTTGCCAATCCTGCGGCAACTCTGCGCCGAAGGGCTCTACGTTACGGTAGATCGCCTGGGCGAATATGTCCACGATCGCCAGCAGGCTCTTGCGACGCGCGATGCTTATCTGGGTTTGATAGACGTGCTGGCCAACGAGCGCGACGCGGGCCACCTGCGCGACGCCAACATTTCGCTCAAGCTCTCCTCACTGGGTCAGAAAATCGACCCGGCCTTCTGTCTCGACAATTTGCGTCAGCTTCTTGAAGCGGCTCGTCCGCGCGACGTATTTATTCGCCTTGACATGGAAGGCAGTGATTTGACCGAATCAACCCTGCAAATTTTTGAACAGGTCTATGCCGACTATCCTGATCACGTGGGACCTGTACTTCAGGCTTACCTGAAACGTACTGCGCGCGACGTTGCCCGCATGTGCCAATTGAAAGCCCGCGTGCGCCTCTGCAAAGGCGCTTACAAAGAGCCTCCCGACATTGCCTATCAGGACATGCCCACCATTCGTGCTCGGTTCATTGAATACATGCAGCAACTCCTGCGGGAGGGACGCTATCCAGGCATTGCTACCCATGACGATCTGCTGATCGAGGCTACCCGACGCTTTGCGGCCGCGCACCAGATCAGCAGCGAACGCTTTGAATTTCAGATGCTCTACGGCATTCGTCCGGAGACGCAACGTGCGCTTGTCGCTCAGGGCTACCGAATGCGCGTGTACGTCCCGTACGGCACAGAATGGCTACCTTACTTTTACCGACGGTTGCGCGAGCGTAAAGAAAACGTCTGGTTTGTGGTCAAGCATCTGTTTCGCCGCTGAGCTACCGCACGCGAAGTCGTTGTCCGGGCTGAATGGTGCTGGTGCGCAGCGCGTTCATGCGGCGTAGTTGGGTTACCGATAGTCCGTAGCGTCGCGCAATATCCCAGAGGGTCTCGCCGGGCTGCACCGTATGGTATTGGCCTGCCGGGCTGGACGTTATCTCGACGATTAGCCTGTCGATCACCTCTGTTACCCCGGACAGGCGCCGGACCACCTGCACCATCTGTTGCCGATGCGCTTCGGAAGGGACACTTCCCTGCAGCGTAACGACGCCGTCTTGCGCCTTCACTACAGGCAGGTGGGCACGCAGCGCTGGGGCATTACTCACGGCGAGCAGCACCTGGGTGACCAGCGCCTGATCTTGCAGTCGACGAGCCACTGCCGCCGAGTCAGGCGCTCCAGCAGCATGCGTTTTAGCGGACAGCTCTGGCAGCGGGTCTGGTGCAACCTCCCCGGTCTCCAGCGCAGTGGCCGGAGACGTAAGGTCCTCTCCGACGGCTGAAGGCTTTGGCGAGGCCGTGCAGCCTGCCAGCCATACAAGGCCCAGCCCGATCCAGCAGACTTGCTTTCCCTTCATTCGGCCGCAACCGATGAAGCCGCGGCATGCTCCTGCTCAGCCAGCCAGCGTTCGGCATCCAGCGCGGCCATGCAGCCTGAGCCGGCGGCTGTTACGGCCTGTCGATAGACGCGATCCTGCACATCGCCGCAGGCAAAAACGCCTGGAATGCTGGTATGCGTTGAGCAATTCTTCGTCTTAATGTAGCCCTGCGCGTCCATTTCCAGCCAGCCACGGAAGACCTCCGTGTTAGGCTTGTGTCCGATGGCCACAAAAAGTCCCTTCACCGGCAGATCTGAGATTTCGCCCGTCTTGACATTGCGCAGGCGCACCCCTTCTACCTCATTGGCTCCCAGCACGTCTTCAACTACGGTGTTCCATATAAACGTAATTTTTTCATTTTTGAAGGCGCGCTCCTGCATGATTTTAGAGGCCCGGAGCTGATCTCGCCGATGAATGACATAAACCTTTGAAGCAAACCGAGTCAGGAAAAGCGCCTCTTCCATAGCCGTATCGCCGCCCCCTACAACGGCCACCTCCATACCCCGGAAGAAGGCTCCATCACAGACGGCGCAGGCTGAAACACCGCGTCCGATCAGGCGCTGTTCGTTTTCAAGGCCCAGGTATTTGGCCGATGCACCGGTGGCAATGATGACCGCATCGGCCAGCATGGGAATGCGGTCATCAATGAGCAGGCGGAAGGGCCGTCGGGAGAAATCTACGGCCGTTACCGTGCCGAAGCGCAGATCGGCTCCAAAACGAGCCGCCTGTTGCTCAAAACGCTGCATCAATTCGGGCCCGAGGATACCTTCCGGGAATCCCGGATAGTTTTCCACCTCAGTGGTCATGATTAGTTGCCCTCCGGGTTCAGGGCCCTTCCAGACCACAGGCTCCAGATTGGCTCGTGCGGCATACAGCGCAGCGGTCAGACCGGCGGGTCCGGTTCCGATGATCACGAGCGTGCGGTGTTCGGCCCCCCGGAAATCTACCCCGTCGAAGGCGGACAGATCAGGTTGTGCCATGGTTGCCTGCTGGGTTTCGGCATTTGCGGATTCAAGCCGTTTCGGTCGCCAACAACGCTTCTAATTTTTCGACCAGCACTTTTTTAGGCACCGCCCCGATCAACTGATCGACGACCTGGCCGTTTTTGAAGAACAGCAGCGTAGGAATGGACCGGATGCCATACTGCATAGCAGTTTGCGGGTTATGGTCCACATCCAGCTTTCCTATTTTTGCCCGGCCTTCGTACTCGGCCGCCAGCTCTTCAATGATCGGAGCGATCATCCGGCACGGTCCGCACCAGACCGCCCAGAAGTCGACCAGCACCGGGACGTCTGCCTGCAGCACTTCCTGCTCGAAGTTGTCATCGGTCAGCGTGACGTATTTGACGTTTTCTCCCATGATGACTGCTGTTTTCTATTTGGACAACTAAGGACGTCGGGTTCAACAAGTAGGGTTCCGGGTAGTTTCGAAGCTATACGGTGGGCATCTGGGACGGAATCGCGGTCTCGTAGGGTTCCAGCAACTGGGACCGAGTCAGCGTGAGCACTGGTTGATCTTCCACCCACAGCTCCAGCGACTCGGTGGCGGTCACCGTCCCAATGCATTGTACCTGTACGGTTTCCTTCAACAACCGGGCCACCGCCGCTTCGTGTTCGGGTGCTACCGTAAAGACAATGCGCGATTGCGCTTCGCCGAACAGCAGGGCGTCAAGCCGAACATCCGGTGCGCCAGGCAGCTCTACACGCGCGCCCAGTCCAGGTGAGAAGATCACACATTCTGCCAGGCATACGGCCAGCCCGCCGTCGGCAACGTCATGGGCGCTTCGGACCAGCCCTGCCTCGATCAATGTCAGCAAAGCCTGCTGTACGGCCTTTTCTTCTTCCAGATCTATATGCGGGGCATCCCCTGCCGTGATCCCGTGCACATAGGCTAAGTATTCGGAGCCGCCCAGATCGTTACGGTGGAGCCAGGTGGCAGGCGTCAGCAGGTAGATGCGGTCGCCGGCTTGCTTGAAGTTAGCCGTGGTTGCCTGCGAGACATCCGTGAGCACTCCCAGCATACCAATGGTTGGTGTGGGGAAGATAGCTCCTTCAGGGTTTTCGTTGTAGAACGAGACGTTGCCGCCAGTCACAGGTGTTTTCAGCACGCGACAGGCTTCGCCAATTCCGGCCACGGCCTCTTTGAAGGTCCAGTAGACCTCGGGTTTGTAGGGATTGCCGAAGTTCAGACAGTTTGTAATTGCAACAGGCCGTCCGCCGGCGCAGACGACGTTACGGGCGGCTTCACACACGGCAATTTGACCGCCGCGGCGCGGGTTCAGGTAAACGTAGCGGCCATTGCCGTCTACCTTAACGGCCAACGCTTTACGCGTGCCTTTGATGCGGATGACGGCCGCATCGCTGGGTCCAGGTCCAACCACGGTATTGGTTCGGACCATCGTATCGTACTGTTCAAAGACCCATCGTTTGGAGGCGATATTGGGGCTGCTTAGCAGGTGGAGGAGCGCACTGCCTGCGGTTTCCGGAGTAACGTCTGGCACCGTGCTGAGGTCAAAGGTGCGTGTTTTCTCCAGATAAGCAGGGCGTCGGGCTTCTCGATGGTAGACGGGCGCGCCGCCGCCGAGTACCAGGTGTTCGGCTTCGACGTCGGCTACCAGTTGGCCATGCCAGTAGACGCGGACGTGTCCATCGTCGGTTACCTCCCCGATGCAGGCGGCGTGCAGATCCCATTTACGGAATACGGCTTCCAGCTCGGCGGCTTTTTCCGGTTCGCACACCACCAGCATCCGCTCCTGGCTTTCGGAGAGCATGATCTCATAGGGCGTCATGTCGGCCTCTCGCACCGGTACCCGCTCCAGATAGAGCACCATTCCCGTTTTGCCGCGCGCGCTCATTTCACAGGAGGAGCAGGTCAGGCCGGCGGCGCCCATGTCTTGCATTCCGACGATGAGCCCTTTACGAATGGCTTCCAGGGTAGCTTCGAGGAGCAGTTTTTCGGTAAAGGGATCACCTACCTGGACGCTGGGTCGTTTGGCCTCGCTTTCTTCCGTGATTTCTTCAGAAGCGAAGGTAGCGCCATGGATGCCGTCGCGTCCGGTGGCGGAGCCCACGATGTAGACGAGGTTGCCTTTTCCGCGGGCAGCGGCGGAGACGGTCTGACCGACCCGCACGATTCCCACGCTCATTGCATTGACGAGCGGGTTGCCTTCATAGGAAGGGTCAAAGTAGACCTCTCCGGCAACGGTGGGGACGCCAAACGCATTGCCGTAGTCGGCGATGCCGCGCACCACGCCATCGAACAGATAGCGCACGCGCGGGTTTTCGAGTCGTCCGAACCGGAGGGAGTTCAGGGCGCAGATGGGGCGAGCGCCCATGGTAAAAATGTCGCGGTGGATGCCGCCTACCCCGGTAGCTGCTCCCTGATAGGGTTCGACGGCAGACGGGTGGTTATGGCTTTCAATTTTGAAGGCCACGGCCAGGCCGTCGCCGATGTCCACCAGGCCGGCATTTTCCTCGCCGGCTCCGACCAGCAGGGCAGGACCTTCGCGGGGGAGGGTTTTCAGTACGGCGATGGAGTTTTTGTAGGAGCAGTGTTCGCTCCACATAACGGCATAGATGCCCAGTTCGGTAAAGGTGGGCGTGCGGCCCAGTTTTTCGACGATCCAGCCGTATTCTTCGTCTGTTAGGCCGTGTTGCCGGGCCAGTTCGGGTGTGACTTGAGGTTCGTTAAGCAGCGTTTCAGCCATACATCTGGGGGAGCTTACCCTTTGGGGATGGGGAGAGAACGCGCGAGTTGATTGATCTATCCGGCGTTTGCGGAATTTTTTAAGAGGGGTATGCTAAAAAGAAACGCGCGGACCTGACTGCAATCGCAGGCAGATCCGCGCGTGACATTCAAGGTCCCTGGCACCGACCTACTCTCCCACCCGTTTCGGGCAGTACCATCGGCGCTGCGGGGCTTAACTTCTCTGTTCGGAATGGGAAGAGGTGTTTCCCCCGCGCTATAGGCACCAGAGACCTGGACGCGCCGAAGCGCGTCCCGCAACCTGGTGACATGCGACGCGCCGCAAGGCAGAAGCAAACCGGGCGCGGCTGGAGCGCGCAGGTGCTTGCCTGTAAAAGGGGTAGGGATTAAGTCGCACGGGCGATTAGTACGGCTCGGCTCAACGGGTTACCCCGCTTACACCTGCCGCCTATCGACGTCCTGGTCTCGGACGGCCCGTAGGGGAGGCCTCATCTTGCGGTGGGCTTCGCGCTTAGATGCTTTCAGCGCTTATCCCGTCCGGACATGGCTACCCAGCGGTGCACCTGGCGGCACAACTGGTACACCAGAGGTCCGTCCACCCCGGTCCTCTCGTACTAGGGGCAGCTCCGCTCAAGCCTCCTGCGCCCGCCGCAGATAGGGACCGAACTGTCTCACGACGTTCTGAACCCAGCTCACGTACCGCTTTAATGGGCGAACAGCCCAACCCTTGGGACCTTCTCCAGCCCCAGGATGCGATGAGCCGACATCGAGGTGCCAAACCGGGGCGTCGATGTGAACTCTTGGCCCCGATCAGCCTGTTATCCCCGGCGTACCTTTTATCCTTTGAGCGACGGCCCTTCCATTCGGAACCGCCGGATCACTAGGCCCGGCTTTCGCCCCTGCTCGACTTGTGGGTCTCGCAGTCAAGCCCCCTTATGCCCTTGCACTCTGCGCACGATTACCGACCGTGCTGAGGGGACCTTTGGGAGCCTCCGTTACTCTTTAGGAGGCGACCGCCCCAGTCAAACCACCCACCTGACACTGTCCCCCGACCGGATAACGGCCGTGGGTTAGGCGCCAGCCAGAGCGAGGGCGGTATCTCAAGGGCGGCTCCACCGGAGCTGGCGCCCCGGCTTCACAGCCTCCCGCCTATCCTGCACACGCCCTGGCCGGCGTCAATGCCAGGCTGCAGTAAAGGTGCACGGGGTCTTTCCGTCCCGCGGCGGGTAGCCAGCGTCTTCACTGGCACCACAATTTCACCGAGCCCGTGGCCGAGACAGTGCCCAGGTCGTTACACCATTCGTGCAGGTCGGAACTTACCCGACAAGGAATTTCGCTACCTTAGGACCGTTATAGTTACGGCCGCCGTT
>NZ_FRAU01000004.1:277500-332907 GCF_900142415.1 Rhodothermus profundi
GTAACCGTGCCCGATGTGACTGGCCGAACGGTAGCCGAAGCCCAACGCATCCTGCTGGCCCACCGGCTGCGCTCCGTCGTAGTCGAACCCCGCGAATCTACCGAAGCGGCTGGCGACACGTCGCGCATTGTTGTCCGTCAGAGCCGAGAACCCGGCACTCAGGTCCGCGAAGGCTTCGAGATTCGCCTCTTTGTCGCTCCCCCCGATACGCTATAAAAAGCTGCCGCTAGACTTCCTCTACGTACACTGCTAACCCTTCGTCAGGAACGACAACAATCCGCTCCTGATACTTCGTCGGAACCACCCGTCCTACATAATCGGCCCGAATCGGAAACTCCCGATGCCCGCGATCTATCAACACCGCTAGCTGGACGCTCCGAGGACGCCCCCATCGCAATAGGGCATCCAAAGCCGCCCGAACCGTCCGCCCGGTAAACAGCACGTCATCTACCAACAATACCGGCCGATCGGTGATCGTATCGACCTGCAGGGAAGAGTGGTCCGCAACCGCGGCTTCCAAGGAACGATCGTCCCGGTAAGGCCGCACGTCTAACGCACTCACCGGAAACGAACGGTGTTCAATCTGCGCCAGCCGCGCGCTCAGCGCTTCTGCCACCGCTACTCCCTTCTGCAAAATGCCTAAAACAACCAGCCCTTCTCCCCCACGGTTGCGCTCCAACACTTCAAAAGCCATGCGGTCTAAAATGCGAGCGACCTGATCCGAGGTCAAAATGCGGACGCGATTCATCGCTGAAACATCGCCTTAATGCTCCCCCAGGTGCGCCGAACCGCTGTGGGTGTATAGTTAACCGCCTGCTCAGCCAATAGCTGAGCCGTACCATTCCCGTAAATAACCCAGAGCTGATAGGCCACCTCATCAGCCGCTTGCTTGTAGACCTGCCGATCCACATAACGATAGGGCTTGCCGACACCCTGCGGCGCGATCTGGGCAATCAATACGTACCGCCCCTTACTGGCAGGCGTGCGCCGCCGCAACTCGTACCGCTGCACCCCCTCCTCCCGGTTGGCCTGCCACGTTACAACCAGATCGTTCCCTTCCGCCGTTACTTTGAAAAAAGCCAGCTCAACCCCTACCGGGAACCCCCACGCTCCCAGCAACCACCCTATAATCAGTCCGCTTAACCAGAGGCAACGCATAAAACCCAACACACCTCCTGAATCTCTTTAAAGAAACAGCATCCTAACCAACAAGTCAAAGGAAAAACAGCGAACTTTGATGCTTTTCCTTTTTACCTCCAAAAACAATACCGCCCCGGCTATAAACATAGCTGCAAAAACCTCAAAACTCTTAACAAAACAGGCCGCCACATGTCCACTGCCCCCTCAAAGACACCCACACCTTTGTCGAAAGATGAAAAATCTGTTGTTTACCAAATTAGGATTGATTAGTATTAAATACGATTTATCTTATAGTCAGGTAGCCTCTGGTGCAGACCTGCAACAGCCATGGAGACGCATCAACAACACCCCATCCCCTGGCAGCAGCAAATTTACGACAACCCCTGGCTGCTGGCCGGGGCTGCCATTGTGTTCTTCGTGCTTTCCTACATCGTCTGGGGCGTGATTGATCTGCTCACCATCCCGGCAGGAGGGACAACGCCATGAGCTCGCCACTAAAACCCCTGGAAGGAAACTGGTGGGCCATCCCTGCCAGTCGCCACGAAAAGGTCTGGGTCTGGCTCAGCGTCGCGTGGGGCCTGATCCTCTTCGGGTGGATGGTCGGTTGGAGTTTCTTTGGCGCTCAGAACCAACACGGTCCCACCTATCGCATTGAGCCGGCCGCCTATCGGGCCAAACTCGCCGCCTACCGCGAGGCCAGCACGACCACCACGCAGGGCCTGCGCCCTGCTGGAGAGGATGTGTATATCGCGGCTATGCGGTACGGCTTTGACGGTCTGCCCGTCATTTTAAAAGCCGGCAAAACCTACCGGCTGCATTTGACCAGCTACGACGTGCAGCACGGATTTTCTATCCGTCCGGAGCATGCGCTCAGCAAGCAGATCACCCTGCAGCTTTTGCCCGGCTACGAATGGGTGATCCCCATGCGGTTCGATGAACCGGGCGTCTATCACGTGATCTGCAACGAGTTCTGCGGCATCGGGCATCGCACCATGCACGGCATTTTCATCGTGGAGGAATGAGCTATGGCTGGCCTGCTACTTTCCGGAACCTATGATGCCGACGGCTTCCGGACGTGCTCGGTCACCGGCCTGCGCATTCACCGGGACGTCGAGCGCTACGTGAAGCTGTTCGCGCTAACGGCTGTAATCGCGCTGTTAATCGGCGGCATTTCGGCGATCTTTGTCGCGCTCACCCGGTGGGAAGTGATCGGGTTAGCCGATCCTCCTGCCTTCTACAAATGGCTCAGCATTCATGCCTGGAATTTGCTGATCTTCTGGATGGTCTTCATGGAGGTGGCCATCCTCTACATCGGGGGACCGCTGGTGCTGGGCCGACCGCTTCCGGCACCCAAACTGGCCGGCATCGGCTACATCGTCATGCTGGGAGCGGCCCTGATGATCAACCATGCCATCGCCACCACAGAAGCGCCTGACAGTGCTCCCCTGCTGACATCCTATGCGCCGCTACCTTCGTCTCCCCTGTTTTATCTGGGCGTCAATCTATTTATCGTGGGGGTTATCATCGCCGCCCTGCCCTTCTTTATCACAATCTGGCAGGAGAAACAAGCGCACCCCAACCGTTCCCTACCGCTGGTCAGTTTTGGCGCTTTTATTACATCAATCATCGCTCTGGAGGCCTTGCTCGGGGGACTGATTACATACATTCCCACCTTCCTCTGGCGCATCGGCGTGATTGAACACATCGACGCAGCCTGGTACCGGCAAATGTACTGGATTATTGGTCATGGAAGCCAGCAAATCAACCTGGCGGCCATGATCACGGTCTGGTATTTCCTGACGCATGTGGTGGGAGGCGCCGAGGTTGTTAGCGAAAAGCTTTCGCGGACGGCCTTTATCCTGTATCTGTTCTTCATCAACATGGGAGCCGCCCACCATCTGCTGGCCGATCCGGGTGTTCATATGAGCTGGAAGCACTGGAACACCTCCTATGCTGTCTACGGCGCCGTACTGGCCAGCATGATCCATGCCTTTGCCATTCCAGCCGGCTTAGAAGCAGGTCGCCGGAAACGCGGCTTTGGACGCCAGGGACTTTTTGGCTGGCTCTGGTCGGCCCCCTGGGGCAACCCTGTCTTTTCGGCCACCGTGCTGGGCATCATTATGTTTGGGTTTATCGGCGGCATTTCGGGCGTCGTCATGGGGCAGACCCAGCTTAACCTGACGTGGCACAACACGCTGGGCGTGCCGGGGCACTTCCATGGCACCGTAGTCCTGGGTACTACGCTGACGTTTATGGCCCTGGTCTACTTTGCCCTCCCGGTCCTGTTTAACCGGGACCTGGTGTTCAAACCGCTGGCCCGGATTCAACCCTACTTCTATGCGGTGGCCATGGGGCTGGCCACAATCATGATGCTCTACCTGGGTGTGCTCTACGGGGTCCCGCGCCGGCATCCGTCGGTGATGAGCTTTCCGGGCACAGACTTTAGCTTTGAAGCGGCTGCCCCCCTGTTTGCCATTTTCGGCGTGGCAGCTTTACTGGCAATCATTGCCGGCGGCAGTTTTCTGGTCGTAGCCGTAGGATCGCTGCTTTTCGGAAAGCGGATCGATAATCCCGCCCTGGTTATGCCGCCACTGATCTCAGGCGGCAGCGACGACAAGCCGATTTATCAGTACTCTATGCAGGGGACGCTCACGCTGACGCTCATCTTCCTTGCAGTGTTTGCCATCATCTACGCGGTGAACTGGTACCTGCTGGGGCGCCTGTGGGCGATTGGCTAAGCAATCGAAGCAGGCAAACATGGCTTCCCATAATGTCGATCTGATGCCGCGCGTTAACGGGGCGGCTGAGTCCCCGACCCTCCTGCCGGCAGGATGGCGGGGACTCAGCCGGGGGCAGCGGCTCTGGCGTTTTATCAAGAGTCTCTACTACGCCAGCAGTCCGAGCTGGCGACTGCTTAAAAGTGGCGCCTTGTTTTTCTTTGGGTTCTTCTGCTGGGCAATTGGCAATTTGTTGCATGCGTATCTGCCGGACGTGTACTGGCCGAATCTGCTGATCGTCTACGGCGCCCTGCTGTTCTGGTTTGGACCGCTGACGCACCTGGTGTTTGTGCCGCACCTGCTTCCCTGGTTGCGCCGTCAGCGTCGGCATCGAGCACTGCACTGGTTGGGCGGGCATTTCACCGCAACCCTGCTGACGGTATTTTTCACCACGGTAGTGCTTCTGAGTCTAAATCCACCGGACTTTGTGGTACTGGACGTTCGGGGCCGTCTGCACGGCACCTCAACGCAAGCTGCGGCAGAGCTAGCTGCCCACCCGCCGGAGCTAACCTGCCGGCGCGCGCGCCATCAGATCACCTGCACGCTGACCTATGTGCCTGCCACCGTCACACGCATTGAGGTAACCTCAGGACCGCGGCGCCTGCTTCAGCTTAACGCGCAAGAGACGACCTTCACCCTCTCGGAACAGGACCTGACCGAAGTGCTGGGACAGCGGGAATTTCGCGTAACGCTCTACGACCGGCGCGGGCAGCAGCTTCGCGAGTTTGTTCGGACGACCGCGTTTCTCTAAAGCTCAGGCAGACTCTCTGGCGCCGGCTCCTGCTTCCGACTTCCTGGCTGTAGCAAGCGCTTCGCGGCTGGCAGCCGGACGATTGGGGCAGTTTTCGCGTCGGCAATGTCCGTAGAAGTTCAGCGCATGGTGGCGAATGTCAAACTGGTAGATATCTGCCACCATTTCCTGAATGCTCTGGATGCGCGGATCGCAGAATTCAAACAGTTCCCCACAGTCGAGACAGATGAGATGGTCGTGCTGCCAGTAGCTATACGCCCGCTCGTACTTGGCCTGATTGGTGCCGAATTGATGCTTGACCACAAGATCACACTCGAGTAGCAATTCCAGCGTATTGTAAACGGTCGCTCGGCTTACCCGAGCCCCCTTTTGCTGGAGACGCAAGTAGAGTTCGTCGGCATCGACATGGTCGTTGGTGGAATAAATTTCTTCGAGCACGGCAAATCGCTCGGGGGTTTGCCGCTGCCCGCGTTGTTTCAAAAATGCCCGAAAGATGTTCTTGACCTCTTCGAGCTGTTGGGTAGAAACCGACACGATCCGCTCGTTTCAGGTTCAGACGCTCAACCGTTGTGATTGTTAGAAGAACCGCTGCCTGTTGGGCGAGTTCCGAGCTGCTGCAACAGGCGTTGCACGTCGGTCCAGATCCTCTCATGCAGCGCTTCAATAGGCGCAGTGGCATCCAGTCGTAAAATGCGGGCAGGTTCTTCGGCAGCCAGTTTCGCATACGTAGCCCGCACGCGTTCGAAAAACGCTGGATCGGCCTGTTCCATACGGTCAGGCTTGTCTTGCTTGCGGCGCGCCCAGGCCACGGCAAGCGGCACGTCCAGCCAGTAGGTGCGATCGGGGACCAACCCATCCGTTACGCGCCGGTTGAAATCTCGCAGCCAATCCAGGTCTGCCACCCCACGCCCTCCACCCTGGTAAGCGGTTGTTGAGTCATAAAATCGGTCGCACAACACAAGGCAGCCGGCTTGCAGCGCAGGTCGGATTTGCTGCATGACCAGCTGGCGACGCGCTGCCGAAAACAGCAACAGCTCGGCAAAAGGATCAATCTCCAGCGCTGGATCAAGCAGGAGCTGACGGATGCGCTCAGACAGGTCCGTGCCTCCTGGCTCACGAACCAACAGGATGCGATAGCCAGCCTGCTCCAGCCGCCGGGCAAGCAATTGGGCCTGGGTGCTCTTCCCACACCCGTCAATACCTTCGAAACTGATTAGCATAGAGGAACGGCTAAGCTTTTGCCACTTTTTAGACGATATTAAAGACTACAGCAGGCCAACACAAAGTTCTTGCAAATTGTGTCAACGGCTATTAAACTGAGAGCGGTGGAGCGCCGCGCGTGAACATTTTCGGACGGTCTGCTTTAATAGGCTAGCCGGGAAGTTATTCCGCCAGGAACCCGGAAATCTCTCCAAAGCCTTCGGCGCCTATGAGCTTCTTCGATTTTGGCTTCGACGACGCGGATGACGAGCTGGACCCCAGCCACATCGAACAGTTAGTAGCCGCCTACGAAGCACACGGGGCATCAGCCTACTTCGATTCGGATACGCTGGAGGAAATCGCTACGTATTACTATGAGCGGGGGCGCTTTGAGGAGGCGCTGGGGGTAATTGATCGTCTGCTAACGCTGCATCCCGCCGCTTCAGACGCCTGGATGCGCCGAGGTATTTTGCTCAGCCATCTGGGACGGCACGAAGAAGCGCTCGAAGCCTACGAACGCGCATTAACCCTCAATCCCACCGATACTGAAACGCTCGTTAACCTGGGCATTACGCTCGACAATCTGGGACGCTTCGAGGAGGCGCTGGACGCCTATGACCGGGCCCTGCAGATCGATCCCTTGAACGATGAGATCTATTACAATCGGGGCATTACGCTGGAACGCATGGATCGCCTGAACGAGGCGGTCGAAGCCCTGGAGCAGGCTGCTCGGCTGAATCCAGATCATCCAGAAGTCTGGTATGAACTGGGGTATTGCTACGACCGGCTGGGCGATGATGAACGTAGCCTGGCCTGCTATGATCGCCACCTGGAACTGGACCCCTATTCGGCCGATGCCTGGTACAACCGGGGCATTGTGCTCAACCGCATGGGACGCTACCGCGAGGCGGTTGAGTCGTACGACTATGCCATTGCGATCCAGAGCGACTTTGGCTCCGCTTACTACAATCGGGGGAATGCTCTGACCAACCTGGGCGATCTGCGAGGCGCAATCGAAAGCTACGAAAAGGTGCTGGAAATTGAGGGAGGAGATCCAGCAACCTATTACAACATTGCTCTGGCTTACGAAGAGTTGCAGGAATACGAAACAGCCATCCAGTACTTTCAGCTTGCCCTGGAGGAGGATCCTGCCTACGCGGAAGCCTGGTACGGCCTGGGATGCTGCTACGACGCTCTGGAGCGCTTTGATGAAGCCATTGCCTGCATGGAGCGTGCTGTTGCGCTTCGGCCGAAAACCAGTGAATTCTGGTACGCCAAGGCTGATTGTGAATACAACGCACGGCGCTTGCAGGAGGCCCTCCAATCCTATCGGCGGGTAATTGAACTCGACCCGCAAAACCGAGACGCCTGGCTTGACTATGCGGAAACGCTGCTTGAAGCCGGTTACGTCGAAGAAGCGCTGGCCTCCTATCGCCAGGCCCTGCAGCTTAACCCGGATGCTCGGGCGTACATCCGGCAGGCGCGGGCACTGCTGGCTCTCGGGCGGTCGGAGGAAGGCATTCGTTCCTTGAAGATGGCGCTCCGGTTGGACCCTTCGGCCAAGGACGAACTTCCCGAGTTTTATCGGGACGCCGCCATTCGGCGACAGCTCGGTCTGGATGGCTAAAACGGGCCCGGCTGCATGCGCTCGCCTATGCGTATTGCTTTTCGCTCCTTCCTGGCCGGGCTGTTGATGGGCATGGCCGATGTCATCCCCGGGGTCAGTGGCGGAACGATGGCGTTGGTCGTGGGCATCTATGAGCAGCTCGTAGCGGCCGTCCACCAGGTCTTTCAGGCAGTACTGCTGGGCATTCGTGGTCGTCTATCTGACGCCTGGCAGCATTTTCGGCGCGTTCCCTGGCTTTTTCTACTTCCACTGGGGCTGGGTATTGCCACGGCGATTTTCAGCGCAGCGCGGCTTATTTTGCACCTGTTGGACACGTACCCGACGCAGATGCGGGGGCTGTTTTTCGGTTTGATTGCTGGCTCGCTGCTGTTGCCCTGGCTGCGTCTGCGGCAACGTACGTTCCGTGAGGGGCTGCTGGCACTTGGCGGTGCCATTGTGGCCTTTCTACTGGTCGGCATTCCTCCTCGGACCGTGCTGGATCCTGCCCTCTGGCAGGTCTTTGGGGCAGCCGCCGTGGCTATTTGTGCCATGATTCTGCCTGGCGTCAGCGGGGCCTTTCTGCTCTTGGTCCTTGGCTTTTACGAACCCACGCTGCGCGCGCTGGCTGAGCACCAGGTGCCTTACCTGCTGGTCTTTGCGCTGGGTGCCGCGGCTGGCCTGGGGTTATTTTCGCGGCTGCTGCATTACCTGATTCGTCACCATCACGACGCCACGATGGCGGTGCTGGTCGGCCTGATGGCAGGTTCACTTCGAGCGCTCTGGCCCTGGATAGACGAAACGCGCCGTTTGAAGCTGCCCGATGCGTCCGATCCGGTAATCAGTGTGCTGCTGCTGGCCGCAGGCGGCCTGCTGTTTGTCGGTGCATTAACCTGGTGGGAACACCGCCGTCCTCGCTCGGTCCCTCGCTAAGCTCACCGCATTCGCACCAGGGGCTGCACAGCGGTGAACGTTTCGCCTTCAGCGCGGAGCAGATATAGCCCGGGAGCTACCTCGCCGCGCAGGGTAAGCAACACGGATCCAGCGCCCACATAGCCCTGCAACACCGTTTGCACGGTCCGTCCGAGCAGATCCAGCAACTGCACCTGTACCCATTGTGGCCGATCGACATATAGCCTTAGCTGCGTGGTGGACCGCCAGGGATGCGGCGCGGGCGCTGAGAAGCCAGTGCGCGGTGCCTTGCCGGGGAGTTGCCGTGCTGTGGGTACGCTTTCCAGACGGAGCACAAACAATCCTTCTCCTATGCTACTCACCAACACCACTCCGTCCGGCAAAAAAGGATATACGCCCCAGGCCCCTGCAAACCTGACGGCATCGCTCCACCGATACGTGTCAAAAAAGCCAATTTCAACCGGCTGCTCCCGATCCGAAATATCCAGCACGCGTAGTCCTGCTGTATAGTTGGCCTGAAAGAGCAAGCGGTCGCGCACAAACAGGTTATGATCAATAGCCGCGGTGGGGCCCCAGTATTCAGCGGCCAACCGTGGGCTGTCCAGATCTGCCAGGTCAAAGATAAGCATTCGCGTGCGCGGTGGTGTCGATCGCGGGTCTTCCTGATACGCCCGCCAGGCTCGCACCTCGTCCAACTCATCCCCTGCATAAAAGTAACGGTGCGTTTCGTCGAGCCACCCCTGGTGGGCATATCCAACATCCGGATACGAAAAGGCAGCAATTTCCTGCACGTTGGTTTTGTCGGTGACGTCCAGAATGGCGATGCCAGTTTCGTCGGTCCCGATGCAGATTTCGCGCCCCTGGTAGTCCGGGTCGGGTCCCCGGTAAATTACGCACTGCGCATCGTGCGTATAGCCCGGTCCCACGTAGCCACCCAGCGATGATTTAAAACATCCGGCAAATCGCGGCCGTAGTGGATTTGCAAGATCTATGGCGTGGTACCCAAAATCACACCGCGCCAGCGAATCGGGATGCTCACGCACTCCTACGGCATAAGCAAAACCGGTCTCTTCATTTACAACTATATTGTGGGCTTTACCGAAACCATGGTAGTGCGCAACCGGCTCCAATACCACCGGTATCTGCGAAATCGATTTCAGCTTTCGCAAATCAAATATTTGAAGGCCGTGCCCCGGGTTGTTGTCGCTGACCACGAGCGCATAAGGGCCATAGGTTTTGATATCGCGCCAGAGACTGGCGCCTTCGTGCGCTGCACGGGCCGGACGCGCCTTGTGCGCATGGCCACGCTCTGGTTCCGGCAGGAAGGCGACCAGGCGCGGCTGCACAGGGTCGGTTACGTCTACTACTGACACGCCGTTGCTTAGTCCGACCAGGGCATAGCGGCGATCTGTTTCCGGATCGACCCATCCCCAGATGTCATTGGCCCTGACCACCGTGGTATCGTCCTGGGAAAAATCATCGTCGATAGACGCCAGCGGCAAGAAGGATAGCAATGTAACCTGGTTGCAGGAAAAGCCAGCGGCCTGTCCATTCAGGCATTGCACAGCCTGCCCCGTAACGGGAAGGAGCGTGCGCTGCGCCGGCTGCGCTAACGCTACTCCGGGCAGCAGCCAGAGTAACCATATGACCTGTCGAGCCCTCATGGGAGGTAAATTACGGAATTTGCACACATTTCCCTCAGAAAAACCGCTATGCTTCTTAGCTTTTAGCAGGAGTTAACCTGCAAATGTTACGTCATGGAGTTACGAAACCGCATCGTCTTTATCACAGGCGCTTCTTCTGGGATCGGATCGGCCTGCGCCGAAGCGTTTGCGCGGCTGGGCGCGCGGCTGTTGCTCTGCGCTCGTCGGCTAGACCGTCTGAAGCAGTTGGCTGAGCATCTGCAGCACAACTATAACGTCGAGGTCCATGTCTTTGCTTTGGACGTGCGGGATGCGGCAGCCGTTCAGCAGGCCATCGATAACCTTCCAGAGACCTGGCAGGCTATTGAGGTGCTGGTAAACAATGCCGGGCTTGCCCGCGCGCTTGACCCAGTCTATGCCAACCAGCTCGACGACATAAATCAGATGGTTGACACCAACGTCAAAGGACTGCTCTATGTCACGCGGGCGGTGGTTCCCGGCATGCTGGCCCGAGGGCGTGGGCACATTATCAATATCGGGTCCATAGCCGGGCATGAAGTGTATCCCGGGGGAACAGTTTACTGCGCCACCAAGCACGCGGTGGGCGCCATTACCCGGGGACTCAAGATGGACCTGCACGGCACGCCTATTCGCGTTTCAACCGTTGACCCGGGTATGGTGGGAGAGACGGAGTTCAGCCTGGTCCGCTTTGGAGGCGATGCTGAACGGGCTGCCCGCGTCTATGAGGGCACGCGTCCGTTAACGCCAGCCGACGTGGCCGAGGCCGTTGTCTGGTGCGCTACACGTCCTGCGCATGTCAATATCGCGGAAATTATTTTGATACCCACCGACCAATCCTCGGCCACCATGATTGCGCGACGCACGCATGAAGCGTCATAGCTACGGCATCCTGTTACTTTATGCCCTGGTGCTAACCGGCTGCGCCACGCAGCGCCTACTGGTAGAGCAACAGGCGGCCCGCATTGCCCAACTGGAGGACTCCCTGGCGGTCTTGCGAGATTCTCTGGCCTTCTATGATTATATCGACTCGGGGCAGTATGCGCAGGACCTCCGCAGTCTCTACGAGACGATCGATCGGCTGCGCTATGAACTGGCCGTCTGTCGGGATGGAGGGTTGCGCCTCGCCGTGGAGCTGGCTGACGATCTGTTTGCGCCGGCCAGTGCTGTGTTAACCGACCGGGGACGTCAACGGCTGGATGCGCTGGCCAGGCGACTTCACCAATTTCCGGAGCATCGGATCCGCATTGAAGGCTACACAGACAACGTCCCCATCGGGGCACGGTTAAAGGATCGCTTCCCCAGCAACTGGGAGCTGGCCGCTGCGCGGGCAGCCGCGGTTGCTCGTTATTTCATTGACGTCCATGGTCTCAATCCTGAACGCCTGGAGGTGGTCTCCTATGGCCCCACGCATCCCATTGGTCCCAACGACACGGCCGAAGGCCGTCGGCTTAACCGTCGCGTGGTCATTCGGGCTATGCCTCCCTTGCGCAAAATTCCCTAGCGCTGTCCGATAAACCCCAGCATGCGGCCTGTTCGTCCCCCCTCGGCGCGATAGGAAAAGAAATCGGCCGTGCAACCGGCCGTGTCGTAGGGCGCCACGTCAAGGTGAGCTGCAGGAATCCCTGCCTGTAGCAAACGCCGCACAATCGCCTGCTTTAAATCGACGTGAGGACGAGTCCATTCTGGCTGCCGATACACGACCGCTGGCTCGAAACGAGCGGCCACCTCTTCGCCGACTTCAAAATGCACCAGACCAATGCACGGACTTATGTATGCCCAGAGCGTTTCCAGACGGGCTCCCAGGCGCTGCATCGCAGCAACCGTTGCCGTAACCACTCCGCTTATCACGCCGCGCCACCCCGCATGGCAGGCTCCCACTACCTGGTGCACAGGATCGTAAAGCAGCACCGCCGCACAATCGGCCGCTGTAATCCCTAACACGAGATTGCGTTCGGTGGTTACCAGGGCATCGCAGCCCGGATACAATCCAGGTTTCGACGCGACGCACACCTTTGCCCCATGTACCTGGCCAGCCAGCGCCAACCGCTCCACTTCAAACCCCACCGCATCGGCCAACCGACGTCGGTTTTCCTGCACATGCGCTGGCCGATCTCCCGTGCTCATCCCAAGGTTTAGCGTAGCAAACGGCGGTGCACTGACTCCCCCGTGGCGCAGGCTAAACCCTGCGAGGAGCTCAGGAAAATCGGCTGTGAAAGCCGGCTGAAGCCAACGAACAGCTTCCGCAGTTTGCGATGCAACCGAAGACGTTGCCTGCGACATAATGTTACGGACTCGTTTCAGCCAACAGGGTGCCCGTTTCGTGTCAGTGTGGTATAAGCATCACGCATAAAGATCAGAAATTCAGAAGACCTATGTCGTCGCCGGTTACGCTGCCCGACTTTCCGCTGGCACCGCCCGCCAGTTTGTTTGCTCGGCTGCGCCAGGCCGTAGCTGAAGACTGGCTGGCCTACACGCAACATCCTTTTGTAGAACAACTGGGCAAAGGGACCCTGCCGGAAGCGGCTTTTCGGCACTACCTGGTGCAGGACTACCGGTTTCTGATTCATTTTGCACGAGCCTGGGCCTTGGCGCTTGTCAAAGCGGACACGCTGGAGGACATGCGCCACGCAGCCGATACGATCTCGGCGCTGCTCAATGAAGAGATGCGGCTCCACGTGCGCTACTGCGCCCGCTGGGGGATAAGCGAAGCGGATCTGGAAGATGCGCCGGAAGCCCAGGCTAACCTGGCCTATACCCGCTACGTTCTGGAACGCGGCTTTTCAGGCGATGTGCTGGATCTGCAGGTGGCCCTGGCTCCCTGCATTGTAGGGTATGCCGAAATTGGTCGAGCGCTTCATGCCCAATTTGCGGAATCACTCGCCCAGAATCCTTACCGGGACTGGATCGAAATGTATGCAGGCGAGGCCTACCAGCAGGTAGCCCGCCATGCCATCCTGCAACTGGATCGCCTGGCAGCCCGCCGGCTAACCGAAGCCCGGTTTCCTGACCTGGTCGAAACGTTTCGCCAGGCGACCCGCCTGGAGATAGCTTTCTGGGACATGGGGCTGATGCAACGTTTCTGACAGGCCTTGCATCGACGGATTCCTTTTTGTATGCTTGGGAAAAGTAGCCACTTGGGCACGTCCGCACCATGATAGGCTTTGGGCAGCTATTGCGTAACTGGGTGGTATACACCTTAGTTTTTCTAATCTGTGGAGGCATTGGGGCCGGTCTGACCAATCTGCTTTTTGAATGGATCGTAGGGCGGGAGTTTGATCCGGTGCTCTACGCCATAATCTTTGGCGGCACGGGTTGGATCGGCTATCGACAGGCGGAATCTGGTGCCCGCATGACCTCTTCCTG
The DNA here is from genome assembly GCF_900142415.1 of Rhodothermus profundi. NCBI lineage: Bacteria > Pseudomonadati > Rhodothermota > Rhodothermia > Rhodothermales > Rhodothermaceae > Rhodothermus > Rhodothermus profundi. The sequence continues at coordinate 290,911 of NZ_FRAU01000004.1, forward strand.
AAACGCCTGGGCCTACCCTCTTCTAACCTGTTTTCGAGAAGAGTTATGAAATGTTGTAGCGCAGGATTGCTGTTTCTGTGGCTACTTGTCGGTTCCCTCTATGCTCAGGAGGTTCCGCCGCTGACCACCGACCGTCCTGGCATAGGGGTGGGGGCGGGCGTCATTGCTCCTGGTGTCTTTCAGCTTGAAACCGGTATGAGCTTCGACCGCATTTCTTTTGCCCGCACCTATCTCTACGGTCCTACGCTCTGGCGCTATGGGCTGGCCCCTTCTGTAGAGTTTCGCCTGCACGTACCCGCCTATCTGGTCGCCCGTGGTCCTGAGGAAAAGCAGCAGGGTTTTTCGGATCCTCTACTGGGATTCAAGCTGGGCATCTACCGAGCGCGTCAGACAGACCATCCGGAGGTCGGGTTGCTCTTTGAACTGCGTCTGCCCCGAGGCGCCTCACCTTTTCGCGCCCCTGCTGCTCAGCCTTCTGTGACGCTGGCATTTGACTGGCCCCTGCATACCTCGTTCAGCTTTTCGGCCAATGGTACGTTCACGAGCTACTGGTCCAACCGCAAACGTTTTGATGAAGGGCTCATTACGGCCACACTGAACGTTGCGCTGTCGGAGGCGCTGCCAGCAGGTGCTTATTTCGGGTATGCCTGGATGTTCGGACCGGGACGCGACCCGCATTATCTTGAAGGAGGATTAACGTTGCTGCTCATGCCGGATCTCCAGCTTGACGTAAACGGCGGCGTTGGCCTCCATGCGCGGCGCACCTATTTTATTGGAGCTGGTCTTGTCCAACGCTTTCGATTCTGATGGAGCTGGCTACAGAAGTTGCGATTCGCGCCACTACGCGTCTGGTTGTTCTGCTGGGCGATCCGGTCGCCCACTCCTTCTCACCGCTCATTCACAACACAGGATTTCGAATCCAGGGCCTGGATTATGTCTACCTGGCCTGCCGCGTCCCTCAGGACGCCCTTCCGGAGGCCATAGCTGGCCTGCGCGCGCTTGGCTTTGCCGGTGCCAATGTAACCATTCCCCACAAAGAGCGGGTGCGGGCGCTGCTGGATCAGTGCACGGCGCGGGCTGAGGCGATAGGAGCTGTCAACACGATTATCTGTCGCCCTGATGCGCAGGGCGCCGTGGAGCTGATCGGCGACAATACCGATGTGGAAGGCTTTCTGGAGCCTCTGCGTCCGCTGACCCCACGGCTGACGGCGGCGGAAATGGTGGTGCTGGGTGCTGGCGGCGCTGCCCGAGCTGTGGTGTACGCCTTGCTCACCGCGTTTCGGCCAACGCGCCTGACCATTGCAGCCCGCACGCCTGCGCGAGGGGACGCCCTGGCAACCGATTTCGCTGCTTACGATTCGAATCAGGCATTGCAGGTTGTGCCCTGGGACAAAGCTGCCCCGTTTATTCGCACGGCGCGCCTCATCGTCAATGCCACGCCGGTGGGCATGCATCCTCAGGTTGAAGCCTCACCCTGGCCCCATGCAGAAGATTTCGCGCCCGAGCAGATCGTTTATGATCTGGTATACAATCCTATCCAGACCCGTCTGTTGCGTGCGGCGGCCAGGCGGGGTGCAACTACCATCGACGGACTGGCCATGCTGATCGGACAAGCAGCCGCAGCCTACCAGCAATGGACCGGCCGCCTCTTCCCTCGCGAGGCGGTCCAGACCGCCCTGCGGCCTCTGCTTCAGCGCTAGCTATTGGTCTCGTCGTTTTCGCGTATCAAAGGGACAAAGCGAAAGACGTGCATGGTTTCGGTCTCATAGGTACCCGGTCCGGTGCAGCGCACGCGGGTCATGCGTTGCTGATGGGCGTTACCGACCGGAATGACCAGGCGCCCTCCCGGGCGATTTCCTTCAGGCATGCGTAGTTGCGCGCACAGGGCAGGTGGAATTTCGGTTGCCCCGGCCGTCACGACAATCCCGTCGAACGGCGCAAAGGCAGGCCAGCCCTGCGAGCCGTCTCCATGACGCGCTACCACCCGATAGCCCAGTGCTTCTAAACGCGCCAGGGCCCGTTCCAGCAACGGCCGATGCCGTTCGATGGTAAACACGCGAGCCCCTAAGGCGCACAGAATGGCGGCCTGATATCCACTACCTGTTCCGATTTCCAGCACGCGGTCTCCCGGCTGCACCTCCAGCAGTTGCGTCTGATAGGCCACGGTGAAGGGCTGCGAGATGGTCTGTTTCAGGCCGATAGGTAGCGCTACATCGTCATAGGCCCGCAACCGTAATGCTGGTTCTACAAACAGATGGCGGGGCACGCGCGCAATAGCCTCCAGCACCCGTTCATCTTGAATTCCTTTCTCGCGCAGCGTCTCCACCAGCCGAAGACGCCGCCGTCGGTACAGCGGATCATCCTCCATCATGACGGCAACTCCATCGACGTTTCCTCTTCAACTTCGACGGCCGGACGCGCCTCCAACGCTTCGATTAAAAGCGTGCGTAGCTCGGCAGCCGTCAGATTAGAAATCAGCTCGCCTTGTTGCGCCACGGAGATTGTTCCCGTCTCTTCCGAAACCACAACGACAAACGCATCGGTTTGCTCGGTAATTCCTACTGCTGCCCGGTGCCGCAGTCCCAGGTGGGGGCTTAACTTCATACTGGTCGAAACGGGCAAGATGCAGCGAGCTGCAGCAATCACCTGATTTCGGATAATCACGGCACCGTCATGCAGGGGATTTTTGTCATAAAAGATGGTTAGTAGCAGCTCGCGAGAAATCCGGGCGTTCAGGATCGTACCTGTTTCGATATAGTGGCGCAGTCCGGTCGAACGCTCAAACACAATGAGTGCGCCAATACGTAGCCGGCTCATTTCAGCTACGGCAGCACAGACTTCATGAATCACTTCTTCTCGAACGGGGGCGGAGACGAAGCGCCGCAGGAAGGGCGTCTGCGCCACCATGACGAGCAGCCGCCGAATTTCAGGTTGAAACAAAATAATCACGGCGAGCACCGCCACTTCGCTGAGCGCGCCAAAAAAGCGGCGCAGCATGGTCATGTCAAGCGCCGTTACAATAACCTGCAGGAGGTAGATCGCCATGACGCCCAGGAAGATCTGCACGGCCAGGGTGCCGCGCATGAGCTGATACAGCTTGTAGAGCACATATGCCACCAGGCCGATCTCTAGCAGATCGACCAGACGAATCGGGATGATCCAGTGAACAAGCGTCACGGCGTTTGGGAATTTTCAAACAGCATGCAGCGATTCAGGGCGCGGCTGAGCCAGCGTGGCAGCCAGCAGGCGTAGCATCTCGACGGTGGGTTTTACGTCGTGCGTCCGCACCAACGTTGCTCCGCGCAGCACGGCGACGGCCGTTGCCCCCAGGGTACCGTAGAGCCGTTCTGCGGGCGGCACGGGTTTCTCCGGTGCGCCCAGCACCTGCCCAATGGTACTTTTGCGGGAAATTCCAACCAGCACCGGGTAGCCCAGGCGTAGCAGTACATCGATATTATTAACCAACTGCAAATTTTCGGCCGCGGTTTTTCCAAAGCCGAACCCCGGATCAATTACTACCTGACGCACCCCGGCAGCATGCGCTCGGCTTATCGATGCGGCCAGCGAATCACGGACAGCTCCTACTACGTCGTCGTAGTGTAGTTCGTGGGGCATTTCACCCGGGCGCCCTACTGAGTGCATCAGGATAAGGGGAGCGTCGAAACGCGCCGCTACTTCCGCCATTTCCGGATAGAGCCGCAATCCCGTCTGATCGTTAATAACATGAGCTCCGGCTTCCAGGGCATCGCGGGCTACCTCTGGCTTGTAGGTATCGACCGAAATGATTGCTTCAGGAAACCGCTGCGCAATGGCTTCGATCACCGGCAAGACGCGCCGCCGTTCTTCGTCAGGCGAGACGGGCGCTGCTCCGCGGCCGTACGTGCGGCCGCGGGGCCGTGTTGATTCCCCTCCTACGTCGATGATTGCAGCCCCTTCTTTTAACATAGTTTCTGCCCGGCGCAGGGCAGCATCTACTGTCTGATATCGGCCTCCGTCCCAGAACGAGTCGGGCGTAACGTTCAGAATGCCCATAACCTGGGCCCCTCCGGGCAGTCCCGGACGGCAATCCAGCAACCGTCCCCGGCAGTTCAGCACGAAGCGGTTTCTGTCGAACGATTCGGCATGCCACATAGATCGCTCTGCAGCTTGGGGAACACGGAATATAGTACGGCGTAGCGCGCCTCGCGCGATTTTTTTCGCGAAAAGTCCGTCGGACGTTCCGACCGGGAGCTTCTATGATCGTTGCTTCTCTCCTGCAATGGTTGCCGTTCTTTTATCGCCATCGCCGTTTTATACAGGATCCAGCCGGCACGCAGGCCCGTCTGCTGCGCCGCTTGCTGCAGCGGGCTGCCCATACGGAATGGGGCCGTCGTTATGGCTTTGCTGAGCTGGCGCGCGCCCGGGACGTCGTGCGGGCCTATCAAACGCGCGTGCCTCTGCACACCTATGAGGACTTTCGCGCAGATGTGGAGCGCATGCGGCGTGGCGTGCCAGACATCTGCTGGCCCGGACGCATCCGTCATTTTGCCGTCTCCAGTGGCACTGCCTCGGAAGGTACGCTCATCCCGGTCAGCCGAGAAATGCTCCGCGCCGATCGCCGGTTTAGCATCGAAGTAGGGTTGCACTATTTGCTGCAGTCTGGCCGCTGGTCCTTTCTCAAAGGCCGTCACCTGACGCTGCCAGGACGTGCCGACGAAGATCCGCGCTATCCAGGCACCTGGGCGGGTGAAATCAGCGGGCTGGTCGCGCGCCATGCGCCCTGGTATGTGCGCCTTTTCTATCAGGCAGTACCGGACCGAATTCTCATGCTGCCGAACTGGGAGGCAAAATTGCGGGCCATTGCGCAGCATACGCTGCATCAAGACATTCGTCTGGTGGTTATGGCGCCGACCTGGGGGCTGGTGCTGTTTAACTTGCTGCTCGAGGAAGCGCGGCGGCAAGGGCATCTGGCCACAACCGTTCGTGACATATGGCCTAATCTGCAGGTGTTTATTTCGGGAGGAGTCGCCCTCAGCTCTTACCGCACCTTGCTTGAAGAAATGATCGGGCAGCCTGCGCCAGACTTCATCGAAACCTACGGCGCTTCGGAAGGCTTTTTTGCCTTTCAGTCCACGCGCGATGATCCGGCGATGCTATTGCATCTGGACAACGGAATCTTTTATGAATTTGTCCCGCTGGAGGCCCGCGACCACCCCAATCCCCCCCGCTACACCATTGCAACCATTGAGCCTGGCGTGCGCTATGCGCTCTACGTGACCACGTGCAGCGGACTCTGGAGCTATGCGATGCGGGATGTGGTGCGTTTTACCCAGACCAACCCGCCCAAGCTGGTGGTTGCAGGTCGCACCAGCGAGATGCTTGACCTTTACGGCGAAGCCGTCTTCGGAGACGAAGCCCGCGCTGCGCTTGAAGAAGCCTGCCGACGCACCGGCGCGCGAGTGCACGACTACCATATTGCTCCCCGTCCCGCGACTCGAACGCGCCCGCCCACGCACCAGTGGCTCATTGAGTTTGCGCACCCTCCCGCAGATCTGTCGGCTTTTGCAATGGTCATCGACGCTCACCTGCAACGCGTCAACCGGCATTACCAGATTCGTCGGGAGGCCCGCGCTTTCGACCGGCCCGAAATTGTTGCGCTGCCACCGGGTGCCTTTCTCGAATGGATGCGACGGCATCGAGCGCGGCTCAGCGGGCAGAGCAAAATTCCGCGCATGCGTTCGGATCGGCGCTTAGCGGATGCGCTTCTGGCGCAATGTGCGGATTTTGTGTCTTCTACGGAAACCTCGCCGGATTCTTCTGCATAAGGATAGGCGCTTTGCCTGAAGGCAAACGGTCCGATCACAATGGATTGGGAACAAGCGGCTGGTGCCAGCGTGAAGGGGCTGCTGTCATGGAGGCGGAGGGGCGCCTGCCGTTATGCATACAGCCTTCCACCAACCGGCCACTCGTAGAGACCTGTCACCAAACCCAGGAGAAGGGCTATGTACGTCCCGCGCCAGCAACGCATGCTGGATCAGTACCTCCAGGAGATCGGGAAAATCCCGTTATTGACGCCTGAGGAGGAGGTCGAACTGGCACGGCGCATCAAGCAGGGCGACGAAGAAGCGTTGCACAAGCTAACGCGTGCCAACCTGCGGTTCGTGGTCTCTGTCGCCAAGAAGTACCAGGGACAGGGCCTGAGCCTGGCCGACCTGATCAATGAAGGCAACTATGGCCTCATCAAGGCGGCCCAGCGCTTTGACGAGACGCGCGGGTTCAAATTTATCTCTTATGCCGTCTGGTGGATCCGCCAGGCTATTTTGCAGGCTCTGGCCGAGCAGAGTCGCGTGGTGCGCCTGCCGTTGAACCGAATCGGTACCATCTCTAAAATCCGTAAGGTAAGTGCCCGGCTGGCGCAGGAACACGAGCGCGCCCCCAGCGCCGAAGAACTGGCCGAAGAGCTCAACATCGACGTTGAAAAAATCCGGGAGGCACTCCAGCATACGGGCCGCGCGCTCTCCATGGACGCGCCCTTCACCGACGACGATGACAACAGCCTGCTCGACGTTCTGCCCAACGAAGAGGATACGGCTCCGGACGAAGGCCTCATGGAAGAGTCGCTCAAGATTGACATTGAGCGGGCGCTTTCCACGTTACATCCACGCGAAGCTGAAATTATCCGCCTCTACTTCGGCATCGGCCGAGAGCATCCGCTAACGCTGGAAGAAATCGGGCAGCGTTTTGGTCTGACGCGCGAGCGCGTGCGCCAGATCAAGGAAAAGGCACTCCGCAAACTCCGTCAGAAACATCGCCGCGAAGAACTGCAAATCCACGTGGGCTAAGGGCCGCGCAGGCATTAGACATCGGGAGGCGCCCAGACCGGGACGCCTCTTTCTGTATCTGTATTAGAAGGGGACCGTAGCCCGAATGCGGTAGTACAGCTCCCGCCGGGCCCCGGGTTCGTCAGGGGACAGGGGATAAGCCCATCCCAGCGCGTGCGTCAGCACAAAAGGGCCCAGGTGCAGGTCGCTTTTCATTTCTACGCCGACTCCCAGCCGATCTGTATCCATGCCCCCTCGCACAACCGCCCCATCCGCAAAGACGGCCAGAGCTGTTGTCCCAAGCCGCAGCAGGCCCAGCAGCTCAGTTTGCAGGTCCCAGTGCAGCGGCAGGCGGTATTCCACCGATCCGAAAAGCACCAGGCGGCCAGCAGCCAGTCGTCGATACCCCCGCACCCGTTCCCGAAGAGACGGGGCGAAAATCTCCGGCTCGACGTCAGGCAGTAGCAAGTGCAGAGCATCGGACCGGGCCAGCCCCAGATAGTCCTGGGGCAGACTATGCCCACGCTGCGCCTGCACCCGACCATAGGTCAGCAGCCGGTGGGATCCTATCACAGGCCAGATGCGATAGGCAGCTACGTCCAGGCGTACAAAGCGCAGGGTGGCCCCGAGCACCGGCACAGATCCCAGGATTCGAAAACGCACACCTGCTCCATCGAGCGGATGAACAGCATGGTAGCGGTAGGGTCGCCGATGCCACAAGCGCACTTTAAACACTACGTCCAACTGCCGACCCGTTTCCGGTGGAGGTAAAGGGCCCTGCAGGCGTTCCGGGTGGCGAGGCCAGACAGGCCGGCGGTCCCAGTAGCGCAGATATGCACTAAGGCGGCGTCTTCCGTAGGGTGGGGCCGGCAGATTGCGCACGATGCCCAGCACTCCTCCTGTCTGCGCCTCAATCAGGGTAGCGTGGTCATAGCGGACAGAAGGACTAATCCAGCGAAAGAGCGTGCCTCCTACCATTCCCCAGAAACGGCGCGTCAGATAGCTTATCCACCCCCAGCTATACCGCAGCCTGGTTAAGGATAGCATTCCCCCTGCCGCAATCGTGTGATATCCCAGCGGCTCCAGCCAGAGCGTAAATCCCCCGATCCCTCCTCCGAACGGTTTCAAGTAGTAGGGTACAGCCAACGAAGCGACATGCGTCAGGTTGGCCCAGGGGCGATAAGGCTTCGGCGCAGACATCAATATTGGAGACGTGGGCAGCGAGTCGAGCATTCGCCGCGGTCGGGCTACCTGACGCCTCCACGCCTGGTAAGGCTCCGGGACCACTACCTTCCGTTCAATGGCGCGTCGCCGAGCATCTATCAGCCGCACGCTTTCGCCATACTTTGACAGCGTAACGGCCACAACCAACCGTCCCTCTGGGAAACCAGGCGCAGGCGGTAGCCAGGCAAGCACGCGCGCTCCTGCTACCAGTCGCGTTACCCGAGCCACCCGTCTCGTCGCGCGATCCACTACAAACACATTCGGTACCCCATCCCGCAGCGACGTGAAGGCCAGGCGTTGCCCATCAGGACTCCAGACCGGCGCCCGGTCGTCATACCGACCGCTGGTCAATACAATCAGGCTATCCTCTTCCACCCTCCACAGCACGAGATCGCGACGCACGCCTTCAACAAAACGATCAAAGACCAGCGCCTGGCCATCCGGGCTCCAGCGGACCATCCCAATATGCACGGGTGCCCGGGAGGTCCACAACAGTTGCAGTGTTCCTGTTTGTAGATCCAGCATTTCTAGCCGGGCGTACCCTTTGCTGACGGTTATGAATGCCAGGCGCCGGCCATCTGGAGCAAACGTGGGCGAAAAGGCGCGGCGGCCCCGGGTCAAACGTCGCTGCACGCGTCCGTCGGCCGATGCCAGCCACAGATCGTACACAAGTCCACCGGTCGGACCGCGCGCCCGGCGGGCAAAGGCCACCCAGCGTCCGTCTGGACTCCAGGCGACGGGTGGACGGATATCCCCCTCGGCCACGGTCCTCCAGCGTCCGGGTCGTCCTACATAAAGCGTGCGCACAGGACGCGTCATCGACGGGAGGCCCAGCACGGCCCAGCGTGTAGTGTCGGGGCTGGGCGCCAGGTCGTCCACATAAGCGACCGGCACGGCCAACGTGTCGCCCCGAAGCGAATCAGGCGTTTCCATCTGGCCGGCCATCGTGTTGTAGAGTACGTTGACGTGCCGCCGCCAGCGTTCATAGAACGTATGGTAGGACGTGCCCGTAACCGCGCGAAACGCGGCATAAAAGTCATGGACCGGCACCCCCAACCGGCGGACGCGATGCGCCAGGATGCGCCGTAGCGTTGTGTCGCCCTGTTGCCAGGCCAACCAGCGCGTTTGCGCATGTCCCACCGCGTAAAGCAACCGACCATTCCAGCGCGAACGGCCATCTTCATATGAAAGGGCATCGTCCAGCACGGCGATGCGCAGCCAGCGCTCGCCTCGCTGCGCATCCCAGCTCTCTGTCGTGTACTGGGCCAGTCCTTCCGTCCAGAAACGTGGGAGCGGGCGGCCGAGCAGTAAATTCAGCCAGGCGGGCTGGCTGCGCACAGCCTGATAGTGAAACAGATGGGCCAGCTCGTGCGGCACCACCCGTTTCAGCCACGGTGTAGTTCCTGTCCACGCCTCCGGTTCATTGCCATACAGCCAGATACAACTGTAGCCATCCCCCAGAGGAACCGCTAGCCCGTTGGCAATGTCGTCCGCATCGGAAAGGTAGAGGCGAGGTTTTCCCTGAAGGGCACGTCCGAACCAGGCTGCCAGCGCTGCGTGGCTCGCTTCGGCAACGGCAGCCACTTGTGTTGCAAGGGTATCAAGCGACGCGGGATAGACAAGGCGAAAGTGCGGAGTTTCAATTACGTACCAGCGGCGCCCTCCGGGTCCCCCTCCCAGCAGATCAAAGCATTGCGCCTGCGCCCCTCCGACCAGCAGCCCGAAAAGCAGCCCCATGCTGATGCAACGGCCCATCTGGTGCCCCTCCTTTTGCTTTTATTTCAGACGGGCCACCTGTTCCAGGTCTTCTTCTTTGCCGGCTACAAACAGCGTATCGGTGTCGCGCAACGGAACGTCCGGATCCGGTGGAATGTGAATCTGATCGCTCAGCACGTCGCGCACGGCTACGACCGACAGGCCGTAGCGCTGGCGCAGTTCAAGCTGCCGCAACGTTTTCCCTTCCCATTCATCAGGCACCGCCATTTCCTGAATGCCAAACCCGGCGCCGATGCGGAAATAGTTGAGCAGGGCTCGGCCCGAAAGGCGGCTGGCCAGATTTAACGCCGACTCCCGTTCCGGAAAAATCGTCTCGGTTACCCCCAGTCGGTTCATAACGCGGGCATGGTCGCGTGAAATAACCTTCACGTAGATTTCCCCCACGCCTAAATCACGCAACACAAGCGTTGAAAGCACACTGGCTGTAATGTCGTCGCCTGTTGAGATAATGCCGACGTCTACTTCACGGACGCCCAGGCGTTCGAGCGTTTCTAAGTCGCGGCCGTCACAGACTACTGCCCGCGTTACATGCGGTGCAATGCGATCAACGGCCCGTTCATCCAGGTCGATGGCCAGCACTTCATTACCTTCGGCGTATAGCGCTTCGGCCACGCTGGCGCCGAAGTTGCCGAGTCCAATCACGACAAAACGTTTCATCCGACCACCACGTCTTCGTAGGCGTAGCGAAACTGGGGCGTGCGGTGTCGCCGGAGGGTCAACGCCGCCGCAAAGGTCAGCGGTCCCACTCGCCCGACAAACATGAGCAGAATGATTATCCAGCGTCCTGTAGTCGAAAGGGACGGCGTCACCCCCATCGACAGGCCCACCGTTCCAAAAGCGCTGTAGGCTTCAAACAGGTATTTTAAGAAGCTACCCGGGGCAGTCACGCCATGTTCAATTTCTGTAGCGGTTAGCACAAAGCTGCCGAGCATCAGCGCGGCAACTGCCACCACAAACAATCCAACGGCTCGTTGCACGACCTCATGGGGAACTGAGCGGCTCCAGCAGCTCGGAATTTCCTGCCCGCGCATCCGAGAGATGGCCAGCAGCACAAGCAGGGCCAGAGTCGTGGTCTTGATGCCGCCTGCGGTAGAGCCAGGCGACCCTCCCACGAACATAAGCAAGATGGTCAGAAAGCTTGTCTGCTCTGTAGCCTGTCCATAGTCGATGGTGTTGAAGCCGGCCGTCCGGGCCGTTACGCTCATAAACAGGCTGTTGAGTAGCCGGGCGCCAATAGGCAGCTCCGCAAGGGTTCCCTTCCATTCAAAAAACGCGAACAGAATCCACCCAATCCCGAGCAATAACGCTGTCGTGGTCAGCACCAGACGCGAGTGCAGGGAAAGCCGAAAGCGCCGCCGTGCTCGGATCGACCGCCGCCAGAGATAGAGCTCTTCGAGCGTTAGAAAGCCCAGTCCGCCAATGACAATCAGTAGCATAACGACCGACAGCACGACAGGATTGGCGCGGAACTCGACAAGCGAGCTGGAAAACGTCGAGAAGCCCGCATTGCAAAAGGCGCTGATAGCATGAAAGAGGGCCGGCCAGAGCGCTTCCCGCCCGCCCAGCTCTGGCCAAAAGCCCAGGTAGAGAAGCAGCGCCCCTATTCCTTCAATCAAAAACGTGAAGCGTACGACGTCACGGGCCAACTGTCGGTAGTTGACGTGCGGAGCAGCCTCCACGACACTGGCAGCCAGGGCTTGCTGCCGCAGTGAAAGCCGTCGTCCCAGGGCAACGATCAGGACCGTGGTAAAGGTAATGATGCCCAGTCCACCCAACTGAATGAGCAACAACAGAAACGCCTGGCCCCAGACCGTGAAATAGGTAGCTGTGTCCACGACGATCAGTCCTGTTACGCAGACTGCACTGGTGGCCGTAAACAGCGCATCAAGCCAGGAGAGTGAGGGTCCCGTATACAACCCGGGGAGCGTTTTAAGCCCCAGCGTTCCCAGCAGGATAAGCAATAGAAACGAGCCAACGAACAATTGGGGAGGCGACAGGCGACGCCAGAAGCGCTCGTGTGAGGGCTTCCGCACGGAGCGTGCCGGAAAACGCGCGATCAACCCTTTCAGAGCCAGCATGGACGCCTGTTGGCCAGATCAAGCCCATAGCGGAGGCGATAGGACCACTCGACAGGTGGCACCATTAGCCGGGCCATGGCGCATTCTACTCTAGAATGGTACAGGTACCACTCTCATAGGCTTCACGGAGCGCTTCGGTGGCGTCGGCGCGAAACTGCTCGGGCGTCTGATGGCGTTCCTGGAGCACGGCGACGCCTATACTCACGCCTCCTTCCAACCAGCCGCCCGCCTTGGCCAGTTGCGCCTGCAGGCGAGCTGCCCAGGCCTCCACTTCGGGTACGGGAGCTCGGTAGAATACGCCATAGGTCAGTTCGCCAAAACGCTCAATGCGTTGGTCGGGCGCACTCTCCTGGAGCGCCGCTTTCAGCGCCTGTTCGGCAGCGGCCAGTGCTACGGGGCCTTCCGTAGCAATTGCATCGGCACGGTTCAGGTGTACCAGCGCCAATGCCAGCGGTTCCCCGAGACGGCGGGCCCGCGTCATTTCTTCGGCAATGATCTCCCGTCGTGGACGGTAAGCCCGGGCTTCGGCTTCCCGGCGCGATTGCTGCAGTTCGAGCACCGTAGCCAGCAACCGACCAAATTCAACCAACAATGTTGAAGCCGACAGCCGGTCAAACCGCCCGGACTCCGGTGCATCAGCCACCAGAAAATAGAGGGCTCCTTCGCGCGTGAAGGGAATGGGAGCAAGCGCCAGTTCCGCTACCTGCGGAGGAACGTCTGTATAGTACCCAAGCGCTTCATAGAGTTCATCACAGACTTCACGTACCGTGACCGGCCGATCCACCATGCTGGGCGCCAGTAAGGGCACCGGTGCGGTGAACGTCTGCCCGGCAGATACTCCCGATACGACGCTGCTGATGCCCAGCACCCGATATTCCAGCGATACGTCTTCCTGGACCAACAGAGCCACCGTCTGGGCTTCCAGCGCAGCCCGCAGCGCTTCCAGACAGGGAGTCAGTACGGGATCTTGCTCTGCTGCCGCTTCAGGAGTCTGCGAGGGTTTCGACGGCTGCTCCTCTCTGGGGGTAGAGGGCTCGGGAACATCGACTGGTGGAGATCCCTCTGAAGCGGACACCGCTGAAGCAGGGGACGATTTTTCAGCAGGCTCTGCAGCTGGCGAGCGGCTCCGAGGCCGCGCGCGAATCTCCAGAATACCCAGTGATTTTAGCTCTTCTTCTGGCGAAGCAGGCGGGGGCGGAATAAAGAGCGATTGCTTTTCACGTCGCCGGCGGCGCAGCCAGCCTACCAGTGCGACCAGCAGCAAAATCAGCAACAGGCCTGCTCCAGCCACGTAAAGCCACGGCTGCGATAACGTAAATCCCAGCAGCAACTCGATAAGAGAAAGCAGCCAGAGCATGGCCTGCATCATAGATATTCGCCCGGTTGCCAGCAGCATAGAGGAAAATACGTCAGTCTCTATAAATGCTGCAACTTATTTCTGCCATTTCTTTTCAGCGTGCTGTGCACAAAGGCTTTTCCAGTTTGATCGTATCGACTTCCTCGGGCCAAGGAATTTCGGGTAATTGGAACGGCAGCTCTTCCTCTTCCGGAATCGGGTTGGGCTCGGCCCAGAGCACCCCGCGCGGCGTTTCAACAATGACATAGTCGCCGGCCCGTCCCCGCACATAGGTGCCGTCAAGCGGCACCTTACCATAGGGCGTATCAAGCACATATTTGGGGATAGCAAAACCCGTCGTGCGCCCCTGCAGTGCTCGTATGATGGCCATACCTTTTTCGATAGGTGTGCGAAAGTGGGCCGTGCCTCCGATAAGCTGTGCCTGATAGAGATAATAGGGGCGCACACGCATGCGGACCAGGCCCTCACAAAGCGCTTTCATCGTCTCAACCTGATCATTGATGCCGCGCAGCAGCACCGTCTGATTGCCCACCGGAATGCCAGCCCGCAACAGACGATCGATCGCCTCCGCGGCGTCGGGAGTCAGCTCTTTCGGATGGTTAAAATGGGTGTTGATCCACAGAGGATGGTAGCGCTCCAGGAGCTGGCATAGCTCCGGCGTAATGCGATAGGGGAGTTTGACGGGCATGCGGGTGCCGATGCGGATAATCTCAACGTGCGGAATAGCCCGCAGTCGATCGAGGATCCAGGCCAGGTGCGTTTCGCTCAGCGTGAGCGGATCGCCGCCTGTCAGCAGCACGTCTCGAATTTCCGGGTGGGCCGCAATGTAATCGATCGCCGCCTGCAGCTCTGCCCTGCGCATCATAAAGGCCGCATCGCCGACCATGCGCTTGCGGAGGCAGTAGCGGCAGTAGATCGCACATTCGCTGGTAACGCAGAAAGCCACCCGGTCCTGATAATTATGGATCAAATTTTTGACGGGCGAATGGGCCACTTCCTCAAGCGGATCCATAACGCCGATCAGATCGGGCGCCAGCTCCTCTAGCCGGGGCACCACCTGGCGGCGAATCGGACAGTTGGGATCTTCAGGATCCATGAGGCGGGCATAGTACGGGGTAATGTTCCAGCGAAAGACGCCCCGGGTAGCCTCTATTGCCCGTCGTTCGTCATCGGTGAGCCGAATCCATTGGGCCAGCTCCTCGGCCGAATGGATTCGATGGCGCATTTGCCACCGCCAGTCGCGCCATTGCGGATGCGTCGCATCAAAGGGAGGACAGGCCATGTGCGTTCATCCCCTCGTTTCCAAGGATATTTCCCTCAGGCCAGACCTAAACGCCGAAGTCCACGTTGCACAATCTCGGCCAGAAAGTCTACGTAGGATTGCTGCATCAATTCCGCCAGGATAGCAAACGTCCCATCCGGCGCAAACGTCGGAAGCGGATTAATTTCCAGAAACCACGGGTTACCCTGCCGATCCACGCGAAAGTCCAGGCGCGCAAAGTCGCGGCATTGTAATTTTTCATAAGCGCGCACGGCCAGTTGTTGCAGGCAGTGTTCCAGTTCTGTGGTCAGCGGCACGTAAGGTGCTGGTTCCAGGTCGGCTGCCGGCGCCATCCCCCGATGCTCCAGCGCATGCAGGCCAATCCCAGTGGTTGCCTCTACGGCCCGCTGCAACACAGGCAGCGCCTCGGGAGGATTATTACCAATGACTGCTACGGTGAACTCGCTCCCTTCGATAAAGGGTTCCACGATAACCTCCTGTCGGTAGGCAGCCGTCAGGTGGGCGACCTGTGCGCGAAGTGCTTCCAGCGAATAGACCTTAGAAGCTGCCGTGATGCCCTTGGAAGAGCCCTCGTAGCGTGGCTTTACAAACAACGGAAACGGCCCGGGCAGATCGTGGGGATCGATCGCCTCCGGACCGGCATAGGTGCGGTATGGGGGCGTAGGCACTCCGGCTGCGGCCACCAGATCCTTGGTCCAGGCTTTGTCAAGACTCAGGGACAGCGTCAGCGGATCGGAGCCAAGGTAGGGAATGCCGCCCATTTCAAAAAGCATCGGCGCATACGCTTCCCGGTTGCGCCCGCGCGCACCCTCGGCGATGCTAATGCCACAGTCAATGCGCAAATCCGGCAGCTCGATCAGCAAGTCGTAAGCCGTGCCAATGCGGACCGGCTTATGGCCCAGCCGACGGATCGCTGCCGCCAGCACATCAACGGTCTCAGGTGGCTCATTTTCGGCATCGGCGTCCGGGGGCTCGCCCACTTCCCAGGGATAATCGTCAAACAGATCGTAGACGATACCAATTCGCATAAGACCGTTTACACGCATCGTCTGGGTACTCAAAGACGCCACACTACGCCTCGATTGACTTTTGGCTCCCGACCAATGACAGCCAAAATCGCACCGTTCATGCTATCCCCCTTGAATTCTAAGCCAGAACTTTTTTATCCTGAGTATTAAACAAACGTTCACTTATCTAAAAGCACCATGCGCATCGCCATGCGGTACAGATTTCCGTTTAATGGACTGTGTTTTCTGGCGTTACTTTCCAGTCTGCTACTGAGCCCATCCGTTCTGGGGCAGGGATTTCTGCTGAGTCCTCCCGGCGCCTGTACGCTTGGTCGCGGCGGCACCGGTGTGGCGCTGCCCTGTGCTGATGGATCCGCCATGGCGCTTAATCCTGCCGGCATAGCACTGGTCAACCAGTGGGCTGTGGCCGCTGGAGGTACAGCATACCTGGTTCAGGGCAGCTTTACGGATGATTATACCCGGCAAGAAACGCGCCTGGAAGAGCGTCCCGTAACGGTCCCGCATTTGTTTGCCGCTTTTCGAGCCACTTCCAACCTTACCATCGGCTTTGGCGCGTATATGCCTTACGGCCTGGAAGTCCGGTGGCCACGCACCTTTGAGGGCAGCTTTGTCAGCTACCAGACCCGCGTACAAACGACCTATCTGCAGCCCACGCTGGCCTTTCGGCTTGTCGAGCCAGTCCTGGTAGGAGCAGGCCCCGTGCTGGCGGTCAGCACGGTGTCACTCTGGCATCAACTGGATCTGGCACCGGTAGAGGCGCTGCCGGGCGTTCCCTTTGCTGCTCTGGGCATTCCTCCGGGAACGCCCTTTGCCAACGTTAAAATGGAAAGTAACAACTCCTATGGATTGGGCGGACACGTAGGCCTGCTGGTTCAGGTAACGGATCAGTTTCGGATCGGAATCCGGTACCTGACTCCGATTCGGGTGAGGTACTCGGGTATGATCCGCTTTACTCCCCTTTCAACCGGTATCATCATTCCGACGGAGATCACCCTGAACGGTCAAACCATTCCAGCCGGAGCGCCACTTGACGCGGTACTATCCCGCCTGAACCTGTTTGACGATCAGGGTCCCCTGGCGAATCGGGATATTGAGACCGAGCTCACCATGCCGGCTCAGTTTGTGGCAGGCTTCAGTTGGAAGACCTTCCCGGGCATCACGCTGCTGTTCGACTATCAGTGGACCGGATGGGCTACCTTTGACCAGTTTATCATTGAACCGGTAGGAGGTGGCAATCCTATCGTGCGCATCCAGGATTATCGGAATACCCATACGTTCCGGACCGGTCTGCTTCTCCAGGCCAATTCCATTCTGGAAATGCGGCTGGGATATACCTTTGCCCAGGGGGCGGCTCCTTCAAAAACCGTCACGCCGTTGCTTCCTGAAGCCAGCCGCAACCTGATCACGCTGGGTACAGGCTGGCGGCTGGGCCGCGGCGTAATGCTGGATCTGGCCTACCAGTACGTTCGGCAGGATGACCGCCGCGGCCGCGTCATCGATCCGCCACCAGGTACGGAGCCTTCACCAGCACTTAACAGTGGCCTCTATCAGCTTAGTGCCCATGTGGTCTCGCTTACGGTTAGCGTTTCGCTTTAAACATAGACCATCCTATAAGGATCATGAACTATCCGCTTGGAATTGCACCGTTTCAAGCCTTACCCAAGGGACTGTTAGCCTTACTTTTGCTTACCCTTGGCTGCCGCGACGAAGCTTTGCAGCCACCAGAACCTATTGGTGGAGAGTTGTTCGCTCGTTATGTAGCTATTGGTAACAGCATTACGGCTGGCTATCAGTCCGGTGGTATCAATGCTACACTGCAACAGCAGGCCTATCCGGTACTGTTAGCCGCCGCTATGGGAACTCCCTTCAATGTGCCGCTACTGCGTGATCCTGGATGCCCGCCACCACTGATCAATCTGCTCACAGGCGAACGGCTAGGCGACTTACCTGGCAACTTCTGCGCCTACCGGCAGCTACCTGCACCACGCATAATTAATAATGTGGCTGTACCAGGAGCCAAGGTAATCGATGTGCTGACCAACCTAGGTGAAGGCACCTCAGCTAACACATTAACATTGTTACTCCTGGGTGGCCGCACCCAGCTTGAAGCTGCCGCCGAAGCACGTCCTACGTTCGTCTCGGTCTGGATCGGTAACAACGACGTACTTGGTGCTGCCATTGCAGGTGATCCTGCACTTGTTACACCTATTGACGCCTTCCGGCAGCGCTATAGGCAAATGCTCAACCAGCTTCAGGCAATGGGCGTGCAGGGAGGCCTACTTATTGGTGTGGCAAACGTAGCGGTTATTCCCCACCTTTCCCCAGGAATTGCCTACGCTCAAGCCAAACAAGGTGGCGCCTTTCCCCCCACCTTCAATGTAGCTGACAACTGTGCTACTACAGAGGCCACAGCTCTGGTGCCCTTCTCTTACGCTTTTGGAGAGCTATTGGCCACAGCCTTACAGGGACAGAGTGTTACGCTCGACTGTGCGGATGATCCGCGGCTGCTTTCTCCTGAAGAGACGGCCACCATTATCCAGACGGTCCAGGAATACAATGCGTTCATTCAGCAGGAGGCCGAAAGGCTGGGCTGGGCTTACCTGGATCCCAATCCCATCTTGCTGCAGCTCAAAGAGAACGGGGAGATCCCCCATTTTCCGCGGCTGACTTCCAGCGAACCCTTTGGGCCTTACTTTAGCCTGGACGGCGTGCATCCCAGCTCGCTCGCGCATCAGCTAATCGCCCAGGAAGCTGCTGCGGCCATCAACGCAGTCTACGGCACGAACCTGCAGATACCGGTGCAGTCGCCACCGGCCCAGCAGCTTGCAGTCGTTCAATAAGAGCCCTATCGCACCAGCATCGCCCCGGCCTTATCGGGCCGGGGTTTTTTATTCTTCAACCAGAGCGTTTCATTTGCCTGGCGCGCTTTGCCGTAACTTGCCGCAGCAACGCTCACCTGAACCGGAGAGGGTGCTATGCTTCAACGTCGGGTCGTCGGGGTGGTCGGCACCGGCCACGTCGGAGTAGCCGCAGCGTACGCCCTGTTCATCAAAGGCCTGGCCAGCGAACTGATACTGATCGACAGGGATGCTCGGCGGGCCGAAGGCGAGGCTATGGACCTGATGCATGGCCAGTCGCTTGTGGGGAGTATGACCGTACGGGCTGGCACTTACGCCGACCTGCACAACGCGCAGATCGTGATCATCAGCGCCGGTGTTGCGCAGCGTCCCGGCGAAAGTCGCCTGGCTCTGCTGCATCGGAATGCGGAGGTCTTCCGCGAAATTATCGGCGAGCTGGACCGCCACGCCCCCGAGGCCATTCTGATTGTGGCCACCAATCCGGTGGACATTCTCACCTATGTGGCTCAGGAGCTCAGCCAGCGGCCTTCCGAGCACATTATCGGGACAGGGACCCTGCTCGACACCGCCCGCTTTCGGGCCCTGCTGGGCCAGTACTACGGCGTTGATCCTCGCTCCGTCCACGCCTACATCCTGGGCGAGCATGGCGATTCGGAGGTTGCTATCTGGAGCCAGGTGGCCATCGGTGGGCAACGCATATTAAACCGCACGGTGCTTGGCCGTCCATTCGACCGGACGCGCATGCAACAGCTTTTCGAGGAAGCCCGCACAGCCGCGTATGCCATCATCGACCGAAAAGGTTATACCAACACCGCCATCGGTGTCGTCATTGCCCGCCTGGTGGAGGCAATTCTGGATGATGAAAAAAGCGTGCTTCCCGTAAGCGTGCGGCTAAATGGCGAATACGGAATCCATAACGTGTGTTTGAGTCTTCCCTGCGTGATCGGACTGCGGGGCATCGAAGGCCGCGTGCTGCCCGAATTAGCGCCCGACGAGCTAGAAGGCCTGCGTCGCTCCGCCGAAATCCTCCACCAGTCGCTGCGCGAGCTCTCGTTGTAATTGTTCCTCAACGACGACGTGGCACCCAGCGCCCTTTGCGATAGACCTGCCGGATATGTTCCAGCATGACGCGGTCGATTTTGAGCGTATCGCCGGCCGTCAGGTCCACCGCCTCCACGGCCGGAATGCGCATGTCGTAATTCTCCCAGCCCATGAAGTCGATCAAAATGCGCTGGAAGGTCGTATCGACTACACCGTTGATGGGACCGTCATAAAAGCCCCGATCTTTCCAGATCTGCTGCAGTTCGCGGGCGATCTCAGGCGTTACCGGAATCAGATCTTCTGGCCGACCGAGCGAGAAATATAGCTTGTTCAGCTCATACAGACGAATCAGCTCCTCAATGGGTCGCGGATGATCATAGACCGAGATGTCGATATAATTGTCGAGCCCGTCGTAGCCAGCCCCTTTGCGCACAACCAGCAACGCGGCGCTCTGCTGACCGCGCCGGTCGCCACCAGCTTCTTGCCCGGCTTTAAGGGCGGCCAGTAACCGTTCAGCTAACGGACCCGGGGTCTGCTCGAAGGCCTGTGCCATAGCGACGACGGTGGCTTCCGAAACCAGAATGTTGCCCTGGGCCGTGTAGCCATACCCGGTGACCACATGGCCGGGCATCGCGGCAACGGCTTCGCCGTCGCGCTGCCCGACCCGACCGCCTGCCCACGGAAAGCATTCGGTGCCCGTCCAACTGGCCGCATTACCACGGGCATCCACAATGCCTACCTGCCGGAGCTGGCGACCTTCGTCTTCGCGCAGCACAATGCGCAGGGCTTCCTCGGCCGTAGCCCCATTGGCCATGAGCTCCAGCCCCTTTAGCGCATAATCCAGCTCGGCGTAGCTCTGCGTGGCCACTGCTCCTACCCCTGCCCGCGCCCACGGCACGATGGGTCGTACGTTCGGGAATTTCGACTGCACAGCCACCCCCAGTTCGCCGGTTACCGGATCATAGCCTACAATCGAAAACGTAGCCACCAGCGGCGTCTGATCGCCGGCCGAATGCACCGGCACAAAAACCATTGCCAGACCGGCCAGGAGCACGCCGAGCAACCGCAGGCCATTGCGCACCCGCATCATGGCGTCATTTTTGCTTTTTAAAAACAACAGGTTGTCTCTTTAGAAGGGAAGATCGGTGCCAGGTTGCAAAAAATCCAGCATCAAACCTTTGCCCGAGCGTTGCGTTCGTGCCCTGCGTACTGACGCAACGGACGCTGCCATGAAACACGTGCTGCTAACGCTTGGCCTGATGCTGGGGCTGCCCCTGACGTTGCGGGCTCAAGAGGACTACACGTTCCGAATCGCAGCAGTCAAGTATGGAGGAGGGGGCGACTGGTACCAGGCCATCTCCCCGCTACCCAACCTGCTTCGCTATGTGCGGGAGCACACCAACATTGATGTAGCGCCTCAGGCCGACGTGGTCGAATTAAGCAGTGACCGTATTTTCAGCTATCCTTTTCTGTTTCTGACCGGTCACGGCAATATTGTTCTTACCGAGGACGAAGCCCGTCGCCTGCGGCGCTATCTGGAAAACGGCGGCTTTCTCTATATCGATGACGACTACGGACTCGATCCGTACATCCGCCGCGAAATGAAAAAAGTGTTTCCAGAGCAAGAGTTTGTTGAACTCCCCTTCAGCCATCCCATTTACCACATTCATTTCAATTTCCCCAACGGCCTGCCTAAAATCCACGAGCACGACGGCAAGCCCCCACAGGGGTTTGGTCTGTTCCACAATGGACAGTTGGTCGTCTTCTACACCTACGAGACTAACATCAGTGATGGCTGGGAAGCGCCTTCCGTGCACGGCGACCCACCGGAGAAGCGGGAGGCCGCGCTGCGCATGGGGACAAACATTCTCGTTTATGCCCTGACCCGGCTAAAACCACCAACCTGAGGAGAAGGCTATGCGGATCGGACTGGTGCTGTTGCTGACGGTAGCCGGTGTGCTGTATCTGTACAATCCCAACCTACAGGACTTTCAAGAATACGTGCGCACCCAGGCATCTACGCATCTGCAACGCGAGTTAGGAAATACGGCCCTCGGCCAGGCCTTTACCAGGGCGGGATCCGATCTGGCAGCCCTCCTGACCCGAAAGGCCACGCGACGCGACAATTATTACTTCTGGAGCATTTACACCATTGACCCTGATGGGGACGATGGCGAACAGGACTACTGGCGCTTTCTGGGCATCGGAGGGCAGTTCTTCTTAATCGAACGACCACGGCGCTAACATTACTTTTTGCCGAAAATCTGCGAAAGCCCGTGGCTTTTTCGTATCTTGGAGTCCAGGAATTAATTGTTCCACCTCATAATCCATTACGGCCATGTCGGTACTCCAGGTGCAGGATCCCGAAGTTTTTCAGGCGATCCAGAAGGAAGTGGAGCGTCAGAATAACGGGCTCGAACTGATCGCTTCCGAAAACTTTGTCTCACGGGCCGTGCTGGAAGCCATGGGCTCGCCTCTGACCAACAAGTATGCCGAGGGCCTGCCTGGTAAACGCTACTATGGGGGCTGCGAGTACGTAGATGTGGTCGAGGAGCTGGCCCGGGAGCGCGCCCGCAAGCTCTTTCGCTGCGAGTGGGTCAACGTGCAGCCTCACTCAGGTGCCCAGGCCAACGCGGCTGTGTATCTGGCCACGCTCAAGCCAGGCGATACGTTTCTCGGATTGAACCTGGCCCATGGGGGCCACCTGACCCATGGAAGCCCGGTCAACTTTTCGGGCATGCTCTACCAGGCCGAGTACTACGGGGTTGAAAAAGAGGGTCCCCTGGCCGGCCGGATCGATATGGACAAAGTGCGCGACAAAGCCCGTAAGATCCGGCCCAAGCTGATCTCCATCGGAGCCAGCGCCTACCCGCGCGACTTCGACTACAAAGCCTTCCGGGAGATCGCCGACGAGGTAGGCGCGCTCCTGTGGATGGACATGGCGCACACAGCCGGATTGATTGCAGCCGGTGTGCTAAACGATCCGCTCCCGTATGCCCACATCGTCACCACGACCACGCACAAGACGCTTCGCGGGCCCCGCGGCGGAATGATTCTTATCGGCCGCGATTTTGACAATCCCTTCGGGATTACTGCGCCGAAAAGTGGCCGCATCAAGAAAATGAGCGAACTGCTCGACTCAGCCGTCTTTCCCGGCACGCAGGGAGGCCCCTTGATGCATGTAATCGCGGCGAAAGCGGTCGCCTTCGGCGAGGCGCTCAAGCCAGAATTTAAAACCTATGCCGAGCAGATCGTGCGTAATGCCAAGGCTATGGCCGAGGCGTTCTTAGAACGCGGCTATCACCTGGTCTCAGGAGGCACCGACAACCACCTGATCCTGATCGACCTGCGCAATAAAGGGCTGACCGGCAAAGAGGCTGAGACGCTGCTGGGCGAGGCGGGCATTACGGTGAACAAAAACATGGTGCCCTACGACGACAAAAGTCCGTTCGTAACCAGCGGGATCCGGATCGGCACGCCGGCGATGACCACCCGCGGATTTAAGGAAGAAGAATTCCGCCAGGTTGTAGACTGGATTGACCAGGTGCTTATGCATCCGGGCGACGAAGCGTTGCGGCGTCGCATTCGGCAAGAAGTAGAGGCGCTGTGCCGGCAGTTCCCGCTGTATGACTTTGTGGTTGCCTGAAGCGGAACGTGCCAACCCTTTTGGGGTTTTCAGAGAGATAAATTTGAAGGAAGTAGGCCCCTGGGGCCTTGATTCAGGCTGCCATGGCAGAGCGTACCCTGAGCCCATCGGCTTACGCCGACCTGGTTGATCTCGGGCGTCGGTTATATGCCCGGGCGCTTGTGCGCCGCGAGCAGGAGCCTATCACCGATCCACGGGGCCAGCCGATTGGATGGCTGCTGGACACCCGGATCCCTATGCTGGAAGGGGACACGTTCCGTGAAGTGGGCCGCGTGTTAGCTGACCGGGTACGATCCCGAGGCGTTCAACAAGTAGCGGGCTTTGGCTTTGGGGCGTATGCCCTTGTTTGCGCCATCTTATCGGCGCCTCCGCCCCCGGGAGCTCCTGAACTGCGCGGCGGCTTTATCCGGGCCCAACGCAAACCATACGGCCGCCATCGGCTCATTGAAGGACCGCTATGCCGAGAAGAGCCGGTGGTACTGGTGGACGACATTCTCAATAGCGGCCGCAGTGCCGCTCGGGCCATTGCCCTCCTGCGCAGCGACGGCTTTCAGGTATGCGGCGTGCTCACCCTGTTCAATTTTACCTGGAGCAGCGGACGAACCCGCCTCGAAGCCGAAGGGCTCTGGGTAGATTCGCTGCTGGACCTGAATCTGAGGGACGGACCGCGAAGCGCATCGGACTCGCTGTAGGCATGGTGCGCTGCTGTGCTGGAAATCGCCATGAAACTGTTCGGATCGCGTAGTTCATCATCCACCACCACTTCTCCGCTGCCCCCAGCCCAGGGTGACGGTGCGCCTTCTCAGGCCGCCCCAGCGGCCGACATGGCCGAAATGTCTTTTCTGGACCATCTCGAAGAGTTACGCTGGCGGCTCATCAAGGGACTGGCAGGTGTGCTGGCTTCGACAATCCTCTGCAGCTTCTTCAGCAAATGGATCATCGACAATATCCTGCTAGGCCCCACGCGCCCCAGCTTCTTTATGTACCAGGTTTTTGGCCTGGACGCTAAGCCTCTGGAGCTGCTCAACCGTACCATTACCGGACAATTTTTTGCCCATATCGGTACAATTCTGTTCGTGGGGGTCATTATTGGTTCTCCGGTGCTCATCTATCAGATCTGGAAATTTATTGAGCCGGGACTTTACCCCCACGAAAAGCAGGGCATGCGCTTTGCCGCGGCCTTTGCCACCGGCTTTTTTATCCTGGGCGTGCTGTTCGGCTACCTGGTCATTACCCCGCTGGCTCTTCAGTTCTTCGCCAACTATACAATTTCAGAGCAGATCATTAATCAGTTTGACATTACGAAGTATTTTAACATGATTACCATGTGGGCCTTCGGGGTAGGGGTGCTCTTTGAATTACCTGTTGTGGTATATTTCCTGGCCAAAATGGGTCTGCTTACAGGGGACACGCTGCGAAAGGGCCGTCGGTATGCCCTGGTTATTGCGCTGTTGATGGGCGCGCTGTTTACCCCGCCTGATCCCATCTCTCAGATCCTGGTAGCTGTTCCGCTTTTATTGTTGTATGAATTGTCGATACATATAGCGACCTTTGTAAGCCAGCGGCGAGAAGAGGAATTGCGCCGTGCCCTGTACTGACCCAGGAATGTCATGAAGGCTCCGCAGCGACACCTGATGCCCTTCCTACTGGTCCTGTTGCTGGGGATCGGGATCGGGCTGGTGGCGCCGCGTAGTGATACGTTTTTTGCACTCCAAAAGCACTTCCGGATCTTCGGAGCCCTCTACGAAACGCTGGTTACCGATTACATCGATCCCATTGATCCCGGCCGGCTCATGCGCAAAGGGATCGATGCAATGCTGGCGGAGCTGGACCCGTACACAACGTTTTTCGACGAAGCCGACCGGAGCGAGATCGAGCTTCTCACGCGCGGCCGCTACGGGGGCGTTGGTCTGAACGTGGGCATTCGCAACGGCAGGCTCACCGTGCTGGCACCTATTGAAGGCGCAGCCGGCTATCGTCAAGGCATTCGCACAGGTGACATCATTACGCATATCGACGGCCAGCCCACCGACGGGCTTTCGCTGGAAACGGTGCGGCAGCTGCTGCGCGGGCAACCAGGCACCACGGTCACGCTAACCATTGAACGCGAAGGGGAGCCGTTGCCCCTGCAATTTGTGTTGACTCGGGAAGAAGTGCAGCTTAAAAACGTTACGTACGTCGGCTTCCTGGACGACGACACCACCGAGGGGTTGGGCTACATCCGGCTGGAACGCTTCACGCTAGGCGCTGGCGAAGAGGTGCGCCGTGCCATTGAGCAGCTCAAGGCTGCGGGTTCGCTCCGGGGTCTGGTGCTGGATCTTCGGAACAATCCCGGCGGCCTGCTGGAAGCAGCCGTCGAGGTAACTGGCTTGTTCGTTCCCCAGGGCGCTCCTATCGTTTCAACGCGCGGCCGCACGCCCGACCGCACGCGGATTTATCGGAACGCATCAGCTCCCCTGTATCCGGATCTGCCGCTGGTCATCCTTGTCAACGAACTCAGCGCTTCGGCCAGCGAGATTGTCGCCGGGGCCATCCAGGACCTGGATCGGGGCTTGATTGTAGGAACGAACACCTACGGCAAAGGTCTGGTGCAGATTATTCGCCCACTTCCCTATAACACTGCGCTCAAGCTGACCACCGCCGCCTATTACACACCCAGCGGTCGCAGCATCCAGGCCATTGACTACAGCCGACACGACGGCCGGGGCCGCCAGGTGCCGGACTCTCTACGCCGCATCTTCTACACGAGGCGTGGACGCGTTGTGCGCGATGGTCACGGGATTGAGCCCGACGTGGTGGTTGCTCCCCCTACGCCCGGTCCGCTGGAGACGGCACTGCGCCGCCAAGCTGCTTTCTTCTTCTTTGCCAATCACTATGTCGCCCAGCATCCAGAACCTCCCACTCCCGACGTCCAGGTGGATGATCAGATCCTGGAGGAGTTCCGGGCGTGGCTAGAGGCCCAGCAGTTCGACTATCAGATAGCAGCCGAGCACACCCTGGCCACGCTCCAGACCCAGCTGGAAACGGCACATTACACGCAGGCGTTGGAGGCGCTGGAAACTGTCCACACCGCCTTAATGCAGGCCAAGAAAATGGCATTTGAACGGGAAGCTGAAGCGCTTCGTCGCCTGATTCGCCAGGAGCTGCTGGCCCGCTATCTACCTCCTGAAGTGCACACGCGGTATCTGCTGGCCGACGACCCGGTCGTGCAACGCGCTGCTGCTCTGCTTCGCGACGCGCAAACCTACGCGGCCCTGCTCTCTCCAAACTGATGCAAGCTGCTCACCTGCTACTTCTCCTGGGCATTGGTTTGCTAGGAGGCTTCCTGGCAGGCCTTGTCGGCGTCGGGGGAGGAATTGTCTTTGCCCCGGTACTCTTTTTTTACTTTCAGGCCATCGGGGTGCCTGCTGCTGTCGTTACCCCGCTAACGCTGGGAACCAGCCTGTTCTGCACGCTGCTTGCCTCGCTGAGCAGCGCCTGGTTCCAGTATCGGCGGCAGGCTGTTGTGCCAGCCGTGGCCGTAGGAGCTGGTCTGTTCAGCACCCTGGCCATTATGCTCACCACCCGCTACATCACCACCCAGCCCTGGTACAATGGTACGGCTTTTCGGCTGGTCTTTGGGATGGTGCTGTTCCTAGTTGCCCTGCGCATGCTACGCAGTCCCCGGCAGACCGCTGCGGAAACTGAACGCTTTCAGCTCCGCTGGCCTGCCCTGGCAGGCGCTGGCACCGTAGCCGGCACGGTGGCCGCAGCCGCCGGCGTGGGAGGTGGGATCATCCTGGTGCCGCTTTATCATCGACTGCTGGGATTGACCATGCATCGAGCCGTCGGAACCTCCAGCGCCACGATTGTGCTGATTTCGCTGGGAGGCATTTTGAGCTATGCGCTTTCCATGCCTGCCGTCTCACCCGGTGTGCCTGCGCTGGGCCACGTCGATGTGCTGCACGGCCTGCTGCTGGCGGTGCCGGCTACCTTCAGCGCCCGCCTCGGGGTGCAGACCGCCCACCGACTCCGAACCACCGGCCTACGCCGTGCTTTTGCCCTGCTGGCTCTGTTCATCGCAGGCCGTTTGCTGCTGCAGGCGCTTCAGGCCCTTCTCTAACGCACCTCCATTACCAGCACAGCCGCTCCCTGCAACTGTCCCTTGCGGAGTCGTTGCAGCGCCTCGTTGGCTGCTTCCAGCGGAAAGCACGTGACTTCCGTGCGCACCGGAATGGTAGGCGCCAGCTTCAGGAATTCCTCCCCATCCTGGCGCGTCAGGTTGGCCACCGAGCGAATGACGCGTTCTTCCCAGAGCAGCCGATACGGAAACGACGGGATATCACTCATGTGAATGCCGCCACACACTACCACACCTCCTCGGTCCACAGAGCGCAGGGCTTCGACCACCAGCGCCCCGACCGGTGCAAAGATCAGGGCTGCGTCGAGCGGCTCCGGCGGGCGTTCGGTTGACGCACCCGCCCAGACCGCTCCCAGCTTTCGGGCAAATGCCTGGGCCTCTGCATCTCCAGGCCGTGTAAATGCATAGACCTGCTGACCCCGCGCCACGGCCACCTGAATGATCAGATGCGCAGCCGCCCCGAATCCGTACAATCCCAGGCGCTCCACGTGGGGTCCGGCCAGACGGTAGGTACGGTACCCGATCAGTCCGGCACAGAGCAACGGGGCCGCATGGGGTGCATCGTAAATTCCATCTGGCAGGGGATAGCAGTAGTCGGCCCGTGCGGTGGTGAACTCGGCAAAGCCACCATCCCGGGTATAGCCAGTGAATCGGGCATCGGGACACAGATTTTCCTGACCGCGGCGGCAGTACCGGCAGCGCCCACACGTCTCGGCCAGCCAGGGCACTCCCACACGGTCCCCTTCCTGAAAACGCGTCACGCCTTCGCCCAGGCGTACTACTCGTCCTACGATTTGATGCCCCAGAATAAGCGGCAGCTTAGGGCCGGGCAGTTCCCCCTCTACAATGTGCAGGTCGGTGCGACAGACCCCGCAGGCTTCTACGCGCAGCAGCACTTCACCGGGCGCCGGTGCGGGCACTGGAAGCTCCCGCATCACCAGCGGCTGGCCAGGCGCTTCCAGTACCATGGCCCGCATGGTTGGAGGAAGCTGTTGCATAGTCTGCTCACGCCGTTTATTCTCGCTGAAAGCACACGTACAAGTAGGGCTGTTCTACACCGCCGGGCGTAACGTGGTGCTCGCGGCCATGGCGCACCAGTCGGAAGCCCGGCCCTACCGTACGCACCAGCGTGTCCAGATCGTACCGTACGACCGGCAGTCCACTACACCTTGGAGGCGCCTCAGGTGCAAACGTTGCCAGGATCACAAAGCCGCCGGGTCGAAGCGCAGCGCGCAACTGCTTCAAGTAACGCGCGCGCTCTTCTGGTGTAGTTAGAAAATGAAACACGGCCCGGTCGTGCCAGAGATCATAGGCGGCTGCCGGCAGCGACACCTTCGTAATGTCAGCAACGATCCAGGTAACCCGTTCGGCCTGCTGCCCCAGCCGCGCCTGCGCCTGTGCCAGCGCCGTAGCCGACAGGTCCAGCACCGTGATGGCTTCAAACCCCCGGGCCAGCAGGTCATCTACCAGCGTCGAAGCTCCGCCTCCCACATCTAGAATACGCGCGGTCAGAGGCAGACGTAACGCTTGAATGAAGGCCAGGGAGGTGTCGAGGTGGGGTCGGTACCAGCCAACCGTCTCAGGTGGCTGCGTTGCATAAAGATGCTCCCAGTGTGCCTGCCGGTCTTTCATCTTTGCTGCATCTGCGCCAGCAGCTCAGCGAAGACCGCGTTGGTCCAGCCAAAGCCGATTTCATTCGACGTGTATCCGTATTGCAGCGCCACGTCGGAGCGGCGTTGCACAACGTCATACTTTTCCAGAATGACGCCGGTTCGTTCAAAGTCTTCTACGACCATCGAAATAAACTTGGCCGAGAGTCGATCTGCTGCCTTGTCATATCCGTACCGCCGAAGTCCCTCAACCACGATCAGATAGAGTGGAGCCCAGCCATACGGTGCATCCCATTGGCTGCCACTGATGTGCGTGCTGGTCAGCAAACCGCCGGGAGCTTCCAGCAGATACAGGTTGGCCGCCACACGCGCTGCCTGTTCCGGTGAGGCCATGCCCACCCACAACGGATAGAAGGTGGTGGCAAACACATAGTCGCTCCGGCGGCCGGTCTCGAAGTTATAGTCGAAGTAAAGTCCTCGCTGAGGATCCCACAGGTAACGATCAACCCGAGCGCGTCGCGTCTCGGCCCGGGCACGCCAGCGTGCAGCGGCTGCGGTATCTCCCAGGATTTCGTGAATGCGAGCGACATCCATTTCCATCCGATACAGGAGCGCGTTCAGTCCCACCGGCGCGTAGTGGATAATGTCCACACTGAAGGGGCCAAAACGATTCGACGGGTCAAAGCCCGACTCCCGCATGGAACGGTCACCTTTGTAAAAGAGCGGGGTCAGCGAATCTGCTTCGGCGACGTAGTAGCGCGACACGTCGTAGGCAGTTATCTCCTGCGTGCGGTAGTATTCGCGAACGCGGTCGTAGTGCGTGCGTCCCTGGGCATCCCGTTCGCTGGCCACTACCTCGGGAGCTGGTCCGTTTCCCAGATCGTAATAGCGCGAGAGGCCTGTTTCGCCCGCCAGGTGCGGGGGCGTTGTCCAGTAGGCATAGTAGCGTTCGATGGCTGGAATGGTAGCGGCCAGCCAGTCACGATCCTGCACGTGCGCATACACGGCCAGGATCATAGCCGTCAGAAACGGAGGCTGCGAACGCGTCAGGTAGTAGGTGCGGTTAGCATTGAGCACTTTGCCATAATGGCGGACCTGGTAGAGGTGATTTTCTGTCATGGCCCGGGCCAGGTCAATTCGCCCATCACGCAGGAGTCCTCTCACAATGAAGTAGCTGTCCCAGCCATACATTTCGTTAAAACGTCCTCCTGGCACCACATACGGTTCAGGCAGATAAAGCAGACCGTGCGGTCGGATCTGGTCCAGATGTGCTACCGGGTTTTCGGGCAGCACGCGCAGTTCGATCTGGCGAAGCGCGGAGTCGGGCAGGGCCGCTTGCAGCCGTTGCCAGACCGACGCGCGGTCTTCGGTAGCTGCAATGTAGAGCGGCCAGGGCGTGCCCGGTTCGTGTTCGACTTTGGGGTCCTGCACGGCCGCGAGCAGATCGCGGTGCGAGCGCGTCAGGAGATCCCAGCTCTGGCGAATGTACTGGCGCACGGCTTCGATGCGCTCGGGCGCAGGCAGCGCCACATAGCAGGCCGCCTGGTCCTGTGCCTGAAGAGCCGGAGCCAGACTGAGCAGCAGGATCAGGTGCCAGAAGGTTCGCGCATGCATGGGCTAGGTGCGGTTGTGTTCAATACCGTGCCGGTGTGCGGGCGGCCTCCAGGGCCTTCCGGATGAAATCGCGCAGGTCATCGTTGGCGGTGGCCAGGTCTTCCTCTCGCAGATACATCATGTGGCCGCTCCGGTAGCCTTTGAAAAAGAGACGATCCCGTAGCTTTCCGCTCGGATCCAGTTGCCACAGGGTGTATTTGGCCGAAAAGTAATCGGTCCCGCCATCAAAATAGCCAGCCTGAACGAGCACGTGCAGATAGGGATTTTGCGCCATCGCGCGCCGAAGCTGCTCGCCGGTTTCGTTGCCCTCCCGATTCCAGGGACGCACCGGCCCAAAAATCCAGTACTCCAGATCTGTCTGGAAGCCCAGAACTTCCCGCAGGTAGTAGTTGATGGCCGGCGTAAAGGCATGATTCCAGGCGCTAAGTGCCGGATCGTGGTCGAAGCGCTCGCCAGCCGCCTGTCGGTCGATGCCTCGGTAGCGGGAATCCAACCGGCCGATGGTGAATCCCTCATCCCGCAGCAGTTCCTTCCAGAACACGTTGCGGGGGACGGCCAGGTTGTACTGCAACACCACCTGCTCTGAGATGCCTGCATAGGTGGCCACCTGCCGGGCAATCTGGCGACGGCGCTCCGGCTCCAGAAAACCGCCCCGCACCAGCGCCGGCAAGTAGGTTTCTACCGTAAATGCTTCGACCTCGGGAAGTAGCGCTTCCAGGTCGCGCTGCTGGAGTTCAGGCGTCAGTTTCCGGTGGTACCAGGCCGCCGCGGCATAGTAGGGCAGCAGCAGCGCCTGGCCGACCGGCCCGTCCCGCTCGATGCCCAGTCCGGTAGGCGAGACCAGAATGACGCCGTTCAGATACATCCAGTGCCGCTCCTGCAACGCGCTGGCCAGTCCGGCTACCCGCGTGGTACCATAACTCTCCCCGATCAGAAACTTGGGCGAGCGCCAGCGGCCATGCCGGCTGACCCAGGCGGCAATCCAGTCAGCCAGATAGGCAATGTCTTCGTTCACCCCGAAGAACTGCCGACGATCCACCGTATCGCTCAAGATGCGAGAAAAGCCTGTATTGACGGGATCGACATAAACAATATCGGCCACGTCCAGAATGGCGTGGGGATTTTCCTCAATCCCGTACGGCTGCACCGGAAAGCCTTCTGGATCAATGCGCACGCGCCGGGGACCGGTATAGCCAATATGCATCCAGACCGAAGCGGAGCCAGGCCCACCATTAAACGAAAAAATCAAAGGCCGCTGCGACCGATCTTGCACGTCTTCGCGCTCGTAGTACACATAGAACATGGTGGCAATAGGACGGCCCCACCGATCCCAGACAGGCTGCATGCCCGCCTCAGCGCGATAAGGAATTCGCTGGCCTTTTATCGTAACGGTGTGTCGCGTAACTACCGTAGTATCAAGAGGAGGCCGCCGAGATTGGGCCAGCACTGTGCCCGCCAGATACAGACCAGTCAGTACAAGCAGCGCACGTCGCATCATAAACGCCACGCCTGTGAATGATGTTATCATTTTCCGGCTGTTAATATCCAAACTATGTTTTTCTTGCGCAATGTACATAAGATCTTGGGGGCTGTTGTCGTTATCCCATCAAGGCTCCATACAATTGCCAGTTGGTCCACGATGAAGCGCACCGGCTGGAAGCGCGCGCTCCTGTTGTTACTGGTGGTTACCTCTGCTGCCTCAGCAACCCCCGGCGATACGCTCTGGGCACGCCGGGCGCTGCGGCAGCAGCTCTTCTTTATCCACTACCTGCAGCAAACCCCTCCCGATACGCCGTTCACCTCGCTGGCCCGCCTGGACACGTTCCTGCAACGGGCCGAACGCGCCTGGCTGCGCCACACCCCGCTCCAGGAAGCAGCCCTTCGCCGTCTCAGTCCCTATGTCTATCTGCTGCTGGTCGCCTCGGCAACGCAGTTTACGCCCCTACCGCGCCCGCTCGAATGCCATGTTTACCGTCGGTATATGGTCCCTGCATTTCTGGCGAACTTCGACGATGCAGCGCCCGCTACTCATCCGGAACGAGCGCATCTGATTGCCTATGCTCCAGACCTTGAAGTGATCACCAGTCCACTCCTGTTTGAATGCGCACTGCCTGACTTCACCTGGCAGGCTCTCTACCAGCGGCTGCAACGCCTCCCTGACCTGATCCAGGCCTATCAGCTCCGAGCCTCTTCGGATTCCCTTTTGCACGCCCGCCTCCAACGCACCAGCCGTCTGATCAGTCGCAGACTGCCCCTCCTTACCCTCGAAGCACTCCGCCGCCAGCAACAGTTTGGCCAGGTGTTCCTGGAGCTGGCTGCGCAGGCCTCTCGCTTCACTCAGCCCCGTTATTTGCGAGCCCTCGGCCATTCGCTCTGGAACGATCTCCGTCAACGGAAACAGACAGACCAGGCCCTGGCTGTGCTCGACCTGCTGGCCCGCAGCCTTCCGGCCTCTGAGTTGCCGCCCGACACGCTCCGCGCCTGGTATCTGCACACCGATTCGACACGTGGCCTGCAACGCTTTCAGCTGTTTTCGCGGGCCCCCCTGCCGGTCCTTCTTCCTTCTGAACGCCGCCATACGCTGCAGGGACGCTATCTCGAACTCCAGCAGCAACAGGAAGTGGACATAAGCCAGTGGCAGGGGAAATGGGTCTTGCTCGACTTCTGGGCCACCTGGTGCACCCCCTGCATCGCGCAAATTCCCAAACTGCGCGCGCTGCACCGTCAGTATGGGGACCAGATCGTCCTGCTCAGCATTTCCAGCGACGCTGTAACTGGAGGTGCGCCGGTCGATACCGTCCGCGCCTTCATGCAACGACACGGCATCGATTATCCAGTCCTGTATGACCGCCCCGATGCGTCCCTTACGCGTCAGTTTGAAATTTTCGGCTTTCCCAGCCTGCTCCTGCTCAACCCGGAAGGCTACCTTATGGTCGCCGCCGCATCGCCCGGACGCTACATGCTCACGCTACCGGAAGTGCAGGCTTTTCTGGAACAGCGCACAAGGTTCGCCTGCGGCCAGGACTGATTTTTTTCTCTCTACCCGGAACCCCCGGGCTACCCATCCGTTGGGGGTGTTGTTAACGTTACTTTACACGACGTCACCTCCTGCGGGTTGACCACTTCCGAGTGCTCTTCGAGTGGCTACGGTTCCAGGGTTAGCCCCACGTGAGGCGACACAACATTCAGGGTATCATGGCTCAACGAGGACGCGTCAAGTGGTTCAACATCGACAAAGGCTACGGCTTTATTGAACCCAACGACGGCAGCAAGGACGTATTCGTACATCGCAACAACGTACCCGGTCTGGGCTGGGACGAAGGCCTGCGCGAAGGCGAAGAGGTTTCCTACGAAGTGGAACGCACGCCCAAAGGGCTCAGCGCGACCAACGTCGAACGCCTCTCGCAGTCGTCCGAGCTGTTCTAAACACGCCATTTACGCGTGATCATAAACGCCTGGTCTGTGAAGGCCAGGCGTTTTGTTTTGCAGCAATGGCTACTGTGTTGCGAGTTCGTCACAAAACGGACTGAACATTTGTTCACTTCCTCCATTGCAGGCAAGTGCATGGTCAAACAAAAAAATGGAGACGTCATCATGGGCCGTGTTCTGTTCGTCGTAACCAATCACAGCGAGCTTGGCAACACGGGGCATAAGACGGGCTACTACCTGTCTGAAGTAGCGCATCCTTTTCATGTGCTCCACGAAGCGGGTTATGAGATTGACTTCGTCAGTCCCCGGGGTGGCAAAGCACCTATGGATCCGAGGAGCAACCAACTGGACGATCCCATCAACAAAGCTTTCTGGGAAGCTCACGGTGCTCGCCTGGAGGAAACCCTGGCTCCCGAGCAGATCGATCCGGCCCGCTATATAGCGATTTTCTACGCAGGTGGCCACGGCACGATGTGGGACTTTCCGGAAAGCGAGGCTATTGCTCGCATTGCGGCAAGCATTTATGAGCGCGGGGGTGCTATCGGCGCTGTATGCCACGGACCGTCTGGCCTGCTTCCCATCCGGCTATCTAACGGTCGACCGCTTGTTGAGGGACGCCGGATCAACTCGTTTACGAACGAAGAGGAACAGGCCGTCCAGTTGGACAAAATTGTGCCTTTCCTGCTGGAGACGCGCCTGAAAGAACTGGGGGCAATCCACGTGTCGGTGAAAAACTTTGCGCCCTACGTGGAGGTAGATGATCGCATTGTGACAGGCCAGAATCCCGCTTCGGCTGAACGGGTAGGACGGGCGCTTGTCGAAGTGCTCAGCCGCCTGAGCGTACCAGCCTAACGATTGGGCTTGCTGCCAGGTAACAGGCCGGATGTCCCGCGGGACATCCGGCCTGTTTCATTAAAAGCAAGGCAAGAGGAATCTCACCACGTGCCTTCGCGTTCGCTTTGCATCCCCTTGCACGAACCGACCTGCCAGCCATGGAAGGCCCTGCCTTCGTACCTGCCTATAACCGTCCCCGGCAGCCTGGCATCTGGATGAACTTCGACAACACGGTCTCCATCTATCACGTGGTGGAACCGGACGATACGTTCGAGGAGGCCGCCCAGGCGCTCTTTGCGCTGCTGCGGGAAGCGCAGGAGCGCTTTCCGGACTGGCCGCGGCTGCTTTTCATCGACATCATCGGCCACGAAGGCGACCGCGCCGGCTTCGACGACGACTTCTTCGAGTTCCAGCAGGAATTTCTATTTGCGACGCTGGCCCCGTTCGTGACCGCCCTCGACACCCCGCTGACCGGCCCCCTGCTCAACCCGGCCCCCCAGCGCAACGACCTGCCGGACCGGCTCGTCATCCGCACGCCCGGCACGGAGTGACAATCATCGTACGCTGCAAGTCTCCCTGTAACTCAGCCCTGTTGTATCATCTTTGCAAAGCTCCTGTGCTGTATCGCCATCTCTGCATTCAAAAATTGCAAACCATACCTCTTGCCTCGATCTTCTTGTTTTTTAGGTTAGAGTCAGACTCTTCAAAATCCTTCCCCCTCAAAAAACCATGGAGGAGTCATGAAGAAGCTGCTGCAACGGCTGCCCGTACTCCATGCTTTTTTCGCGGTGCTCATTCTCTCCGGCAGCCTGATCTTACTGGACCCGTCTCCGGCCTGGGCCATAAAGTGCAGAGCGGAGGTAACCTGTGGGAATTGCGGCAAAGTTTCCTGTGAAGCGGATGGGCCAAATGCACAGTGCGAAGCAAGCCAGAGGAATGGTGAAGTTCGCTGCTATGACGGGGATGGCTGGTCCTATGGCTTTTGTCGTGAGTAGGTGAAACGCAGTCGGAGGGTAGCAGAGACAAGCTGCTATCCCCCTTTTGAATCGTCGCAAAAGCGCCATGAAGCCCCTGAAATTCTTCCTGCTGCTTCTATTCCCTGCTTTTCAGACTACTCGGGCACAGGAGATCCCTTATATCGACCTGTACCCAGACACAGCGCTTACCGTACTGGGCCCGCACTTTTACCTCGACAAAGTCCTGGCCATTGCCTATGCACCAACATATGGATACTTCATTGGTGACGATGAGCTGAGTCAGATTGCCTGGACAAACCGCCAGTTCCAGTTAATACGTACGTTGGGCAAGCCTGGAGAAGGTCCAGAAGAATTGATGGGTATATCCTTCCTCCATTTATGGGGAGATACCCTGTTTGTAGGTACAGGCAGGATTATCAAAAAATTTTTGTTGCCCGATTTTGTATACCTTGATCGCTATCTTATTCGTAGTCGCTGTGCGCATTGCGTTCACGTTACACCTTACGGAATTGTACAAACCGTTGTTAGCTCCGAAGATCCTCTTCGGTTGTATGATCTCCACGGACGTCTTGTGCGCCGATTCGGACGCATGCTGGAACCTGACCATCCCTCTTCTGCTTTTTTCAATTTCCGCGTTGGCGTTTTTATAACGGAGTCGCAAGACATCATTGCCGTTCCGCGCTTGCACCCCCAGATCGAGCGGTACACTTTCGAGGGCAAGGTGCAGGAGATTCTCACGCTAAACCAGCCCCCATTCCTAGCCCAGCTTTTTCAAGAGGCCTGGGGGCGCACGCAGGAACTACAGCGCAAACAGCCTTACATGCTCGCCCAACTCTGGGGAGATGCTGCTTATGCAAAAGGCTGGCTTTATCTGGCCGTTGCAATGCGCTGGCCAGAGGCGCCTCACATCCAGCATGTGTTGGTCGTGCGGGTCACGCGTGAACGAATGGAGCTATCGCATATTTTGCGCCTCCACCGCGACCAGACACCCCTTCAGATGGGTCTCCTTGAAGCGGACCGTATAGAGGAGGTATCTCTATCTGCTCGCCTCATCGAAGTCATCCCCCAAACGGGCAGGCTGCTGGCCCGGATGTTTCCAGAAGATTTGCTCTACGTCTACACGCTTCCCGAACAGCCATGAAAGCCGAACGCCTGCAACTGATCTTCTCCGGAGACGCAGTCTCCGTCTCCCTTCCCTGAAGACTTTGAAACGCTGCCCGCGTTACCGGATTCCCTCTGGGAACCGCTCCTCCAGGGCGACCACCGGGTAGGCGCGGCTGAGCCCAGAGCCATTCTGGGGGAATTCCTGGATTACCGGTGTGCCTACTGCCGCCAGATACACCCGACACTGGAGGCCCTGCTGGAGGCGTATCCCGACCTGCAGATTATCTACCGACACTATCCGCTGAACCTCAACCGCTCGGCAGCGGCTGCCCGCATTGCCCTCTGCGCCGACGCGCTGGGGTGGTTCGAGCTCATGCACACCCGCCTCTTTAGCGCTCAGCAACTGGATATAGAAAGCCTGCTCTACGATCGCACGGAATCCGAACGGGCCGCCTTCAATTCGTACCTGTATGGCCGGGACACTCCTGTAGACTCTCTGCTATTGCAGGATATTGCGCTGGCACGGCGAGTCGGCGTGACCGGCACGCCCACGTTCTTTTTGAACGGGCGCCGCGTGCCGGTAGGCGTTCCGGCTTCCCAACTCCGAAATTACGTCCACCAGGCGCTGCAGAGCGAAAACCGTCCAGCGCGTCGCTGAACCCTTCAGGCGCTCCGCAGGGTATGCCCTGCCATCAGGCGACAGCACGATCTGCCCGGGTGTTCTGAGAAATGCCCGGAATGCGCAAGTGGTCCAGAATAATGCTATCAGGGCTGGTAGAGCGTGGTTGACCTCGTTTCCTGCCCGCGCAGCAGCCACTGCTCGGCATGCAACAGCGCCTCCAGCGCGCCCCTGTTTCTGGTGATCGACCGCCAGTTCCTCTCGCTCTGCCGACTTCCGCACCGTTACCTTGCGTCCAACGGCAGGATGTTTGTAAGCTTGGGTGCCAGCTTGCTGCGCTGGCCCGAACGAGCCTTCGGGCTCAGGAAGGAGAGAGGGCGTTCGAGGGGCAGTAGCTCCTTACGAAAAACGCACTCGCTGGCTGGCACGCTTCGAGCGAAAAGCGTCAAAGTTCGCTGACGTTCCCGCAAACCGTGATCTCCATCGTTTACCATCCGGACTATCTGAAGTACTGCTTTGGTCCGGAGCATCCGTTCAGTCCCCTGCGGCTGGAGATGCTCTGGACGTTGCTTGAGGCGCTGGGCGACCGACCTACGCCCTGCCAGCCCGCCGCAGCTTCCCGCAACGAGGTGCTTCAGGTGCATACCGAAGCCTACGTTGCCCGCGTGGAAGCCGCCAGCCAGGGCGAAGCGGTGCTCGACGCCCGGGCCTTTGGCCTGGACACTCCTGACGTTCCCATCTTTCTTGATATGGACTATGCCACTCGGCTACAGGTGGGCGGAACGCTCTGTGGGGCCCGCCTGATTGCCGAGGGCCAGGCCCGGATGGTCCTGCAACTCGGCGGCGGTTTTCATCACGCGCACCCGAACCGCGCCGCAGGCTTTTGCATCTATAACGACCTTTCCATTGCCATTCGGGCACTGACCCGGGCCGGACTGCGCATAGCGTACATTGACCTCGACGTCCATCACGCCGACGGCGTGCAGGCCATTCACTACCATGAAGACACTGTCCTGACCATCAGCCTACACGAGACGGGCCAGTACCTGTTTCCCGGAACCGGTGCGATCAATGAGATCGGCGAAGGCCGCGGACAGGGCTTTTCGCTCAACCTACCCCTGCAACCCTTTACCGAAGACGAAAGCTATCTGGAGGTGTTTGAGCGCGTCGTGCCCCATGCGCTAACGATGTTCCAGCCCGATGTGCTGGTCGTGCAGTGCGGCGCCGATGCCCATTTCCAGGATCCCCTGGCGGACCTCCTGCTCACCACCCACGCCTACGAACAGCTCTTCCGCCGACTCAAAGCACTGGCCGACGAACACACCGGCGGCCGCGCGCTGTTTACGCTGGGCGGAGGCTACGACTTCGATGCGACCGTGCGCGTCTGGACGCTGCTGTATTTGATTCTGCAAGATCGTCCGCTCCTTGAGCGGCTTCCCTCGTCCTGGCGCCTCGACTGGGAACAGCGCCTGGAACACCCACTGACTCCTACCCTCCACGACCACAAGCGCCCGCTCTCTGTAACCCCCACGCGCCGGGCGCAAATTGCCCTGCAAAACCTGCGAACCGCCCAGCGCCTCATAGAAACCGTCACCCGTTACTGGTATGGCATCGCTTAAACCGATGGCCGAACATCCTCTACTTGGCGGCATCGAAGCCGGCGGCACTAAGTTCGTCTGTGCCGTGGGAACCGGCCCGAACGACCTCCGCGCCCTGGCCCGCTTCCCGACCACAACGCCGGACGAAACGCTCAGCCGCGTGATCGACTTTTTCCAGAAACAACCCGAACCAATCGCTGCGCTGGGCATCGGGTCGTTCGGCCCCGTCGATCCTGACCCCGCCTCACCCACCTATGGTTATATCACTACAACGCCCAAACCAGGCTGGGCACACACCGACGTGGCCGGTACGCTACGCCGCGCCCTGAACGTGCCGGTTGCCTTCGACACCGACGTGAACGCTGCCGCTCTGGGCGAGCATCGATGGGGTGCCGGCCGCGGACTGCACACCTTCGTCTATCTGACCATCGGCACCGGCATCGGCGGCGGGGCTATCGTGAACGGCCGGCGCCACCACGGCCACCAGCATCCTGAAATGGGCCACCTGCTCATTCCTCGCCTGCCCGACGACAACCGGCCCGGAATCTGCCCGTTCCATGGCGACTGCCTCGAAGGACTTGCCTCGGGTCCGGCCATCGCTGCCCGCTGGGGGCGGCCCGCTCCCGAACTGCCTCCCAGCCATCCGGCCTGGGATCAGGTGGCTCACTACCTGGCCCTGGGCCTGACCAATCTGATCCTGACGCTCTCTCCGCAGCGACTCATCCTGGGCGGGGGGGTCATGCACCAGACCCATCTGTTTCCGCGCCTTCGCCAGAAGGTGGCTGCCTGCCTCAACGGATACGTGACGCTGCCAGATCTCGAAACGTTTATCGTGCCGCCTGCTCTTGGCGATCGCGCCGGCGTTCTGGGCGCCCTGGCCCTGGCCGAAGAAGTGCTCGCCTGAAAGGCCCCTTTTCTCCGCTGCCCATTATTGCCAGAGCACCACCCGGTAACGCCCGATCAACCGACGAGCCGGCTCGTCCGACAAGCGAATGTAAAGATGATAGACCCCGTCTCGCCCCAGCACCGGGCCCGGAAGCTCCAGCGGCTGCTGTCACCTGCCCGAAATCGAAACAAGCACCCCATAGGGCTCAATCGCCGCACTCGCACAAGAGGGCTCCGCTGACCACCACCCACAGCCACCGGCAGCCATGCCCCTCCCGAGAGATGCACTTACGGCCGGAGTCCAGCAGCTCGAAGTACATGCGGCTTCAAGCGGCCTACGAGCCAGTGATTCTCTGTTTCGTAATTCGGATGCGTGAAAAACAAGGTCCCTGTCTGTGGATTAACCGCCAGCAGTCGAGGTACGTCCGTCACTTCAAACAATACGCTTCCTCTCGGCGTGACTCCTGCCAGACTCCAGCGGGCCTTTCGGCGTTGAACATCCAACAAATCCTTATAAAGAATTAGAATGATTTTTCGGTTTAACCAGAAAACGCGCGTCAAAAGCGAGTGACTTTCTAAAAACTGAGTAAATGCTTCCAACGAGGCTATTGGCTTTTCAGGAATCGTTCGTCGAAAATGGCGTAAGGGCACTTCAATCGCTTCAATAAACCGGCCATTTAGATCAAAAAAATAAAGCCGGTTCAACAAAAGAAAAGTGGCTACAATACGATCACCCAGTACATCCGCATCAACTAAATGTGCCAATGAATGTATTACGCCACCATACTGGCCCGGAGAAATAGGATGAGGAAAAAAGCTTTTGGTAATCTTTCCCTTTTCTGGATCGAAAAAATGAAGCAACGGCTGAGCACCTCGCTGGGCTTTTCGCATGCCAATTAATAAAACTTCAGGCCCCGGTACATCCCGCACCGCATAGGTTCCTGATACGACAACCCGGGTATACCGCCGGATAAACTTTCCACGGGAATCAAATAACGAGAGATGCCCTCCAAAATCAGGGACCAGAATCCTACCGGATAAAAGGCGGACCGGCGCCCGAGGATGACGCAATCTACCCGGCGCCTCCCCGGGACCGCCAAAATATAAACGTAGATGACCTTCTTGCGTGTAAAGGCGCACCTGATGCTCCTGAACATCCGCTACCAGAAAGCCTCCTTCCGGATCTAAACTCACCTCAATAATTCCTGTAAATGTTTCTTCTGTCTCCTCAAGTTTGAGCGAGTCAACCCATAGGATTACATCCTCGATAGATTGTCCCAGGGAGGTAAGTGAATAAATCCAGATTATTATTAAAATTAAAAATATTCTACATGTATCTTTGAACATAATGATTATTGACTTTTTATTGAACAATGGCAATTCCACAATCAAAGCAGCATAACGGTCTTCCATAACAGGGAATAAGCCAGTTGCAGTAGATCTCTTTCCTTATCCAATCATAGTCCAAACTGGGACACTCTGCGGAGGTCCTTTCTTCAGAAACTGCCGGCACAATCCACGGCAGCAGGCTCAGGCCTACCGCCACCACCAGAAACAACGTCGCCAGCCGATCCTTCCAGCGTCTCATAGCTCACCTCCTTCTGGTTGGTTTTTGAGAACAGAAAGATCTTCGCGGAAATAAGCAGCCAACAACAGCCGCACCGACTCAACCCCCCGCACCGTGCGCAACGCCTCCGGCCCCAGCTCCCCCACCACCCGACCCTCCCGCCGCACCAGCGCCCGCGGCAACGCCAACGCCCCATAATGCCGCCCGTACCAACCCACCGAATCCCACCACACCGCGAACGGAAATCCCATCACCGCCGCATAGCGGCGTGCCAGCTCCCGGCTCCGGTCTTCCAGAATCCCCACCACCCGATAGCCCAGCGCCCGCGCCCCTTCGACCCAGAACGCCACCGCGCGCGCCACCGTCTGCCCACAGTCGTCCGGGCTGAAAAACAGCAGCACCTCGCCCGGGCGGTCAGTTGGTACTGGAGCTTTGGTCGGGGTCCAGACGGGCACGAACGCCTTGGACGGGAAGGGCACCTGCGGCAGGCGTCGCTGCGTTTGCCAGCCGTAGAGGCTCCAGCTTAGCGCGACAAGCAGCAAGCCCAGGC